>JBGCFH010000147.1:0-28104 GCA_045106825.1 Saprospiraceae bacterium | reverse complement strand
AATCTCGGGATTATCAATTAAAACAATGTAAGGTGGCGAAATTTGGCAGCCGCACCCTCTTGTCTCGGGGGCGAAGAGTTTGGGATAAATTTTGATTCGATGCCTGCCGTTGAGGCGGCAATTATCGAAGTAAAACTAACTACTTCTTGAAGGTTCGAGTCCTTCCCTTACAGCAAATTCAATTGAAAATTGAGAATGGAAAATTGAGAATTCGTAGTCTGTAATTGTCAATTATCAATTGTTAATTATCAATTAAACAAAAATTTTAGGTAGTTGCTCAGATAATAGTTTAGGACGCTATTTTCTAAAACCGTTCAGTATTCTGGACGGTTTTTTTTGTATTTTTTTTAATAATTTAACCACCATTTTTCTTGCTCAATCGAATCTATATCGAATATTTCACCTAAAATTGGTGTCGCATAATTCATATTATTTTCTTTTGCAGATTTTACAAATTCTTCTACCGGTTCAGTCCAAGTATGTTGATACGATAAGTTAAATCCTGCCCAATGAAACGGCATAATTTTCTTTGCTTTCGCATCAATCGCAGCTTGTACACTTTCGTGTGGAAATAGATGGATTTCGTGCCAATCATCATTGTATTGTCCACATTCCATAAAGGCAAAATCAAATCCACCAAGTTTTTGTCCAATTTCTTTGAAGTGTTGACCATATCCGCCATCGCCTCCAAACCAAATACTTTCATTTACCGTTTTGAAAGCCCAACCGCCCCAAAGTGATTTAAACCTATCTGTCAATCCTCGACCTGAAAAATGTCGAGTTGGTGTGAAGGTAATTTCTGTATTTCCAAATTGTCGAGTTTGCCACCAATCAAATTCGGTAATTTTGTCGGCTGAAATTCCCCAACTGGTTAAATGTCTTTTTACACCTAAAGCGACAAAGAAATGCTTGACTTTTCCTTTCAGCTTCTGCACACTTGCATAATCCAAATGATCATAATGATCGTGGGTAAATAATACCAAATCTATCTCCGGAAAGTCATCAATCAAATCCAAGGTGTTTTCAGAAAAGCGTTTGTTTTTCGCAGGTGCAATCGGCGTTGTATCATCGCCTAACATTGGATCAATCAATAACGTTTTTCCGCCTAATCGCATCAATACAACTGCGTGTCCATACCAAATAAATTTGGCTTTATCTGCTGGTGACAAAAAATCGTTTTTATCAAATGCTTGAATTGGCAATGGATTTTTTGGTGTTCTTCCTGCTGAATTTGTTAATTGCTTATAAATAACACTTGGAATTTTAGTCAAACCCATTGACATTTCTGTATGTTCCAAATTCTGAAATTGACCATTTTTCCAATTGTCAGATTGTTCGTATTGTTGTAGTAAGTCTTTTGTTGCTTTACCGCCAAATTGTTTAAAAAACATTGGATTTATTTTTTAATGCTAAAATTGTATAACGCAAAAGTAGGTTTTTAGTTATTTCAATATTTAAACATTTTGGGGATTGTTGTATATATTTTGCAGATTTTGATTTTTCTAAGTTCTGAATTTAATACAAGATTTCAGAACTTAGAAAAATCAAAATTATCATAATAATTTTTTAACGTTAAGAACCATACAGTAGAATAAATCACTATTTCGACTATAGTCGATTGATTTTATTAAAATTCGTTACTTTACACCTTTGAAACAACCAATATTATATGGGAAATCATAAGTCCAATGATAATGATATAATTCAATCATTTGACCATCCCAAAGTACCTCATGTGTATGTCCATGACATTCATCTAAATCTGCTGATGTCATTAACTCGCCATCTTCTCCATGAGGACCATAAATACCGAATCCGTCTAACATATAACCCATAAGGGCTGAATGTCCCGAAGTATGTGAATGGATATGATCTTCATGATCATCGGATAAAAGGTGATAATGATATGTTTCTGTACCATCTGTATGACCTCCAAATCTATCTAACATTTCGTGAGCAGCAGCATCATTTCCAAGAGTTGACGCACCATGATATATAGCACTACCAGTAAGTGAAATACCAGCTGGTCCATAAGTCACACAACTTGGTGAAGCAGCTATTTGAGGAATTGCAGGAAATGTATATAAAACTTGATGTGTATCTATTATATTCGGATTACGATCATATTGATAAGCAGTACTTGCTGGATCGATTGGAAAAACACCAGTAGGATGATTCGGTAAGGCATTTCCTGTAATGATACGATTTCCATTTCCGTCAAGCGTAACATTAAATTCACTTACCCAATTCATTTCACCTTCAACGAGTGGTTTTAATTCATAATTCCATGTGCCATCTGGATTCGTCCAATCAGCTGCGTTAGAATTACCAGCTCCGTTAGGTGGAACACCACATAACCATAAATATCCTACTCTTGGCTCTGTTGCACCTTGATCTCTACGTAAAATTAAAGGTCCTCCAAACGGTAATTTAGTTCGATCTACTGTTTTGGTTGGTTCTACTGGATCCGTAGGATCTCCCGAATCTCCACAGCTACTGATTATTAAAATTAGAATTAGAGCAGATACGCTCAAAAACATTGTGTACGAATTATTATCTTTTTTCATAATTTTAGATTTAGTGTTTGGACAACACTAATACCTAAAGGTTTAAAATATAATTCTTTTATCGTTACATAATTTAAACTCAACGTTAATTGAAGTACCGAAATTTGAGTATAAAAGGAATGAATTAGATAAACTTTTAACGGTCGAACGCTTTTGAAGCATTCGACCGTTTTAATCTTTTATAACTTTTGTGGCTTAAAAACTACTGAATCTTAACCGAATTCCCACCAACCCAAGTCTTCAACTCATTCGTATAATACAAATAAGCCGTCGAAGCTGGTGCTTCATAATCGCCTGGAATATCAGCTTTTAAGTCCAAGTTAATGACTCGAACTTCTTCGGGTTTCATTTGACGATAATAGAAAACGACATTGTTACCGATGATTTCATAGAAGTCAATATCTTTCTTTTCTATCAATTCTTTCAGTTGCCAAGGTTGTGCGGACAAACCTGCTGGAATGCCGACAATCGCTAAAGTCATTGGTTGACCTTTTTTGGTTTTGTTGGTAATTGTTGTAGTCAAACGAATGGTTTCGCCCATTTTTATGTTGGCTTTCGCTTGTCCCGAAACCTCGGTGACCAATTTTACCTTCAAATCAATCACACATTCTGCACTTGTCGGTGGCGTTTTGCAATGATAATTGACGGCTAAAGTCGTTGGTAAGGCATTTTTTGCATCAACAAATTTAACCGAAACGGTTTGTTTTCCGCTTTTTAAATGTTTCTCTAAACCTTTGATTTCGATTTTTTCTGCACCTTTTTCGTACGATTGACGAGCGACTTCTGTATCGTTTACCAAGATTGCAATTTCGCCGCTTTCGTCCGTCTTTTTCATAAATTTGGCGTAAGCCAATAAACCTCGCAACGCCAAAACCGTACTATTTGTATTGCCAAATCCACCGTAACCACCTCTTGAGTTACGTAAAAATTCTGCACATTTTTTGACACTTAAAATATGTGGATTTTCGGATTTCAATAAAGCGGTTAATGCCAATGCTGCCGTTTCGATACGCAACGCATTTCCACTCGAACCTGGAGCAGATTTGTGATTATTTCCAAATTCCCAAGAACCGCTTTCTAATTGAATCGACATCAATTGTTCCAATACTTTTTTCGCTGTCGCTTTGTCACCAACTTCGTATAACATATTGGCTGTCAAGCCCAATTGATACGGATGTTTGGTTTGCATTGCGGTATTATAAGCAAAATCAATTTCTTTTTGTAAACCATCAAATTTCGCTTGTGTTAATGCCCAAGTGATATAAATACTCATCGTCGCTTCGTCTGTCAAACCGAACGAATGCAACGCTCTCGGATTGCGTCCAAATCCACCTTTTCCATCTCGACGACTGAATAACCAGTTGGCAGTTCGTTCGACCATTGCGTCATCAACGCCATCGTAAACCGCTTTCATGTCGATGTATTCCATCAAGCCGTAAGCTGTCAAGCCTTCGTGTGCTGGGTCGCCACCAAACCATTCAAATCCGCCACTTTTGGACTCAAACGAAATCAAACGATTGTAGCCTTTTTCGATTAATCTTTTCGCTTTTGCTGCAATTTCAGGTTTTGATTGACCAGTTTTGATTAAGTAATTCAAGACCAAAATATTCGGATAAGTCGATGACGAAGTTTGCTCAAAACAGCCGTGAGGTTCTCTCAACATCGCTTCCAAACCAGTCATCATTTCGCTCACAATATTTGGATAGGCTTTTAGACTTACGTCTAATGAGCCATCAACTAAATCCTCAATATTAACTTCAAAACTTTCGTTTAACTCCTTTCCAGAAAACGATTGCATCACTGGAAAACCTTTTGGAATAATCGTCATTTCGGTTTCTAACGCATCACGGAAACCTTTGGCTTTGAAGCCAATTTTCAATAGTTGTTTTTCAGCAATTGGAAATAAGGTATTGAATTTAAAATATTTCGTAATCGCTTTATTCGGTTGCAAAGTCAATGTTTTTGGCAAAGTCGAAGCTGCTGTTAAACCAGTTGGAATATCAATTTTCAACTCACCTGTAATAACCTCGTTACTATTATTGACGAAAGTCAACGGCAAATTCATTACGTCACCTTGCACAATTTCGGTTGGTAATTTTGTCGCTAAACTGAATGGTTTCTGTGTAAAGAATTTTTGTTCTTTACGTCCAACCGTTCCCATTTCACCAATTCCTTCTGCGGTAATATTGAAAGACGTAATCGCATCAGAGGCATAAAATTCAATCGTTTTACGACCTGTTTTTCCAATTTCTACGTGTCCATTCCAGTAAATTGTACTTCGGAAATCGTCTCGTACTTTCGGATTTTTTTGTCCAGCATAGATTGGTTTTGGGAAGGTTTTGGCTTTGTAATAACCTTTTGCAGCAACTATTGGCATTCCATCTGCACGAAAACGAATTGGTAAGTTATACTGAACTCGTGCGTTTTCATTACGTTGTTTACCAGGTGTCCATTTTCCGATATTATTCATATTATTAACCAGTCGTAAGGCTTCATTTCCTAACATTCCGCTGCGGTCTCGAATAACTTTAGCATCAGAAATAGAACCATCTGCTTCGACTACAAAACTCACAACTACAATACCTTCGACACCATTTTGAAGAGCTATTTTAGGATATTTTATATTTTGATAAATGTATTCTAACATTTTTTTATCCGCACAAGCTTTCTTTTCTGCCTCTGTTCCGACCATATTTTCACACCCAGGAAAACGTGGCATTTGCTCAACAACTTGAAAAATTCTCTCCACACGTTCTGCTTTTGGTTTTGGCTTTGATTTAGGACGAGGTTTCGGTTTTGCTTTTGGTAATGGCTTTGGTTTTTTCACCATTTCCTCATTTACTACTTTAAAATCCTTTTGCTGAATATTGACTTTTTCCTTTTCTACGATTTCTGGCTTCGGTTCTCTCGGTTGTCTTAAAACAGGAACGACTTCCGCTTCTTCAACTACTTCTTCTATTTCCTCAAAAGCAATATCATCAACCATTTCCTCTTCTGGTGCTTCCATCATAATTGGTGGCGGAGGCGGAATTGCTCCATCAGCCATCACACGACCTGGACGACGAGCCATTCTTTCAGCTTCTTTTCGTCTCATTTCCAATTGTTTTTTCTTCTTAGCTTCTGCTTCTTTTTGTTTTTTATAAATCTTCGTACTCGTCATGTACGTTAAATAATTGATGTCATAAACCGTCGCTTTCATTTCCCGTTTCATATAACCAACAGCCGATATTTCCAATATTTTTTCAGTTGTCAAATCGACATTTTCAATCATAAATTTTCCTTCTCCATCCGTTTTTACGGATAAAGTAGAACCTTTCACCTTTACTGTTGCGTTAGTCAATGCTTTATGAGTATGTTGGTCATAAACAAATCCCCAAACTTGTGCCGCTTCATTTTTGTAAGGCATCGCTGGTAAATAACCTTGATTGATTCTGTCCCAACTATAACGTCGCCAACCTGCGGTCATCAACAAATAATCTAATGCTTTATCCGCTTTTTCTTCTTTTGGTTCAAAGTAGAAATTCGGTTCTTCAACTGTTTCTCGAATATCACTTTCGACCAATAACCATGACATAATATTGCTTGATTTATCATCGGCGAAAGCCAATAATTGGTCATCAACAACACTTAAAGATAAATCTGCAGCTGTTGGTTTTTCATTTTCATCTGTGACATTTATCGTCATTTTGACCTTTTCACGAGGCAAATATTTTTCCTTATTTGTACGAATATTAATATTGAGTTTTTTGTGTTTATTGACGAAAGTCAAACGCTCGGCAATCGGCTGTGAAGTGATTTTATCAAAAATCGTGACTTGTGCAACGCCAGCTGGCATTTCGTCGGTTGGAATCGTAAAACGCTTTGTTCCTGTAAAATCGGTCGCAAAATATTGTTTGCCACGAATCCGAGTGATGATAAACATTTCACGTTCTTCAGTTGATTGAATATTAGCGTAAATATGCGTTTTTGTTGTTTTTGAAATACCTAAAGTTGCCCCATTTTCTTTGGCTTTTGGAACATCGAAAGTTTGCTCTACGCCAACTGGTTTTGTAATTTTTACTGTATATTTTTCATCAGCTTTTGGAATCAAATCAAAACTTCCCATTCCTTGATGATAAGATTCAAATTTGGTAATCGTTTCGCCTTTTGAGTTTACAACAATCCCAGAAATGTCGGCAGGTTTTCCAAATTCATTTGCTGCACGAAACGCTACACGACCTTTTAAACCGTTTACTAAATCTCCGCCTTCTGGCAATAATTGAACCGTAACGTTATTCAAAACAATCGGAATCGAACGAGAAATTGATTCGGCTTGACCTTGATAATTGATGATGATGTTTACCAAACCATCATTTGTACTTAAATCATCCGGTAAATTGAATTTGATTAAAGCCGTTCCTTTTTCGTTGGTTTTTCCTTTTTGCGTAAGCAATTCATTTCCTGCTAAAGACGCTTTTATATTAAAATCAGTATTTTTTAAAGGTTGATTTTCGTTCGTTTGAATCGACAAATCCAGTGCCACTTTATCACCTTTTCCATAGGATTTTTTTAGAAAATCGACTTTCATTTTCAGACGTGGTAAGACGACTTTTTGTACTGTAATTTCTTTCTCAAAAAACGCAGGATTTGGGTCATTTTTTTGCCAATTAGTAAAGGCTTTTACTTTGTAAATTCCACCAGCGGCATATTCCGAAATATCGAAATCTCCAACTGCAACACCATTTTTTCCAATGATGGAAATTTCCTTATCAATTCCACCTTTCGGATTGATTAATTGTACTTTAACAATGCCAGATTTGGTGGATTTTTGCATTGTCGCTGCATCACGAACATAAGCCGAAAACCAAACGGTTTCACCAGGTTTGTATAGCGGTTTATCTAAGTGTAAATAGACTTTATCTTGTGGAATACTTTCTTGAAAACTCTTAATATTCATCAATACTTTCGTTAAGCCATCGCTTAATATTCGCTGCACACCTGTCGGCATGGCAATAGTCGCTAACCCTGCGATACCAACGAATATTGGTATGGCAAGCCATTTTGTTATTTTCATGGTTTGTTATTTTTTATTGATAGGTGTAAAGACATTTTAATAAAACGTCTCTACTAATATTATTTTTTTAGTAATGATTGTTTGATAGGTTAGATGCGTTGGTGTTATTTTTTGGTGTGTTGTTCTACGGATACAATCCGTAGTTACTCATATTCAACCTTTCCAAGGTTGTTGCTAAACTCGACTCAATCTTTCTAAAAACTCTTCTTTCTTACGTCTTGCCACATCGACTGTTGTTCCGTCAGAAAGCACGACATAACCGCCAGTTCCTTTATAATATTTCTCAATGTGATTCAAGTTAATTAAGTGCGAACGATGTACTCGAAAGAAATTGTGTTCTGCTAACAATTGCTCGAATTCTTTGATTTTTCGTGTCGCAACGATTGTTTTTTTATTAGTTAAATGAATTGTCGTGTAACTTCCGTCGGCTTCACACCTTAAGATTGTATTCACTCTGACGAATACTAAACCGTCTAAAGTCGGTAAAGCGATTTTATTTTCTTGATGGTTTGGACTTTTGAGATTCTCTATGAGTTGATTATAGTTTTGTTTTGAATTATTGGTCGATTTATTTTCTTGAAATTTTGCGTATGTTTTATCAATTGCTGATTTTAGTTCTTGAATATCAATTGGTTTTAATAAATAATCTAAGGCACAAAATTTTATCGCTCGAAGTGCATATTGATCGTGTGCCGTTGTGAAAATAACTTCAAAATTAGGATTTGGAAATTGTTCTAATAACTCGAATCCGTTGTTTGGTGGCATTTCAACATCTAATAAAACTAAGTCAGGTTGTTGTTCTAATATCAATCGTTGTGCTTCTAAAACGCTGCTGGCAAATCCGCAAATTTGGACTTGTGGACAATGTCGTGTTAGGATTTGTTCTAAAACTTTTTGACTGTTTAATACGTCGTCAACTATAATGGTTTTTATCATAAGAATCGAGTTTTATGTGATTTTTTTAAACACAATAGTCACATAGTTTTTTTACGTTTCCCCTAATTTTTAGAGTTGTTATAGAGCATTAGACTTTATTCTAAATAATTTCGTATGAAGCTAAATTATCTTTTATCGCTACTCTTTCTACGAGGTTTCGGGACAGGCTGTTAACAAAATACTCATGTAGCTAAGGCTACACTCCGTTTTTGTCCCCTCGATTAGCAATAAAATCTTAATTTCCATTCATTACTAAACTATTTTAGAATAAAGTCTATTGAGTTTAAATTTTTCGTGGAAAAATTTAGATTATCACGTAATTAATAATCATTCTCAATCTACTATTTTTAAAGAAAAAATACTAATTTGAGGTTTATTATTCCATTAACAAAATAAAGATAAATCCATGTTAGAATTCTTTTCCAATTTATTTTCGACTCAATACGTTGGTAAACTTGAAGTGTTGAAAGCAATCATACAGAATTACAGCATTTATACAATAGATATATTCAAAAATTAGCTATCCTTCTAACGTTGTAAAGATTCCGTCATGCTGAACTTGTTTCAGCATCTCCCAAACTTTTGATTAGGAGTCCATAAAAGATTCGAAAATAATAACTTAGGAGATGCTGAAACAAGTTCAGCATGACGGAAGTGTTTTGTTTTTTAGATTGGAACTTTCCAACTTAGAAAAGTAGCCCCAAATTTTATATCCAACTAATAATCAGATAATTGTAAAAATAAGAGCATAAAATTTAACAAAATATCAATAGCATGTAAAAGCTGCTTATTTCTATGTCATTCCATAAAACTTCTCTTTCTAAAGTCTTGTTTTAAAATTTTTAATGTTTCATTTTTACACCTTGAAATATAATTTCACCTTTATTATTTTAAAACAACTGTCATGTTAGAGTTCATTCGACAACCTTGGGCTTGGTTCGTTTCTGGGCCAATGATAGCCTTTGTCATGTTTTTATTACTTCGAGCCGGAAAGGAATTTGGGATTTCTTCTACGCTTCGAGCAACTTGTTCGATGTTAGGAGCTGGTCGTCGAGTTGCCTTTTTTGACTTCGATTGGAAAAATCAGGTTTGGAATTTAGTATTTGCTGCTGGTGCTTTGATTGGTGGATTTATCGCTACCAATTTTCTTTCTGACCCAAATTCATTGAATTTATCGTCTCGAACCATTGATGACTTACAAGCTATTGGCGTAAGTTTCAATGGTGATTTAGCACCTTACGAATTATTTACTTGGAATAGCTTGATGAGTATTCAAGGTGTAGTTTCGATTGTTGTTGGCGGATTTTGTGTTGGTTTTGGAACTCGTTGGGCTGGAGGTTGTACTTCTGGTCATGCGATTAGTGGACTATCTAACCTGCAACTGCCTTCATTAATTGCTGTTATTGGCTTTTTTATTGGCGGTTTATTAATGACACATTTGTTCTTTCCAATCTTATTTAAAGGATTCAATACAGACGCACTTGATGCTATTGTTGTAACTTTTTCTAATTAAAAAATAGACACATGAAATACGGAAGATATTTATTAATCGGCATTTTATTCGGTATTGTGATGACCAAATCGGAAGCAATTTCTTGGTATCGTATTCAAGAAATGTTTCGTTTTCAATCGTTTCATATGTACGGAATTATCGGTTCTGCGTTGATGATTGGTGTGACGATGAATTTGATTATTAAAAAAATGCAAATTAAAACGATTACTGGAACACCGATTACTTTTCGAAATAAAGATTTTAGTATTCCTCGCTATTTGTTTGGCGGAACGATTTTCGGTTTTGGCTGGGCGTTGACTGGTGCTTGTCCGGGTCCGATGTACACTTTGGTTGGTAATGGTTTTAGTGTGTTTGCATTGGTGATTGCGAGTGCGTTGTTTGGGACGTATTGTTATGGATTGTTGCGGAAGTATCTGCCACATTAAGCCATAAGTACAACCTATGGTTACTCATATTTAACTCTTTCAGGGTTGTAGCTTTTATAAAATTCGTGGTTGGTATTTTTGATAATTTTGGGTTCGATTTTCATTTTTTTGAACCAATCTTGATTCGGTTGAAATCTATCATTTTTACCATAAAATAATTGAATTGTACCATTAGGTTTTTCGGTTTCGTAACGTAAACGTGTTGCAGATAAAGCGATAAGTTTATTGACTTTCAAACCTTGCAAAGCGGCTTTCCAAGCGATTGTTCCGCCGATGCTGAATGCTAAGATTGTTACTCT
This sequence comes from Saprospiraceae bacterium, assembly GCA_045106825.1. Classification (GTDB taxonomy): domain Bacteria; phylum Bacteroidota; class Bacteroidia; order Chitinophagales; family Saprospiraceae; genus CAWVWD01. The sequence continues at coordinate 17,311 of JBGCFH010000147.1, read as the reverse complement.
TTCCTTTTCTAATTTCAGTAAATTATCGACTGCTTTTTCTATTCCGAAATTGACAAATTGTTGATGTAGATTTTCTTGTGTATAAATGGTTTTATCGACGTTTCCTAATTCGCAACAATCATAATATTTGATTTCAAAATCATTTTGAAAATGTTGAATATAAGTATTTTCCCAATTGTTTTTGGATTGTCCGAAAAGGTCGGAAAGTATGAGTAAACGAGGTTTTGTCATAGCTTTTTAAATCTTTTGATTCCATCAAAAAGCATATATCCGCCAATACCAACTAAAAGAAAAACCTCAATTTGATATTTATCAAAATCAGTTGAATCCGTAAAAAGATAAATTCCAAAAACTAAGGAAATAAAACCAAAAATAGTTAAGACATAAGCATCTAATTTTCGTTGTTTTTTTGTTAACGGAATAGCTGTTGGTTCTTCAATATAAGTTGTTTTATAATCATCAGAACGAGCCGCTAAATGAGCTTCGACCGTTAATGCGACTTGCTCAAAATTTTTTATGACTGCTGGAGCGAATCCAATTCCTGCACCGAATAACAATCGACCTCTAAAAGTTAGAACAGTAGGAATAACATGTAAATGATTATTTAACTCATAAATTTCTGCACCTCGAAAAGTATCTTTTTTCACAACAATTCGTTCTCGAAATCCCTTGTTTTTGTATTCAAATTCATAATCAGGAATTTCAATAATCAACTCTTGATGTAACTGTTTCAAATCAATCATAATTTCAAAAATAAAAAAATGATAGTTTGTGTACACAAACTATCATTTTTGGACTTCAATTATAAGTAATTTTTAGAAAAGCTTACGGTTGTAACAATTTTGCTTTTACGTCTGCCGTAGCATCAACGCCACCGTCAAAATATAACAACATTTTTTTGTCAACGATATAAGTATAACCTTTTGATGTCGCTACTGCTTTTAAAGCTGCACTGAACTTATCGTTAATTGGCTTGAATAATTCTGCCTCTTTAGTAACAATTTTGTTTTGAGCATCTCTACTTTGTAATTCTAATCTTTGTTGTTTCTGTTGAATACGTACTTGAGCCTGTTCTTGCTGCAATGGCGTAATAATACCTCTATTAACAGAATCTACAACTGCTTGGTATTCAGCTTGGAATTTTTCCTGTTCTTGTTTCAACTGAGCTTCCAATTGTTTAGCGTAAGTCTCTAAATCAATGTTTGCTTTTTTGTACTCAGCCATATCTTGAATTAATACATCTGCTTCCACATAAGCAATTGTTGCCTGAGCCATTGTCGTTCCCGCAAATAGTCCAATCATCATAACTACTGCAATCGCTAATTTCAATACTTTCTTCATTGTCTTTTAAATTAAAATTGTTATAAATATGAATTAGTGAATTTATAAAAATCATATTTATAAAGCCTTGATTTCTAATTTTTATTGTTCAAAAAAATTTAAATAACACAATTATTTGAGATTAAATTTAATCCTTGAATTGTATATTATTTCAAATTGCCTACAAATAACGGATTTGTCTATTGATTTGTATGTATAAACTGCGTAATTTTTTTTTCATAAATATTAAAAATCAAGAATTATCAATCATTTCAGCTTCTATTTGTTTGTTTTTTACATCACTTAATTCCCGATAAAGACGATAATAAAATGACTTGTAACTAAATAATTTGTTAAATTATCATAGGATATGTTAGTAAGAATTTCAGATATTTAACAATCAACACTTCACAAACAATAGTATTTATGGTTATCTGAAAAAATTTGTGGTTTTTGATGAAAATTATAAAAAATGAAATCTGTTACGATAGTATTGGTATTCGGTACTCCATTGATTTTCAATCAAATACCTGATAGCATCATCGAAAAAATTTTATTATTTTGAATTTTGAGCTTTTCAAAAAAAATTCAAAGAACCGTATTTATTTGATGCTCTTTTCCAAAAATCACTATTATTTTCATCATAACAATACGATACGACAATAGAATTTGTCATTATAATGTCAATTAAATACATTGGAATATTATATTATAATAATAAATAACGCAAATTATTTAAGTCATTTTTTAGTTTCAATAAATGTTAAAATATTAATTTTTAACATTTTACAAATATCATAACTAACTATATATTATATATAATATACTTTTTAATAAATTTCTTATCTAATTGATAATAAAAAAAAAAAAAAAATATAGCATTAAAATTGATAGTTTTAATGGTGTATATAATATTATTATCAATCACGCAATCTTCCATACTATGTTATCATCTACAAGTGCTAAAATTAGTTTACTATTTATTGGTGTTTTTTTATGCTTTAGCTTTACAAATCCTGAAGTTAAGAAACCCAAAAAGCGAAAATCTTCTAAAACAATTATTAACAAAATCGAACAAAATCTATTAAGTGGCTGGACGATTTCTCATATTGATGATAATCAAGAAAAATTCTCTGAACAGATGAAAACCCTTGGTTTCACTTATGGATTGACTTTGATTAATGAGCATCTTCCTATTATTTTAAAAACAAAAGAAGGTGACAAGAAGAAATATCCTGAATTAAAAATTATCGTTAGTACATTGGACAAAAAAAAGACAATGAAATCATTTGTTAGCCAAAAATCTAAATCAAGTGCTTTCCGTCACTGCTTTATTGAGTCTCGAAAATACTTGCTTACGGTTGTTTGGACAGAATGTAATATTGAGTATATCAATAAGGATGGACAAAATGAGTTAATTGATTTTGGAGGAAGTACGAAGTATGAAAAATCTCGTCGAAAATTTATTAAGCAACTGAATTGGTATTTTGAAATGTATTAGATTTCTGTAAATTTAGGAAATTTTATTTTCTAAATTTACAATTATGATCAAACTAAATCAAGAAGAAATCAATAACTATCTTAGTCAAGATAAACAACTGGCAACTTTAATTAATACATTAGAGTTGCCAGTTTTAGTATCTGATGGAGACGTTTATGTTGCATTGACTCGTTCCATCGTGTCACAACAACTATCTATAAAAGCGGCAGCGACTATCTATGGTCGTTTTCTTGACTTATTTGATAATCGTTATCCTACAAAAAACAAGGTTCTAAATTTTTCTATTGAAACGTTACGTGCTGTCGGATTATCTCGACAAAAGGCTTCCTATATTCAAAATGTTGCTACCTTTTTTCAAGAACATGAAGAAGCATCTCCAACGGATTGGTCAACAATGTCTGACGAAGCGATAATTGAGTATTTAACTCAAATAAAAGGCGTGGGAAAATGGACAGTTGAAATGATTTTGATGTTTACACTGAATCGGTTAGATGTTTTGCCTTTAGATGATTTAGCGATTCGTACTCGAATGATTAAGTTGTACAATGTTGAAGAAACAGGTAGACAACTCAAACCTAAATTAACTAAAATTGCTGAATCGTGGCAACCTTATAGAAGTATTGCTTGTCGTTATTTGTGGCTTTGGGCGGATTTGTAGATTTGATAGATTATTTTTAATTTATAGCCTTTTTGTTTTTTAGTCTTTTTAGTCTTTTTAGTCTTTTTAGTCTTTTTAGTCGTTGCGTTAAATCAATGAGATAACTATTTTAACAAAAATAGTTCAACAATAACTTTTAAGCATATCAAAATAGTTGTAACTCCAATAAGAATATTCGTTATTGCATTAGATAAATAAAAAATAAAATTGATGAAAAAAAATCTAATAATAGCTTTTTTATCATGTGTTCCATACTTTGCTACTTGCCAATCTAACTTTATTGTTAAAAGTGGGGAAACCAAAGAAATAACTGATAATATAGAGATTAAAGAATTTCGGATGGAAAATAATTCAACCTTAATTATTTCGGGTTTATCAAGTTGGTCACTCAAAGCTAATGTATCCGAAATTGGTGAAAATTGTAAAATAATCGGAAATGGAAAAACTGGGAAAACACCTCAAGGAGCAGGAAGTAGTGGAAGAGCAAAAAAATGTAAATCGGGCAGAACAGGTAAAACAGGAGCAACTGGAGGAACAGGTAGTAATGGAGTAAATATTAAAATTAGAACTACCTTCCTATCATTAGGAAGTTTAACTATTGAAGCAAAAGGTGGCAGAGGAGGAAATGGAGGAAAAGGAGGAAATGGACAAAACGGAGGAAGTGAGGACTTTGACCGATACGGATTTCGGACTTGTGGTGGCGGACATGGAGGACAAGGTGGTAAAGGAGGAACTGCTGGTAGAGGAGGAAATGGTGGCAATGTAGAAATATTGTATAATGTAACGGAAAATTATAGTGTAACTCCTAAACTTTCTAATAATCCAGACGATAGAAAAGGTGTTATCCGTATTTATAATAGTAGAGGTAATAATGGTGCACCTGGTAAAGGTGGAGATGGCGGAAGTAGAGGACATAAAACTAAAAAAGGCGGTAGTACAGGAACTGGTGGCGAGGCTCACCAAGCTTTTGGTAAAGATGGATATTCAAATTTAGAAGAATTTGATGTTGATTGTTTTGATATGCAAGCTTATGAAAATTATGCTTTAATAATCTCCGTCAGTAATTATAGCACACCAGAACCAAAATGGACAGAACAGGCTATAAAATTAAAAAATACATTAGAAGCAAACTATTATTTTGAAGAAATTAAGCATTTAAATAATCCGACACAAGCTGATTTACAAAAAGTATTAATTAATTACTTAAATCTTAGTGAAGATGCTAATGTCTTAATTTATTTAAGTGGACATGGTTCGTTTAATAAAGTGAATGACTATTATCGTTTTCAAACTAATGATGAAGATTTTTTAACATTTACCCAAATCAGAGCAGAAATTAAAAAAGCTAACTTAAATACATTACTCTTTATTTTTGATGCTTGTTATAGTGGTAAATTATTAGATGATAGAACTATCGATAATCGTCCGCCTACTAAAAATACCTTAGAGCCTCCGGAACTAATTTGTGGTTTAAGTGGTAAATCTATTATTACCGCAGGTTATGAAGAGGAGTTGGTAGATGATGAAATGGTAGATGCTATTGTAAAAATATTAGAAACAAATACTGAGCAAGTTCTTACAGCCGAAGCATTATTTTATGAGTTAGTAGGACGTGATGAGTTTTCATTTGAAACTCAAACACCATCTATTGGAAAATTAAAAAACTCAAGTTCAGGTAGTTTTATATTTTATAAAAAATAAACTTACAATAAAACAAAATGAAATCGAAACTGATTATCGTCTTACTGTTATTACCTATAATTACAATTGGACAAAAACAACACAAATTAGTAGCTAAAAACGGAAGTCAATTGATTATTACATCAGAAATAACAGATGTAAAAGAATTTATAATGGAAGATAACTCCACTATTGTTCTATCAAATATTACGGAATGGCATCTGTCTGCTGATCGTTTTTTGATAGGAAACAATTGTACAATTATCGGAAACGGTAAAAAAGGGGCAGATGGCAGAAATGAAGGGATAAAAGGAAAAACAGGAAGTAGTGAGAAATATGATAAAAACGGCGGAAAAGGAACAAAGGGAGACGATGGAGAAAACGGAACAAACGGCGTTAATATTTTTATGGATATTAATATTGTTGATTTAGGTAGTTTGACTATTAATGTCGCTGGTGGAAACGGTGGAAACGGTAAGAAAGGTGGTGTAGGTGGAGATGGTGGACCAGCTTGTATTTCATGTGATTTGCCCGAAGGAAAACGTGGCGGACATGGAGAAAAAGGTGCAATTGGTGGTGCAGCAGGACGTGGTGGCAAAGGAGGTAATGTTCAAATTAATTATTGTAGTACAGGAATTCAACCCGCTATTAATGTAGAAACAAATTCTCAAGTAATCAAGATTAATAACCGAAAAGGTGAAAATGGTAAACCTGGATCAGGTGGAGAAGGAGGTACAGGAGGCTCGGGTATTGAGGAAAAGATTGGTTTTATTAAAGTAAAAAAAGGTGGTGGAACAAATGGAAACAAAGGAGACAGAGGCAACGAACCTCAACCAAATTCAGATGGTTTATTTATCGCTGACAAAGTCAAATGTCCAGATTTTTTAAAGAACTGTTATGATGATTTAGAAACTGAGACTTATGGGTTGATTGTTTCAATTAGTGATTATGAAACACCCGAACCAAAATGGACAAGGCAAGCTCTTAAGTTAAAAGAAACGTTAGAGGCTAATTATTACTTTGAAGAGGATATTATTCATCTAAATAATCCGACTCAAGCAAAATTTCAGAGAACGCTCTTTGAGTATCTAAATAAAGGGGAAGATGCAAATGTATTAGTTTATATATCAGGACATGGTGCTTCTGCAAATGATTTCTACACTTTCCAACTTAATGATGAAGACTTCGTGCCTATCTATCAAATTACGAACGACATTAAAAGGGCTAAATTAAACTCCTTATTATTTATTTTTGATGCGTGTTATAGTGGTAAAGTTTTGGATGATGACGGTATTAGTACAACCCAACCGACTACTTCAACTTTGGAAAGTGCAGATGTGATTTGTGGTGCAAAAGGAAAAACAATTATCACTGCTGGTTATGAAGAAGAATTAGTTGATGAGAACTTCGTAGATTATTTAGTAACCGTTTTAGAAAAAAATACTAAAAAAGTAATAACTGGAGAAGAAATTTTCTTTGAACTGGTCGGAAAAGATGAGTATAATTTTGAAACTCAACGCCCTTCATTTGGTCAGGTAAAATCAACCGAAAATGGAGACTTTATATTATTCAGAAAGGACAAAGACTAAAATATTTTAAAAATAAATAATAAAAATACTTGAAATGTTCTATCAATGGTATCGTAGCAAAAAATGTAGAAGAAAAATCTATTTCATAAAATAATCGAATAACGATTCCTTATTAAAAAATTTAACAATCACATTAAAAAAAAATTAAGAACTATGAAAACTAAAATGCTGCTTCTAATTGCACTCTTACTATCTTCTTCGATTGCTTTTGGACAAAATGAAGATAAAAAATGGTTAGAAAAATTAGAAGACAAATTACCAAAGAACAAATTATTTAAATCAATAGCAGCCGATAAAGAAAAAACTGAAAAATTAGTTAGACGGCTTAAAAATAGTAATAATGCTACGGAAGATTTAATTGAGAAATACAATAAGGTGCAAACAGCCTACAATAAGGTTTTTGACGCTATGATGGAAGATATAAACAACGCTAATACTATCGGTGGATTAGTTGAAGAATTGATTGAAGCAAAAAAGCGAAGTGCATACTATGATGAATTGGGTAAAGAAGCAGAGGAATTATATAAAGAGTTTCGTAAGGATGGATTAACTGCCTTGAAAGACAAAAAGTCAATTGGTATCAAGGAAATAGTTGATTGGGTAGTTTCATTTTTACCGAGATCTGTTGAAAGAATTAGTAATGCTTCCTTAAGTGCTGTAAAAATAGTTATTTCAGATTATATTGACTCTGCTCGTTTTAAAGATTGGGACAATATTTAAGGTATTATCTACATAAAAATCCCGAATTTTCAAATTGAAAATTCGGGATACTAATTGCTAATTGGCTGTTTTACTCTATTATTTTTTTCATAATATTTCCACGTTGTTAAAATGGACAATTGGTACAAGGATCAACTTTAATAATTGTAGGTTCAACTGACCTTTCGTTAACCTCCATTTGATTATAATCACAATTAAATCGTGTTCCATCAACTAAACCAATTACTCTAAACTCTGTCCGACGATTACGTTGATGTTTTTCTTCATCACAAGGTACTTTGTTCACACATTCATTAGTTGGTTGTGTTTCACCATAACCTTCATAGGTTAATCTATTTGATGGTATTCCACGACCTTCTAAGTATTGTACTACTGATTTAGCACGTCTTCGAGATAAATCTTCATTGTAGCGGTTTGAACCTCTGGCATCTGTATGTGAACCAATCTCTACCACCAAATCAGGATTATCATCTAATATTTTAATTAATTCTGCTAATGGCTCTTCTGCATCAGAACGAATATATGCTTTATCAAAATCATAATAAATATGCTCTAAGATAAATGTTACTGGACAAGGACTTACTCCTCCTGTTGTAGAAACCCATTCGCCTTCATTTGTGTAATATCCTGACTCTGGAGTTGTACCTGGAGGGGTTTGTTTTGGAATCCATTCTCCATTATTATTATAGTAACCGTTTTCTCCTGGAGGAGGATTGACACTTACCCATTCACCTGTTTCTGGATTTGTATAGCCATTCTTTCCATTAGGAGGACGATTTCCTGTAAATTCTTCTCCTTCTCCACCTTCTATATATTTATTCAAATAGAAGTTATGCACAAATTTCTTAGATTCTTTCAAGCCTTTTGTACAATAAGGTTTGTCAGTAGATTTTGCTAAATACGTTGGTTTTTCTGCCTTTAAATTATAACAACATTTTTTATCTAAAATAAAATGATAATATCCTTTGTCATCAGTCGATACAACCATTGGCTCTTTTCCACAATCTGGCATTAAAGTCACTTTAGCATCTGGAATAGGATCACCTGTTTTCTCATCATATACGACTCCTTCTATTTCAAAATCTAAAGGACGAGACAAAGGAATACGTAATAATAATTCACCACCTGGTTTTACACCATTCGTACAAGTATCACGTTTGTTATCTTCATACGTTTCTTTACTTGCCAAGAATGTACAGCAAGTATTGAGCGGCATTTCAAACATTACTTTTCCATTTGCACCTGTTGTCAGCATTAAGTTAGAACAATCGTTTAATACTTCAGCATCTTCAATCGGTTCGCCAGTATTTTCGTCATAAACTAATACCTGAATCTTAGCTACTTCATAGCGGAAGCTATAAATATCATCACGCCCAACGCCTCCATCACGATTAGATACAAAATAACCAAAATTTTCTTCATTATTTAATATCAATCCGTGATCATCTGCATTAGAGTTAATTGGGAAACCTATATTAACGACTTGTCCCCAAACTCCTTCATTATTATCCATAAAGAATATATCTAACATTCCTAAACCTGCGTGTCCATCAGATGAGAAATACAAACGTCCTGTTTTTGGATGAATCACTGGAAATACTTCGTGTCCTTCTGTATTAATACGTGGACCCATGTTTTTTGGTGGAGCCCATTGTCCATCTTCAAAGACGGTATAATACAAATCCATTCCACCGAATCCACCAGGCATATCAGATGTAAAATACATTGTTTCACCATCTGCCGAAATTGTTGGATGAGCGACGGAGTATTCATCAGAATTAAAAGGCATACCTTCTAAGTTTGCCCATTTTCCATTATTTTCTTCTGCCGAAAATATCTTTAAACGAATTGTTCCTTCGGCATCTTTTCCAATACGGTTTTTAGTATCAATATTATTACGAGTAAAAAATACTTTGCTGGCATCAGGAGAAAATGCTATTGGGCCATCATGATACTTTGTATTTAATTTTTTATCGTATTTATCAGGATTTTCATCATACGTAAATTCTAAATTCTCCGCATTTACGGTATCAACATCCGAAAAATACAACTCTAAGAACGGAAAACCCGTCCAATCATGTATACGTTTTGCAGGACCAGTATTATCTCTTTCAGAAGAGAATACCAACCCATTTTCATAAAATACTGGCCCAAAGTCATCGTATTTTGTATTGATTTGTTTTAGATGCTGAATTTGATAAAAATCCTTTCGAGCTCGAAGCAAATCGTCTACCACTTCTTTATCACAAGTAGTAATCAAATTTCCGCTTCGGATTGTTCCTCCAGCAGCATCATTATATTTTTTAAACCATTCCTTGGCTAAATCACACTTTCCATTGGCTTGAAGTGCTTGTGCATAATATAGCGAGTAAGCAGGTTTTGCTTCTGGCAAATGCACAATTTGTCCATACCAATATTCTGCTTCTGCCATGTTATCTACTTTACGATAGCTTTCAGCAATATTAATTTTAGCTTCAGAAATATCTTTCTTTTCTAATATTTCTTGATACAATTCTATCGCAACAGCGTAATTGAAGCGTTGAAATTCTCGATTTGCTCTATCCATTTTAGCTTTCTGTGCAGATACAGATGTCGCTAAAAATATGGAGAAAAAGATAAAGACAAAACAACAAGTAGCAATTTTTTTCATAACTATTTATTTTAAGAAACTATGGTAATAAATTATTTAATATGAATTAATCTAATACCTTTAATATTGTAAAACAGCAATTTATATATTACATCCATACAAATTTATATAATTTTAAACACATATCGAAATTTATTATATTAATATTTATCCACATTCATTCCCAAAACGAAAAAGAGTTGCCATGTATAAACACGACAACTCTTTTTGGGAAACTTTATGATTTTACTATTGTTTTTTGTGACAATGATTTTTAGAAAACTTTTATTTCCTACTTAAAGAAATTTTCAAAAATATTTTCCTGCCAGATTTGTAATCATGCGTACAACTTTCTACTATATTTTCTCCATAATTTTCTTTGTTAGTTATGAATGAACAACACTTATTTAATGGTAATTCGAATACGACTTTTCCATTTTCATCTGTTGTTAATGTTCCGTTTGAGCAATCATTTAATACTTCCACACCTTGAATTGGCTCATTTGTCTTTTCGTCATACACCAAAATTTCAGCTTTAACTACATCGTATTTAAAGCTATAAATATCATCAAGACCTTCTCCTCCCTCTCTATCTGATGTAAAATAACCAAAGGTTTTTTCTTCATTTAAGATAATTCCATAATCATCCGTTATTGCATTTATTGGAAAACCTAAATTTGTTATTTTACTAAAAACACCTTCATTATTATTGCAATAATAAATATCTAAACCACCTAAACCGAAATGTCCATCAGACGAAAAATATAAACGTCCGGAAGCATGAATGTAGGGAAAAACTTCATGCTTTTTTGTATTAATTCTCGGGCCTAAATTATGTGGCGGCGACCATTGTCCATTTTCAAAAACAGCGTAATACAAATCCATTCCACCAAATCCACCTGACATATCGGAAGAAAAATACAGTGTTTTTCCATCAAGAGATAAAGTTGGATAAGCAACAGAATATTCATCTGAATTGAATGGAAGTTCTTGAACATTTATCCATTTGTCATCCTGTACATCTGCGGTAAATATTTTCAAGAGTTCTTTTGTAGTATTATTTTTATTGATTATCAGATTATGTCGAGTGAAGTAAACCTTGTTTTCGTACTTGTTAAAACATATAGTACCGTCGTGATATTGAGTCTTTAGATTTTTTGAATAATTTTCAAGTTCTTGATTATATTCATATTCTTTGGCTTCTGAGTATATTGTATCAATATTCGTAAAGAATAATTCAAAAAATGGTTCTCGAATATTATCATAAACATTTGTAGGTTTATAATTACGTTCTGAAACGAAAATCAAACCTCCGTTAAAAAAAACTGGACTAAAATCATCGTATTTTGTATTGAATGGTAGTTTTCTAACTTCATAAAAATGATTTCGAGGGTTAATAAGTTTATCAAATTCATCGCAATCCGTAATCTCAAAAATAGATTTTTCAACACGAGTATTTTCATCTAATGTTGCTTCATACTTTTCAAACCAAGGTTTTGCTAAATCACATTTTCCATTAGCATACAATGCTTTTGCATAGTATAAATAGTAGATAGGTTTCGCTTCGGGTAAATGAACGATTTGTCCGTACCAGTATTCTGCTTCCGCCATATTATCGACCTTACGATAGCATTCTGCTAAATTAATTTTTGCTTCTACAATATCTTTCTTTTCTAATATTTCTTGATACAATTCTATCGCAAAAGCAAAATTGTACCGTTCAAATTCGCTGTTTGCTCTATCTAATTTTGCTTTTTGAGCGGATACTGTTATAGTTATAAATATCAAAAAAAGGGTAAAAGAACTAAGGATAAATTTTTTCATGGTTTGTGTATTTTGAAAAGTTAAAGAATTTATGGCGTAAATATTTCAAAATCTAAAAAGGGTTGCTATACTAAAGTACAACAACCCTTTTAAAATATTTATAATGCTATTATCCTAAAACGGACAATTTTCACATCTATCAATTTTCTTTAATTCGATAGGCTCAGTAGAAGCTTGATCAACATCTAAGACTTCATTTTCACAATCATATCTTGTACCATCAATTTTACCAATTACACGGAACTCAGTACGGCGATTGCGTTGATGTTGTTCTTCTGTACAAGGGATTTCATCGACACAATCATTTGTAGGATCTGTTTCACCATAACCTTTCGCTTCTAAGCGATTCGCATCAATTCCTTGGTTAATTAAGTATTTTACAACAGACTCTGCACGACGTGCTGACAATCGAATATTATAACGATTTGAACCTCTTGCATCTGTGTGAGAACCAATTTCTACAACTAAGTCAGGATTATCGTCCAAAATTTTGATTAATTGTGCTAACGGTTCTTCCGCATCTGTACGGATGTATGCTTTATCGAAATCATAGTAAATATGCTTAATCACAAAGGTACGACCAACACCATCACAAGGAGATGAAGGATTTCCTTCGTCAATTACTACATTAGGTCCTGGAGGCTCAATCGGTTCAACAAAGCGTTGTAAAGGAAAATCGTGTGTAAACGTTTTTGATTCTCTTAATCCTTTTGTACAATAAGGTTTGTCTGTACTTACTGCAAAATATCCTTCATGTGCAGCTTTTAAAGAATAACAACAATCTCTATCTAAAATAAAACGATAACGACCACTTTCATCTGTTTCAAACTCAATAGTTTCACCTCCACAATCTGGTGCTAAAGTAACGGTTGAGTTAGCTAACGGATCGCCAGTCTCTTCATCATATACCAACCCTTCGATAGCAAAATCTAATGGTTGACTTAGAGGAATTTTTACAAATACTTTTGTACTTGCTTTATAATCATGCGTACAACTTTCTAATGCATTATCAGTGTAAGTTTCCTTACTTGCTGTGAATGTACAACACTTATTTAGTGGTAATTCAATCATCACTCGACCATTACTACCAGTGTACATTTCTAAACCCGAACAATCATCTAAAACGGTAGCGTTTTCAATTGGTTCATTTGTGTTTTCATCATAAACCAAAACTTCTACCTTAACAACACTATATTTGAAGCTATAAATATCATCACGACCAACGCCACCTTCACGATTTGATGAGAAATACCCGAAGGTTTCTTCTTCATTCAAAATAAGTCCGAAGTCATCAGAAGGTGTATTTACAGGAAAACCAATATTCATTGGAGGTCCCCAAACACCATTATTATTATCAATATAATAAATATCTAACATACCGATACCAACGTGTCCATCAGAAGAGAAATACAAACGCCCGGAAGAGTGAATGTAAGGAAATACTTCGTGTCCTTCCGTATTAATACGTGGCCCTAAGTTACGAGGAGGCGACCATTGTCCATCTTCCTTAACCGTATAGTACAAATCCATTCCGCCAAATCCACCTGGCATATCAGATGAAAAATACAATGTTTTCCCATCAATATCTAAAGCAGGATGAGCTACGGAATATTCGTCAGAGTTGAATGGTAATCCTTGAATATTTGCCCATTTATCACCTTCAATATCTGCGGTAAATACTTTTAAACGAATTGTTCCTTCATCATCCTTCCCTACTCTATTACGTTCATCTAAGTTGTTACGAGTAAAAAATACGGTTGACTCATCTTGTGAAAAACAGATTGGACCATCGTGGTATTTTGTATTTAATCGGTTAGAATATTTTTCAGGATCTTCATCATATTTAAATTCTAATGCTTCTGCATCGGTTGTATCAACTGATGTGATAAATAAATCTAAGAAAGGATAACCTGTCCATTCGTGAATACGATTTGTTGGACCAGTATTGTCTCTTTCTGAAGCGAAAACTAAGTTCCCTTTGTAGAAAGTCGGTCCGAAATCATCGAATGCAGTATTGAATGGTAATTTTCTAACTTCGTAAAAATCTTTACGAGATTTCAACATTTTCTCTAACTCTTCACGATCACAAGTATTCGATAATAATTGACCACGCAAATCATCAGGCTCTTCTGCTGAATATTTCTCAAACCAAGGTTTTGCTAAGTCGCATTTTCCATTAGCTTGTAATGCTTTTCCATAATATAAATAATAAATAGGCTTTGCTTCTGGTAAATGAACAACTTGTCCATACCAAAACTCTGCTTCGCCCATATTATTTATTTTACGATAACTTTCAGCCAACTTTATCTTTGCTTCTGATATGTCGGCTTTGTCTAATATTTCAAGGTACAATTCAATTGCGGTGTTATAATTGTAATCCTCAAATTCTGTATTGGCTTTTGTAAGTTTTGCCTTCTGAGCAAGTCCCATACTTGCTACAAAACATACCAATAACAACGATAGTGTGATTTTTTTCATGATAAAAGATTTTGAAATCTAACCCTTTTTTTACTTCCTATATATATTCTAAATCCATGCCATTTTTATTCTTATTCAGAAGAAATAAGCAATTCTTCAAATTAACTTATAATTTGATTATCAATTAGTTATCAAATTCACAATACATATATTTAAAATATATACGTTAAATAAAAATTTGACTAAGTATAAAAAAACTCACTTTATGTGAGTATTGATTTATTACTTAATATCTAATTAATGACTCTAATTATGCTAAAAAAATATTTGACGGAAGTCAAATTTGAAAGGATTAATGTGTTCTAAATAGTGTGGATAGTGTTCTTTAAACTTTCAAATTGTTTTTTGTGATAATTAATAAGTATCGGATACCTCAAAAGTATCCGATACCTAATCATTGTATATTTTAGAAGTAACGAGGTGTTACAATCTGCTTTGTTTTGTAATTCATTTCGTAGCCTAACATAATCTCATAAGTTCCTTGTGCAAAATCATTCAATTGAGTCAATGTATAATCATAAGATACACCGATTCTAAATCCATTTCTTAGATAATATGCTGCCCAAATATCACCTGAATCAATAGAACTTGACCCTGTAAACCCTTCAAAAGCAGAACGGAATGAAACACCTACCCAAAGTGCATCGTACATCATCAATGATAAATCAATATCAAATTCTGTTGGAGCACCTATTAATTTATAAGGATCAGTTTCAGGTTTAAATTCTCCGAATAAACCTACGTTTTTGATTAACATTGAAGGTTTGAATACCATTAAAGAGTTCAAGCGAATAGCACCTCCTGCAAATAAATAATAATGTCTAAATTGCTGTGCCATAACATTTCCTATTGCGTTTCCATCTCTCAAAGTCATTTGTAATAAATGTGGAGCAGAAGCACCTACATAAAACTTATTTGGAACATAATAGTGAATACCTGCACCTACATTTGGTAACCACATATTTGGATTCATATCTGCCATAAAAACTAAATCAGCCTGATTTTGAACATTTAACTCATTCACATCTACTCGGTAGTTCATAACTCCTGCTTGTACTCCTAAAGCTAACTTACCTTGTCCTAAAGGGATACGATAAGCATAACTTCCCATTGCATTTAAAGTATTTGTTGGCCCTATTTCATCACGAATTACAGATAAACCTACACCTACTTTATCGCTTTCTAAAGGCGTGTGTACTGTAAGTGATTGTGTTTTCGGAGCACCATCAATTCCCCACCATTGATCACGGTGTAATAACGTAACAGATAAGTGATCCTTCGCACCAGCATAAGCAGGATTGAATACCAAACTATTAAACATATATTTGGTGAACATTGGATCTTGCTGTCCTGACGCGGAGAACGCCATTAAAATCAATAATAGTGTAGGAAGTAATATTTTTTTCATGATGATTAGTTTATAAGGTTTTTATACATGGTTTTAATGTTGATTTCTTTTCTGGAATTTTATGCAACATTTTCAACCTCTATTATCATATTTTCAACTATTATGCCAATAGATAACAGAATCTATCAGCTTTATTTTTATATTTATAATCAACTAAAAATCAAATACTTAACACATGTTAAAATTTGATTTTACAAAAAATATAATTTTTTTGTATTATTTATTTTCCCATGTTTAAAATCCAAATCCCAAAAAAAACCTATAAAAATGATGTCACACTTTTATCACTAATTACTTATTTGGCATTAATTCCCAATTTAAGAAAAATGATTTAAACAATTGATTTACAACACTTTAAATTAAAAACAAAAATAGAAATAGAAAATTTATTTCTATACTATTCTATCATTTAACGGAGAAATATATTCACAAAAAATAATATTTATAAAATGTTATACTTTATACTAAAATACTAAAAGCCCTTCGATTTTCATCGAAAGGCTTTTTTAGTATTTCTCTCAATCTTATCTCTGTATGAATATATAACCGCTAAACTTACGGCTCTTATCGTCATTTAATTCAAGTATGTAGAAGTATGTACC
The DNA here is from genome assembly GCA_045106825.1 of Saprospiraceae bacterium. Classification (GTDB taxonomy): domain Bacteria; phylum Bacteroidota; class Bacteroidia; order Chitinophagales; family Saprospiraceae; genus CAWVWD01. The sequence continues at coordinate 902 of JBGCFH010000147.1, read as the reverse complement.
ATCTGGTAACATCTTATTATCATCCCACATTCCACCCCAATCATTAGCATAAGGTGTACCGTTTCCATCATGTAAGTAAACTCTATTACCCCAACGGTTGAAGATAAGTAACTTCGCATCTGGATATTGTTCAATACCTTCAATTACGAATGTATCATTCACTCCATCACCATTAGGTGAGAATCCGTTGTAGATAACAATATCTTCACATGTTACGTCAATAAAGACCCAAGCTGTATCACATCCTGCTGCATTACAGATTTCGTAAGAGAACGAGTCTATATAAGGACACTTCTCAAGTTGCGTATAATCTATCGTTCCATCAGGTAATACTATCGCTGTACCTAATAATGGTGGCGTAATAACACTTATTGAAGTCAATGAACCTGGTATCGTATCGTTCGGTAATACATCAATATTAATCGGATTCGGTCCGAATGGTGGAGCATCACCTGTTTGTACGATTGTCGGTACGGTATCATTCACTGCAATTGGTGGATCAATAAAGCCATCTGTAATGTTTATGATAATGTATGTTGTATCACAGAATCCAATTGAATCACAAATTATAATACAAGTTGTATCTGAACCTAAAGCACCTGGTATAATCAATACACAAGTATCAACTTGAGTTATGATTAAATCAGCACTATCTAATTCTTCACAGTTTGCACCTACATAGATTGAATCTAATGTAGTTGGTAATTCACTTACTGGGATACATAATACGGTATCTACTCCTAATACTGTGTTAATCACTATTGTATCTGGTGTTGGTACAACTGTTATGATGTAAATCGTTGTATCACAAACTCCCATATCATCACATATCACAATACAAGCTGTATCATATCCTGCTACTCCGAATGCATCGTAATCGAAACAAGTTGTGTTTGTAATTA
>JBGCFH010000146.1:0-3902 GCA_045106825.1 Saprospiraceae bacterium | reverse complement strand
AAAATATCTGTTTACAATTTTTACTTATATATTAAATATTCACCATGTTAAAACAAATTACAAAACTACTTTTGTTCGCTTGTTTGTTCTGTTTCACAACAACAGCGATTCAAGCCCAAAGTCTTCCAAACGACATGTATCTATCCACTGATGGTAGAACATTGTACACAGGCGGACAAACAACTACAGGTCTTTACGACCAATCAATTATCCGAAATATTGACCTAACTTTTGGTCAAACGAACTATTGGACATTACTAACAAGTAACTATGCAAGTGGAACTGACCTTGAGGCAGATATGACTGTTGATGGCGTTTCTTATCCGGGTGTTGGAGTCCGTTTCAAAGGAAATACTTCTTACACGATGGTTCAAGGAGATAAAAAATCGTTTAATGTAACAACGGATTTTATGGATGAGAACCAAGATTTGATGGGTTATTCGACCTTGAATTTCAATAACTGTTTTCAAGATCCATCTTTCTTAAGAGAGTTTATTTTCTTAAATCAGATTAGAAATTATGTTCCTGCGGCAAAGGCTTCTTTTATCAAATTGACAATCAATGATCAAGACTGGGGAATTTATCCACATGTTCAACAAATCAATGGTGATTTCTTAAATGAATGGTTTTTGAGTAATGACGGAACTCGTTGGAGAGCAATTTCACCTGATGGTGTTGGTGGTCCTGGTGGCGGCGGACCAGGAGGCGGTGGTCCAGGTGGTGGCGGACCTGGTGGCGGCGGTGGCGGTCAATGGGGAGCTGGTACAACTGCTTTGAATTACTTAGGTGCAGATACAACGCTATATCAAGATCATTACACATTAAAAAAGGCGAATAAAGCAAATCCTTGGGATGATTTAGTAAAAGTAACGGATATTTTAGAGAATACGCCTTTGGCTGATTTAGAAGATAGTTTAGAAAATTATTTGGATATTGACCGTACTTTATGGTTTTTAGCAAGTGAGATTCTTTTTACAGATGATGATGGTTATGTTTATAAAGGTGAAATGGATTACTACTTATATTGGGAAGTAGAAACTGGTCGTATGGTTCCTTTGGAGTTTGATGGTAATAGTGTGATAGATCCTGCAAAAGCAACGACTTGGACACCGTTTCATAATTCAACGAATGCTAATTATCCATTATTAAATAGAATGTTGGCTGTTCCTTCGATTCGTCAAAGGTATTTGGCTCACTTTAGAACGATGTTAGAACAATCATTAGCACCTGCGAATATCAATCCTATTTTGACACAATATTCACAGATGATCGATGCAGAAGTTCAAGCAGATCCTAAAAAATTAGAATCTTATGCTGCTTTTCAATCTGAAGTGACAACGCTTCAAAATTTCTTTAGCACTCGTTATAATTATTTGTCAAACCTTGCATCAATTGATGTTACCTCACCAACGGTTGGTAGTGTTTCTTACACAACAAACGGACAACAATGGCAAAAGCCATTAGCATTTGAAACCGTAAACATTACAGCAAATGCGAGTTCTCCAGATGGTTTAGCGGAAGTTAATATGTATTATTCTGATGCGTTAGTTGGTAATTTTACGAAAGTGGAAATGTTTGACGATGGTCAACATAATGATGGTGGTGGAGCAAATGATGGCGTTTTTGGTGCTGAAATCCCTGGTTTTGATGTCGGAACAAACGTTCGTTTTTATATCGAAGCGGTTTCTGCTAATAATGTGAATACAGTTAGTTATATGCCAGAAGGTGCAGAACATGATGTTTATTATTATAATGTTGCGGTTGGTACTTCAAATAATACGGATATTGTAATCAATGAGTTGATGGCTTCAAATGATGCAACGGTGGCAGATAATGCAGGTGATTATGATGATTGGATTGAGTTGTATAATACGTCTGGTTCAACGGTTGATTTGAGCGGTTGGTATATTACGGATAAAACGGACAACTTGACTAAATATGATATTCCTTCAGGAACTCATATTTTAGGAAATGATTATTTAATCATTTGGGCAGATGAAGATTCTTCTCAAGGTCCAAATCCTGTTCACGCTAACTTTAAGTTGTCATCTGGTGGTGAATTAGTAATGTTGTTAGATGCTTCTGTTTTATTGGTAGATTCTGTTAGCTTTGGACAACAAACAACAGATATGGGTTATGCTCGTGTACCAAATGGAACAGGAAACTTCGTGATTCAAGCTCCTACATATAATGGCAATAATGATGTTGTTTCTACAGAAGGTGTGGAGCAGTTAGAACAATTCCAATTATTTCCGAATCCAACACATGGTATATTAAATGTAACATTGGAAAATGATGGTTCTGATTTTGAATTATTTGAAGTATTCGATGCAACAGGTCGTAAGTTAAGAGAAATCAATGTGAGCAATCAACAGTTTCAAGTTGATTTATCTGACTTAGGTGAAGGTTTGTATGTTTTGAAATACGGTGAAACAGTGAAACGAGTGTTGATATTAAAATAAATATGAAATATAAGGTATTTCACAAAAGATACTTTATACTCAATATTCAAGTAATAAAATAAGGCTGTTAAATTCTATCTTATAGAACTTAGCAGCCTTATTTTATACCTACAATTTTTAGCCAATTATCCATTATTTCTAATCCAAACTGTGTCAAAATAGATTCAGGATGAAACTGTACACCATGAATCGGTAAATGCTTATGAGCGATTGCCATGACAATATTATCTTGAGTCGTTGCAATAATTTCCAAATCTGTATTATTAAATTGTTGTAATTCTAAGGAATGATAACGCATCACTTCAAACGCTGTTGGCAAGTCTTTAAAGAGAGGATGTTTTTGATGTTGAATAGTAGACGTTTTTCCGTGAACAGGAATTTTGCCTTGTAGTAGTGTCGCACCAAAATATTCGCCAATACCTTGATGACCTAAACAAATGCCAAACATTGGTTTTTTGTTATGGAAATACTTTATTAAATCCATCAATAAACCTGCATTTTTTGGTTTTTTTGGACCAGGAGAAAATACTAAACCTTTAAATTTGAGTTGTTTAAATGTATCGAAACTGATTTCATCATTACGAATCACTTGACAAGAAACCCCTAAACGCAACCAATAATCATATAAGTTATAGGTAAATGAATCGTAATTATCAATCAAAAGAATATCAATATTATTTTGCATTTGTCGAATCTAAATAATCTTTTGCATCATCCATCCTTTCGACAGTAGAATCCCACATGTCGCCTACAAACGGTAAAATTTTTGCTGCAATTTGGGATACTTTGGAAGGGAAAGCTTCTAAATATGGATAAAAAGCAGAGTCACTCACGGCATTTTCTGTAAATAAATGAGCTTTATTAAAAAAAATTAAGATTCCACTATATACCAAAATACCTAAAATAGAAAACAAAAAGCCTCCAGCAAATTTGTTTATCATTTCTAAATCCGCAGCATCTAAGACATTTTCAATCACACTTGCAATCATTCTAATAAGTATCATAATTGCAAAGAAAGTCAAAATAAAAGCCAAAAAAGGAATCATTGGCCCTTGAGCTGTTAAGGCTTGATCAAGGAATAGTGCCATGAAAGGAGAAAACTTCAATGCTGCAACGAAACCAACAAGAATCGAAATTCCCATAAACACCGTTTGAATAATACCTCGTGAAAAACCGAGGTAAAACGTATAAATAAAGACAGCGAAAAAAATTACATCTATAACCATAATGAAACATTTATATGATGTTATATTGGCATTTTACTGATTATCAACGTTTTAACGTCAAACACTTACAATAGTCAGCAATTCCCCATATGGATTATTTATCCATAAAACTATTCAATTTGAATATCAAAATTATATGCTACAATACGGTAAACTTCCTCCATAGATTCACAAATAAGACTATGAAAAGTAGCCTTTATAGATTCCCAAAGTT
>JBGCFH010000145.1:0-3499 GCA_045106825.1 Saprospiraceae bacterium | reverse complement strand
ACACATATTCACTTCGATCATGCTGGAGGTGCTTGGGCTTTAGCCAAACAAGGTGCAACGATTTATTTACATCCTTTCGGAAAACGTCATCTTGGCGAACCATCAAAATTATACGCTTCCGCAAAACGGATTTATCAAGACAAAATGGAAACTTTATGGGGAAGAATGGAAGCAATCGATGATGATAAATTGCGAACGGTTGAACATGGCGAAAGTATAACAATTGGCGACACAACTTTTACAGCACATCATACCCCAGGTCATGCCGTTCATCATATTGCTTGGCAAGTTGGTGATAATCTATTCGCTGGAGATGTTGCAGGTGTGAAGATTGCAAAAGGAATTGTTGTTCCTCCTTGTCCGCCGCCAGATATTAATATTGAAGATTGGATTGCGTCGATTAACTTGGTTCGAGATTTAGATATTAATGCATTGTACTTGACTCATTTTAATAAGATTACCAATATTACAGCACACTTAGAGGCATTAGAAAATATACTTTGGGATTGGGCAAATTGGATGAAACCACATTTTGAAAATGGAACAAATCAAAAAGAAATTGTGCCACAATTTATGGAATACACCAAACAACAATTATTAAATCACGGCTTAACAGAAGAAGAAATCAAACAATATGAAGCAGCAAATCCTTCTTGGATGAGTGTCGTAGGGTTGATGCGTTATTGGAAAAAACGAAATGTTTAATTCTATCAATTTGTTACTCATTACATTCAGGAATATGTATATTTTTCATATATTTGTGATAACTTTAAAATCTTGTTACGTAAGTAATAACAAGGTTTTAGAGTTTTTATATAAATTACTTTTATATAAATTACTTTTATTTAAATTTTTTCTATCATGAATTTTGACATTAACGATATCATTGAGAAAGCCCAAGAATATATCCAAGAATATCTACTAACAATATTATCTGCGTTAGCTATATTAATTATTGGTTGGTTTCTAATTGGACTTATTATGAAAGGAATTGAACGATTATTGAATCGTTCAAAATTAGATCCTTCCGTGAAAGGATTTTTAATATCATTATTAAGTGTTGTTTTAAAAGTGATGTTAATTATTGCAGTAGCCGATAAACTTGGCATTCCAACAAATTCATTTGTTGCTATCTTAGGTGCAGCGACTTTTGCTATTGGTTTTGCATTACAAGGAGGTTTAGCAAATTTTGCAGGTGGCGTTTTGATTCTATTTTTCAAACCTTACAAAATAGGTGATTTAATTGAAGCACAAGGCTTCAAAGGTGTGGTACAAGAAATTCAAATTTTCAATACTATTTTAGCCGCTCCAGGTGGGAAGAAAATGATTGTTCCTAATGGTGGCTTATCAAATGGTGCAATCACTAACTTTACAGAAGGTGATGGAAATGTTGTTTTGGCTTTGACACTTGGAATCGGTTATACAGATGATATTGATAAAGCAAGAGAAGTCATCAAAGCAGTTGTTGCAAGTTGTCCGTTTATTAAGCAAGAAAATGAACCATTAATAAAAGTAGTAGAATTAGCAGATAGTTCAGTTAACTTCTTAGTAGGTTCAGATGTAACGGTAGCAACTTACTGGGATGCACACTTCTATATGCACGAACATATTAAGAAAGAATTTGATAAAGCAGGAATCGGAATTCCGTATCCTCAAATGGATGTTCACGTTCATAAATAACGGACGCTCGTGCCTCGCTTGACGGTTTTTTAAAAGCCATTGATTCTTGATTGAATCAATGGCTTTTTTGTTTGATTGTGTTGCTCCTTCGTCGCTGATTGTATGATTGTGTTGCTCGTTCCTCGCAATTGTGTGATTGTTTGACGAATAATTTTTAGTAAAAACTATTCGTCAAAAAACAATCAGCGAAGCGACACAATCAAACAATCAGCGACGAAGGAGCAAAAAAATCATTCATCGTTTTAATTTTCTCATTTGTCGGCAAAAAAGATGCTTTAACCTAATAATAGGTAACATTATGGTACTTTGTGTTGCATAGTACCATATTATTACTTTACTTTGTAGTATCAAAAACGAAATGAGTTGTATGTGTTGCGTGTTTTGACGAATTAAGGACAGGAGGAATATTTACAAAAATACAATTTGGTGTCAGTTTGTCAAACTCGTAACACGCAACCCGAAACACGCAACTCGAAAAAATAGTCAACTAAAAATGTCGAATCATTCGACAATGAAAAAACAGAAATTATGAATAAAGACATTCAAAAAATTGTAGAAAAAACACAAAAGCAACTTCGGAGAGGTATTTTGGAGTTGTGTGTTTTATCTATTATTTCAGAAAAGGAAGCCTATCCATCGGATATTATTGAGCGATTAGAAAAAGCAAAAATGATTGTGGTAGAAGGTACTTTATATCCTTTACTTACACGATTAAAAAACGCAGGATTGTTATCCTACAATTGGCGAGAATCAACTTCAGGACCTCCGAGAAAGTATTTTCAACTGACCGAAAAAGGAGAAGAGTTTTTAATAGAACTCAAAAAATCGTGGGACGAATTGGTCATTGGAGTAGAATCAATTCTAACAATAGAAGCAAAAACAACGGAAATAACTTAACAAACAACTAAAACGACTAAAAAAATGAATAAGACTTTCAATATTAATCTTGGTGGCTATCCTTTCACAATTGATGAAGACGCTTATGAACATCTGAAACAATATACAGATGCTTTGAGAAAACATTTTCAAACTTATGAAGGTGCCGATGAAATTATTAGTGATATAGAATCTCGAATGGCAGAATTATTTAATACTCGATTAGAAAATCGCCAAATTGTGAATATCAATGACGTTCATGCTGCAATCGCAAGAATGGGAACACCAGAAGATTTTGGAGCAGAACCACTTTTTGAAGAAGATATAAAATATAGCAAAACAGAGTCCGATTCAAAATACAATTACAAAACAGGAAAACGCCTTTATGCAAATCCTGATGATCAAGTCATTGGCGGTGTTTGCTCGGGTTTATCCGCTTATTTAGGTATCGAAGATCCTGTTTGGTTACGTATTGCTTTTGCTGTATTAGCATTCGGTTCTGTTGGGTTTATCATTCCTGTATATATTGTATTAATGATTATTTTACCAAAAGCAAAAACGGCTTCTCAAAAATTAGAAATGCGTGGCGAACCATTTGATGTCAACAGTATTGCGAAAGCAGTCGAAGATAGTATCAATGGTATTTCAAATACAATTACACAAATTACAGATGAGTTTACGAAGAAAAAAAAAGAGAAATAACTTAAAATATTAACACATCATACGTGTTATATTGGCATTTATAAAGGTGAAGTTTCGGCTTCACCTTTTTTTGTGCGTACAACGAAGCTCCAGTTTCATTTTTTTGTAACTACTCAGCATTTATAACATCGTGCGTTTAATCCCCGAGGTTTCGGGACGCAGCAGGTTAAAACCTGATTCTTTAGATGGTTCTTTGATGAGAAACACTCGAACAGGAGAAAATTTATCCTTAAAATCGGAG
>JBGCFH010000144.1:0-4318 GCA_045106825.1 Saprospiraceae bacterium | reverse complement strand
TCGACGGCTAAACGCAATTTCTCCATGCGTTTCTGCTCGTCTTTTACCTTACCTTCTTTCGGATCACCTTTTTTGTGATGCTTGTATTTTCGTTTGTAAACAAAGTCTTCTTTGTACGGCAAATCCTCCAAATATTCTCTAATCTTCCGATAAATATCAGCGATTTGCCAATTCTCATTTTTAATCGTATCAAACAAACTTCTCAACCGCTTTTCGTACAAATAATTATCATTTTTCAACGACTTCAAAGCGTGTCCATCAGGCAATTCATCAATCAGTTTTCGGATAATATCCATGCGTTCCAAATCCGAAATCGGATCTAAATCTCGTAAACCAAACAAATCCAAATGATCTTGAACAACCGTATTACAAAACGAGTGAAAGGTATAAATATGCACTTTATGAGCATCAGGACCAATAAACGTCAACAACCGTTCACGCATCGCAAACGCACCAGCATCAGTATAAGTTAAACACAAAATGTTGTGCGGAAACACATCGGTTTGCTGCAAAATCTGCCCAATTCTCGCACTCAAAATATGTGTTTTCCCAGTTCCTGGACCAGCAACCACCATCACTGGCCCTTCGATAGCTTCGACGGCTTTGCGTTGCTGTTTGTTGAGCTTTTTGAGTTCTTGTTTGAAGTTTTGGTTGTAGTCCATTCTGGTTACTGGTTGCTTGATGCTTGATACTTGTTGGTTTTAAAAAGGCTAAGTTAAGGAATTATTGTTTGGGTTTTGAAGCGTGGTGAAATAATAAAAGGAAGTATCGAGGGATACTTCCTTATGGAATAAAAATAACTATTTTAATGAAGAAGCTAATCAATTTGATAAATGTATTAAAAGTTCCAAATAATATTTACTACTACTATTATTAGTCATTATTGTCCTTTTGATTATGTATTATTTTCAAATGATTCAGTGCAATATCAATATATCTCTCATCTGAAAACATACTTCGTTTTCTTTTATTCCAAGAAGCTAACTCTTTAGTAATTAAAGATTTATCAAATGTTTTTTTATCCTCAATTATAAAATCAATAGTAGATAATAATTCTAGAGAAAAGTCCGAATAAAACCCATTAAGAAATTTTTTAGTTTGAGTAGCTATTTCGAGTAATTCTTTTTTCTCTTCAATATATATAGAAATATTATCATAACTATCTGAAATTAGTGTTAATGGATCAAATGGTTTTTTATTCATATCGCTATATCCCATAAGATAACTTCCGTTTAAAGCATTTAGAACATATCGAACTTTTCCTGAGTAAGGTCCATAGAAATTCGGCGTAAATTCTAGCTTAAAATATTTTTCCGCACCAAATTTTTGTAAGAAATAGCAAATTTTTTCACTTGAAAATTCTGAAACATACTCACCATTTCTTATTAAATCAAACAACAAATAAAGAAGCAATGCTCGAGCATTAGTTAACTTAACCCTTTCTTTCTTTAATTTCTCTCTTATCTGAAAATTTGGTTCGTAGATAAAAACATCAACATTAAGTGATTTAAGGTTTTCTTCTATTATTTGTTTTACTTTTTCCCAATTCAATCCACCATTACCTGCACCTAATGGTGGTATTGCGATACTTTTAATATTATTTTCTTCGATGATTGTCACTAAGTCTTTTAAACCATCTTCAATGTAAATGTATTCTGATGGTTTCCTCCAGTTCTTTTTAGTCGGAAAATTTATAATTGTTTTTTCTCCAGAAATTAAATTACTATCTTTGTATATAAATAATTTACCAATTTCTATTTCCTTATTTTTGCATGCTTTGTGATAAGCCTTATAATTACTTGGATAAGCCTTTTTAAATTGTAAAGCAAGTCCCTTACCCATAACACCGACAGTATTAACAGTATTCACCAAAGCTTCTGCTTCACTTTCAAAAATATTTCCTGTTATATATTGTATCATAATTTTTAATAATAAGCGTTGGTAATTATTTTAATTTTTATTCTGATTTATTCCCATATTAACTAATCTTTTATAAGCTTTTTCGTTATAGCATCCTAACATAAATATATAATTAAATGGAATATCTTCCAAAACTAAAAATTCAGCTTGTTTTTGTCGTCTTATATCAAGGTTTTCATGTCCTCCCCAAAAAGATGCTTTAACAGCGTTCCAATTTACTAAAGTGGGTAATTTTTTTATACTTGATTTATCGTAAAAAGTTGTAAAATTATCTGTTGCGTGACCATCGGAAAAATAATATGTTAAATTTGAATTAGTTAATTTTGTAATTTTACAAGCCAAATAAATAATATTTTCTGCCTTGACTGATTTCTCTACAAAATTACCACCTTTTTGAACAACATAAAGCATTGGCATTTTTATTCCGAAGTAAAATGGAATAAAATTCCCTAAAATAATTGTTGTTGAAAAACTATCCAAAGTAGAATTTCCATTAGTGACAAATACAGATTTTGTACTTCTTGTATCAATTAAACTCTTATCGCCTATAGGAACGAAATTTGGGTTAGCATTTTTTGACTTTTTATGAGTAATCCCATTCGAAATTATTTGAGGAATATTTTCTATGTGTGTTATTCGGTAAGCATAAATTTGCTTTAATTCCATCGTGTATTATATTAGTTTTAAGCCGTGTAATTCTTTAAACACATATGAGTTCTACATATGTTCTATTATATATGATACTTAGATTTATTAAAAATATTATTACATAATAAATCAAATATACTATTTCCATCAAATAAAACGGTAGAAACAGGCAGTTTTAAATTTTATATTTACCCATTCTCAACTAAAAATCTCCACCAATTCCAACTCAATCCCAAGTTCTTTATCAATCAACCTTTCCTTTTGATGAAAGACTTCATAATCGTTGATATTTTTAAAAATATAAATCGTTTGTAAGTCGGGAACAACTAACCAATAAGATTTTACGCCATTTTCAAAGTATAAATGAGATTTGATTAATAATTCGCTTAAATGTTGTTTGGGCGATAAAATTTCGATGGCACACAAAGGCGGTTTTGTCGCATTGATTTCATCTTGTCCAGGTCGAAATTCCATTTTATCATATAACACAACATCAGGAACTTTCTTGACACCTCCAAATATGATATTTAACTCTGACGCAACTCTATATTTTTTATATAAAGTAAAGAATAAGCCAATCAAATTGGCTTGAACAATGGAATGGTTTATACTTGGCATAGGTTTTCCTCTTTCAATTTCATAAGATGTTTCCACTAAAACAGTTTCCATAAGCTATGTTTTTAATTGTTTTATACAAGATACAAATTAATAAGTATAAGCTAAAATTTTGTTGCTTTTACAAAGTGTAAAAAGCTATACTTGGAAAAATCTATCATTTTAAAGGCGATTTTTCCAAGTATGTTCTCTTTAATTTGGAAAAACCTATCTATTTCAGAGCGTTTTTTCCAAATAAGCCATTTTATACTTGGAAAAATCTACTCCAAATCCATCATTTCCAAAAGAACTTTAAATATCAACTTTATGTTGTAATGGATTGCATTTTAAAAAAGTATAAAATCCTATAATGAGTAAACGAATTATCCTATTACTTTTGATTTTGACGATGTTTATTTGGGCAGCTAATTTTTATGTAGTCAAGATTGCCTTGTTATATTATTCACCGATGGCTGTTGCGGCTTTTCGGTTTTTATTTGCAGTGATTGTATTATATGGCGTTGTCGCTGCAAAGCAGAAAACCTTGAAAATTAAATGTTCCTTTTCCTTAAAAGAATGGCTTTATTTATTTCTCACTTCGTTTTTTGGCGTTTATCTCACCATCTATTTTTTCAATAAAGGATTGACAACGGCAAGTCCAATCAATAGTTCTTTAATCATTGCCACAACACCTATTTTTACGGCTATTTTTGCTCGGTTTTTAATGAAAGGAAGTTTGTCTTTTTGGCAATGGATTTCTATCTTTTTAAGCATTTTTGGTGTTGCGTTTTTATTAGTTAAAGGTGATTTGACGGAATTGTTGCGACTTCAAATTTCGGAAGGTGATTTTTATATCGTTTTGATGAGTATTGTACTTGCGTTATCGCAAATTATTGTGAGTAAATATTTGAAACACGTTGACTCTATTTTGCTGACAACCGTTACTTGTGCGATGGCTTTAGTATTGTTTATATTGAGCTGTATTCCTGAATTAATAAGCGTTCCAGTATCTACGTCATTTGATTTTTGGACAAGTATTTTGTTTATGGGAATTTTAGGAACTGGTTTAGGATATGCTGTTTTTTATCTAAGTATTGTAGAATTAGGAGCGACAAAAACAACGCTTTTCATGAATCTTATTCCGTTTTTTGTGGTG
>JBGCFH010000143.1:0-9039 GCA_045106825.1 Saprospiraceae bacterium | reverse complement strand
TAATGGACAATTGACAATTATTAAAAAACGGCATTTTTGAGTTTTTTTGAAAACTTAGGAATGCCGTTTTTTATGGTTATATTTGAGGAGTTACAAATTCTAAGTATTGCAACTATTTAGAAATAATCACCGTTTGTGATTTATACATTAAAATTAAGCGTTATGGAATTGAAAATAAAAATTGGCTATAATGAGATTTTGGAATTGATAAAGCAATTGCCTAAAACTCAAATTTTACAACTAAAAACAGACATTGAAACACAAATCATTCAGCCTAAAAAAGTGGAAATGACGGATTTTCAAAAGTTATTGCTTCAAGGTCCAGTAATGAATGATGAACAATATGAAACCTATTCAACTTTAAAAGAATGGATAAAATAACTAAACATAAGGAAATCGTGAAAGCTGCAATTATGAAATATGCAGATATGATGCGATTCAAAGAACCGATTGAGAAACAAGTTATTTTTGATGATGAACGAGGTCATTATTTATTGATGAAAGTCGGTTGGAGAAATAGTAAACCTGTTTATGGTACAACGTTTCATATTGATGTTCGTCCTGATGGCAAGGTTTGGGTACAACGAGATAATACAGATGTTATCATTGTTGATGATTTGTTGGAAAATGGTATTCCTCAAAGTGAAATTGTATTAGCGTTTCATGCTCCGTTTATGCGTTCGCAAACCGAATTTGCAGTTGTATAAACACTATTATATTGAATTATTAAAAACGGCATTTTTGAGTTTTTTGAAAACTTAGGAATGCCGTTTTTTGTATCTTTTAAAATTAAACTTGGTGATAAGTCCTAAAAAAATACACTTACCACCAATTATAATGTTATATTTGGTGGTAAGTGCTAAAAAAAAGATACTTGTCACCAATTATAAATAATATGGTTAAGCAATTTATTGGTCGAAAAAAGGAAATAAAGCGATTAGAAAAACTAAAAAGTAGTCATAAATCTGAATTTGTAGCAGTTTATGGTCGTCGTCGAGTTGGGAAAACGTTGTTGATTCGTCATGTTTTTAATAATGACTTTTCATTTTATACAACCGCAACGGTTAATGTCAAAATGCAACAACAGTTATTTACGTTTCATGCTGCATTGATGAAGGCTCAAAATAAATCTGCGGAAGGTGGCGAAGCTCCCAAAAATTGGTTTATTGCTTTTCAACGATTGATAACTTATTTGGAAAGTTTAGATACACCAAAGAAAGTTATTTTCTTTGATGAGTTGCCGTGGTTTGACACACCGAAATCGAGTTTTTTACAGGCTTTAGACCACTTTTGGAATAGTTGGGCTTCTGCTCGTGCTGATATTATTTTGGTCGTTTGTGGTTCGGCTGCTTCATGGATGATTAGCAAATTGATTAATCATAAAGGCGGTTTACACAATCGTGTCACGGCAAAAATTCAGTTAGAACCGTTTAATCTAAAAGAAGCGGAGGAAATGTTACGACTGAAAAACCAAGCAATTACTCGCTATCAAGTGATTCAATTATATATGGTTATGGGTGGCGTTCCTTTCTATTTGGAAGCGGTTGAAGGTGGTAAAAGTCCGATGCAAAATATTGAGGAAATTTGTTTTGCAAAAGATGGTTTGTTACGAACAGAATTTGATAATCTATTTCGTGCCTTATTTTCTAATGCTGAAAGACATACTGCTATCGTCAAAGCAATTGCGACAAAATCAAAAGGTTTGACCCGAAACGAAATTATTAAAATCACTAAATTATCGGTCGGAAGTAGTACAACTCGTGCTTTGAATGAATTGGAACATAGTGGTTTTATTAGAAAATATCGTCCGTTCAGTAAGAAAAAAAGAGATAGTTTATATCAATTGATTGATGCTTATACGCTTTTTTATCTTCGGTTTATTCAAGGTTCAGATGCTTATGATAAGAATAATTGGATAAATGCAATGGATGCTCCAAGTTATAGAACGTGGAGCGGATATGCGTTTGAGCAAGTTTGTTTATATCATGTTTCAGAAATCAAAAAAGCGTTAGGTGTAAACGGTGTGATTACCAATACTTTTGCGTGGAAAAGTAAAGATAATAAAGGCAAAAAATCAAAAGCAGCTCAGATTGATTTGGTGATTGATAGACGTGATGGCGTGATTAATTTATGTGAAATCAAGTTTTCAATTTCGCCTTACACAATTACAAAAAACTATGCAGAACAGTTACAAAATAAAATTTCAGTTTTCAAAATAGAAACAGCAACCAAAAAAGCAGTTCATTTGACAATGATTACAACATATGGAACGAAAGAAAATAATTGGGCAATGCAGTTGATTCAAAATAATTTGGATATGGATATTTTCTTTGAATGATTGATGATTAGAAAAACGGCATTTCCGAGTTTTCAAAAAACTTAGGAAATGCCGTTTTTTGTGTAAAATAACCGTTTTGTTGAACTTTTCTATCTCGTAATTTAGTATCTTGAATGAAATATTGATAATGAAATTCAAAATCAATGAGTGAAATAATCTTAAAATATAATTTATTAGATGATTTAGGAAAACAAGAAGTTCAAGACTTCATTGAGTTTCTATTGAATAAAGGTAGAAAAAAACAAGAAATATCATCAGTCGAAAAAGAGATTGAACCTGAAAAGAAATCGCCAAAAGAGGTAACTTCAATGGTAAAATTTAGAGAAAAGTTATTGCAAACATCTGTTTGGTCAGATGAAGAAGTTGTTGTATTTGAGGAAAATAGAAAACTCTAAATCATTGAAAATTAGCGACTTTGAATAAAAAGCATTTTGAACGAATTGATGGCTTGAAGTTATTATACTAAATTATTAAAAACGGCATTTTCGAGTTTTTTAAAAACTTAGAAATGCCGTTTTTTGATTATATTTGAAAGCTATACAAATTTATATGACCTATTTTAACAAACTACTTTTAAAATCATGCAAAAGACCATCAATTTAACATTAACAGCACCTTATCATACTTATGGAAAATTAACCAATAAAACAGAAACAATCATTGTTGCTTTTCATGGTTATGGACAATTAACGAAGTATTTCATTCATAAGTTTGACTTCTTAGATAAATCAAAATATTATGTAATTGCTCCGCAAGGTTTATCAAAATTTTACTTAAAAAATCACACACGAGTCGGTGCATCATGGATGACGAAAGAAAATCGATTGTTGGACTTAAAAAATCAATTGCATTACGTACAAACAGTTTTTGAAGAAGAAACAAAATCTATTGATTGGTCGAAAGTAAATCTGAATGTTTTAGGATTTTCGCAAGGCACTGCAACCGCTTCTCGTTGGACTACTACGAATCAAATCGCCTTTGACAAATTTATTGCTTATGCAGGACAAATTGCTTATGAGTTAACTGAAAAAGATTTTGATTTTATGAAATCGACCGCTCAAGCCATTTGCTTTTTAGGTAATAATGACCAGTTTTATCATGGTGAAAATCTTCCCAAATTTGAAACAGGCTTCAAAACTGTTTTTCCTAAAGGAAAATTTGAAATATTTGAAGGAAAACATGAAGTATTACGAGCAGTGTTGAAGAAAGTATTGTAAAGATGAAAATTAGATAAATTCAATTTCTAATTATAAAAAACCCAAATTCCTTATACAGAAATTTGGGTTTTAAAGTAGTTGAGAACAATAGAAATTAAGCATCAAACTTTTTTCCTGATTTGATTTGTTTCAATAAATCTTCCACTACTTTGGCATCTGCACCATTTTTATTAGCCACTTTTATTGCTTTTTTGGCAGCTTTTTTAGCTTTTCCTTTCTTATCTAATTTATAATATAAAGCAGCTAAAGTATAGTAGTTCGTATAGACATTTTCCATCTCAATAGCACGTTTTGACCAGCTTACAGCTTTCTCTAACATATCCTTATCATCAATCACTTCTGCAAAAGTACGAGCAATAGAATTCAATTCGTCCGCAGTAATGTTTTTGACATTTTCAACATAATCTACTGCTGCTTCTGCAAAACCATCTCGATCACCTTGTGTACGATAGTAAGTCATTCTAAACGCTGCATATTTTACAACTGCTTCTTCTTTATACACTTTTTCAAAAAGCTTATTAACAGATTTTAATTCTTCTGCATTTTTACTTTTTTGATTCATAATTAAGTCTAAGCGACCTTGAACAATACTTTGAACCTTATTAAATACATTTCCTGAACCTAATTGTTTTTCAAATAATGGACGGTTTTCAATCATATAATTGAAGTGACGAGAACGTGTATTTTCAGTAAAATCATAGATAAACTGAATATTTTCAGCCGTTGACCAGTCATTTTGTATTTCTAAATATTTTTCTGCAATATCACGATATTTGTAATCGCCGGCAGCTTTACTGGCATAAGCATAATTTTTTAGAAACTCAGGAGAACGTTCTCCTTGCAAATATTTTTCGGTCATTGTTCCCAGACGCAATTGTGGATTTAAAGCTATTTTTCCCACTTCAATAAATTCATTAGCATCTTTTGCTCCTACAATTCTATGCAATAATTCTCCTTCAGGAGAGAAATATAATAAGGTAGGAAAGGCTTTTACGCCATACTTTTCTGCAAAATCTGGCCCTTTACCTTTTTCCATGTCCATTTTTACACTAATAAAATTATCATTGTAAAATGTTGCTACATTAGGTTTTGTGAATACATACTTTGCCATTTTTTTACAAGGTGCACACCAAGTAGTATAAGCATCTACAAAAATATTTTTATTTGAAGATTTTGCTTCCGCTAACACTTTTTCCCAAGATTTTTTAGAAAAATCAATAGATTGAGCAAATGTACTGGCAGCTATCAAGAGAATACCGAAAAGAATAGTTATTTTTTTCATAGTTATTTTATTTTATGATAATCACGGCTTTATGCTTTTTAAAAAATTGTCGATAGATTGTGTCGGTTTTTTTTCTTTCACTGCTAATTCTTTTGCCTTTGTAGCCGCTCGAAGAGCAGATTCAGATTTACCATTCGCATATAATATTTTAGCATAAGTCAATTGTTGATAAGCTAAACCGCCATTTTCAGCGGCTTTTTTTGACCATTTTTCAGCCATTTTCATAGCATTTTTGTCATCACTAAAACGTTTTATCAACAGTTGAGCCTTGTTATGATGTTCAGTTGCATTGTTTTTGGCATATTTGCTAAGGTATTTTTTACACGCTTTCATATATAAACCAGCATCAGTTGTGCCAAGTCCATAAATCATATCTGCTTTTAACGAAAATTCTTTAGATTTTTGCGGATAATTTGCCTTCATCTTCAATTTTGCTTCCTCTAATAAATTTTCAAATTTATAATCGGCTGCTTTTCGTGCGGTTGCCAAACAAGCAGATTCTATTTTATTGAATACTACAGTTTCTGATTTTAGTTTACCAATAGCAGCTTTATGCTTAATTAATAAATCGAAGATACGAGAATCAGCCTCTGTCGTAAAATCAAAAATAGCATTTAGATTAACAGCTTGCGTCAAATCTTTTTGCGTTTCAAAATATTCATTAGCTATTTTTAAATGTTCTTTTTTAGCTGCTAACAATGCGTATCCATACTTTCGTAATAATTCAGGTGAACGATCACCTTCTTCATACTTCGCAGCATATTCACCTGATTTATCATATTTCTTTAACGCATTCTCTCCTAATTGTAAGAACTGTTTCGTTTGTCTTCCACCAGTAACTTTCGCTACAACTGTTCCTTTTTCATCCAAAAAGAAAAGTGTTGGATAAGCACGAACGCCATATTTTCGAGCTAATTTTGGCCCTTCGCCTTTTTCCATATCAATCTTCATATTAATAAAGTTTTGATTATAGAACTCCCCTACTTTATCGTCCTTAAAAACCGTTGCTGACATTCGCTTACAAGGGCCACACCATTCTGCATAAGCGTCTACAAATATTAATTTACCTTGCGATTTTGATTCTTCTAAAGCTTCCTCATAAGATCCATGAAAAAATTCAATTCCTTGTGCTGTGACTTGTGTCAATGTGAGTAAAAGTATCCAAAAAGTAGCATTAATGCTTTTTATTAAAGTTTTCATTAATAAGTTATTTTGATTTGATGATTTTATTATTCGATATATTTAAATCTATCCAAAATTGGTATGAATTATTTCATTTTGATAAATTTTATTAATAAAATTCAACATATTTAAAAATTTTACATATAAAGATAAGGATTTTTTAAAGGTTGTATCTTATTCTTGTATTTTTTTAACGATGTATTAATCTTGAAAGTCACTTTTTGAACTTTTTTTGATAATTATGACTTGGTAATTGGTAAAATATTCGCATTCGAGATTTTGTTAAAAACAATTCTGTAATATTTAGGGAACAGGCATTAAATAACCTACCCAAGATTTTGTTTTAAATTTTGCTTTAGACGATTGTAATTTTATGACGCATAACGGGTTATGTTAAGAAAATTACAAGAAGTATAAAGCAAAATTTATAAAAAGTTTATGTTGAATTTATTTCAGTAATTGGTAGGTTATTTATTTCCTGTTCCCTTAATCCCGATACTTGATTGAGTATCTACAAGATAATAAATCACAATCATATGAATCACTAAAAAAATGAAAATAGAACTACGACAAGGAGATATTACAAAAATAGAAGTTGATGCTATTGTGAATGCTGCGAATACTTCACTACTTGGCGGCGGTGGAGTTGACGGTGCGATTCATCGAGCAGGAGGAAAAGCGATTTTGGAAGAATGCAGAACTATTCGAAATCGTCAAGGAGGTTGTGCGACAGGTGATGCTGTGATTACAACGGCTGGGAATTTACCTGCTCAATTTGTTATTCATACGGTTGGACCAGTTTGGCGAGATGGACAACAAAATGAAACGAATTTGCTTAAATCTTGTTATATTAACAGTCTACATTTAGCGGAAGCGTATAATATACAAACGATTGCCTTTCCTAATATCAGTACAGGAATATATCGTTTTCCGAAACAAAAAGCGGCAGAAATAGCCATCGAAGCCATTCGTTCTTATCCGAATACTTCGATAAAAAATGTTATTTTTGTATGTTTTGATGACACAAATTTTGAAATTTATCAAAGTCTATTAAAAGACTAAATTTATATTTAATTATTATTTAATCAGTATGAATTACTAAAAAATGGGATTAGAGACTACAATCATGGCAGATATGAAAACTGCGATGAAAGCAAAGGACAAAGTAAGTTTAAGAGGTATAAGAGCTATAAAATCAGCTATTTTGTTAGCGAAAACCGATGGAAGTGGTCAAGCAATTGATGAAACAAGGGAGTTAAAAATTCTTCAAAAGTTGATTAAACAACGTCAAGATTCTTTGAAGATTTATGAAGACCAAAACCGTCCTGAGTTAGCTCAAATCGAAAAAGAAGAAATTGCTGTTATTCAAAAATATTTGCCAGAGCAAATGAGTGAAGCTGATTTACGAACTGCGATTCAAGGAATCATCGAAAAAACTGGTGCAAACTCTATGAAAGATATGGGGAAAGTGATGGGAATGTCAAGTAAGACTTTTCAAGGAAAAGCTGACAACAGAATGGTCGCTACAATTGTGAAAGAATTATTGTCAAAATAAAACGGATGACTGGATACTTGTTGTTGGATACTGACTATGAATTATATGTAGTCAAGTTTCCAGTAACAAGAAACCAGTATCCTGTCCGTTTGTCGAAAAAATTAGTATGACTTGAAAAAAAACGTTACTATTGTACAGCAATTCCCCATATGGAAAAAAAAGCTTAAAATAGCGTAATGAAACGGAAATATCAATCAGCACGTTCGAAAATCTCAATGGATAATGAGATAGAAAAGTTACAAAAACTATTCGAATCAATAAAGGATAAAAGAGCTGCAAATAGTCGTCACAAATTATGTGATATTTTAATGAGTGGTTATGCAATGTTTAGTTTAAAATATCCGTCCTTATTAAATTTTGAAGAGCAAAATAAAAATGAGCGACTAAATTTACAATCGATATTTGGTGTTTCTAAACAATGTTCAGACACGAATTTACGAACGGTTTTAGATAAGGTTGAACCAAATTTTATTCGGGAGTATTTCCCCCAACAATTTAAATTACTTGAGAATAGTGGTTTTATTGAAGAATATCAATATAAAATTGGTTCTAAAAAATATTTAATAGTATCGAATGATGGCGTTCAGCATTTTAGTTCAAAAAGTTGTAATTGTGATAAATGTTTGAAAAAACATCATTCGAATGGTAGCATAACTTACCATCATAATATGCTGTGTGGTGCTTTAGTACATCCTGACAAACGAGAAGTATTTATATTAGATAATGAACCGATTATTAATGAAGACGGAAAAACAAAGAATGATTGTGAGCGAAATGCAGCAAAACGCCTCTTGAAACATTTTGGCAAAGCGTATAAAACACCACTTGAAACCTACAATTTTTTGATGGTCGAAGATGCTTTATATGCCAATGAGCCACATATTAAAGAATTAAAAAATAAAGGATTTGATTATATTATTAATGTAAAACCAACAAGTCAAAAGACTTTATTCAAACAAGTTGAGGGCAGACGAAAACGAAAACAGACTAAGGAATATTCTTATACAGAAAATGGTATAAAGCATAGCTTTGAGTATATCAATAACTTAGCATTAACCAATAGTGGCGAGGTTAGGGTAAATTTTTTACATTACCAACAAACGACTTTTGATAAAAAAGGGAAAGTAAAAAAAATAACAACTTTTAGTTGGATTACAAGTATCAAAATTAATAAGAATAATGTACGCAATATAATGAAAGCAGGACGTTCTCGTTGGAAAATTGAAAACGAAACATTTAATACACTTAAAAACTTAGGCTATCATTTTGAACACAATTATGGACATGGCAAAGACCATTTATCTACAACTTTTGCTTTTTTGATGTTACTTGCTTTTTTGATTGATCAAATTATTCAAGCTGCTTGTCACATTTTTAATATGATTGAGGTAAATATTAGAACTAAAATTAAACTTTGGGAATCTATAAAGGCTACTTTTCATAGTCTTATTTGTGAATCTATGGA
>JBGCFH010000142.1:0-11632 GCA_045106825.1 Saprospiraceae bacterium | reverse complement strand
TTAAACGTGTAAAAATTGTATTATTTGAACCACAAAAGGTACAAAAGACACAAAAGGAATTCACAAAAGAGTGAAAATAAAATAACTTTTGTGAAAACACTTTTGATACTTATGTGCCTTTTGTGGTTCAAAATTATTTTTATAGGAAAACAGTTCATTATCTAATTAAACATTGGTGAAAACCAAACATAAATAAAGATAACAATTGCAACGACTGCAATTCCTACTGTTTTTGTATGTTTCCAAGGTGTAATATCAACTTGTTCTGTATATTCTAATTGGAACTTTTCTGTACGAGGATAGAAACGACCGATGATTAACATAATCACAACATTTAATGCAAATAAAATTGCCATAACGTGTAAAAAGTGAGGATAAGCCGTTGCTTCTATAAAATCTAATTCTGCTCCTGAAATTCCATTTGCAGTTGCTTCTTTAACGGCATTCGTAACAATACTTGGTTTCAAAATAAATTGACTGATTGAATATAAAACAACGCCAGAAATAATACCAATTTTCGCAGCAATTGCAGGAACTTTAGTTGTTAAATAACCGACAACAATAATTGTCAAAATCGGAATACTATAACAACCATTTACCTCTTGTAAGTAACCAAACAATCCATCAGGAGCATTATCAATCAATGGAGCTATAAACATTGCCAATAATGCTAAAATAACACCAAACGTTTTTCCTGCTTTTACAACTTGTTTCTCTGTTGCTTTTTTATTAAAATATTCTTTATAAATATCTAATCCAAACAAGGTAACAGAACTATTCAACGCACTATTGAAAGAACTCAAAATCGCACCAAACAAAACTGCTGCAAAAAATCCGACTAACGAAGCAGGTAAAACTTGACTTACTAATTTTGGATATGCTTCATCTGGTTTTTCTAATGTATCTCCAAAAATATGGAAAGCAATAATACCTGGTACAACTAAAATTAAAGGCCCCAAAATCTTAATAAACGAAGCCAACAACAAACCCTTTTGTCCTTCTTCCAAGTTTTTGGCAGCCAAAGCACGCTGAATAATCGCTTGATTCGTTCCCCAATAAAAAACTTGAACCAACATCATTCCTGTAAAAATCGTAGAGAAAGGAACTGAAGCGTCCGCTGCTCCAATAGAACTTAACTTGTCGGGAGCATTTGTTTTTAGATTTGTCATTAACTCTGCAAAACCTGCCGAAATACTGCCATCTCCAATGTAAGCTAATCCAAAAAACGGAATCATAATTCCACCAATCAATAAACCAACAGCATTTACGGTATCTGAAACAGCAACCGCTTTTAGACCACCAAAAACAGCATAGATAGAACCTATAATTCCAATTCCAAATACACAAAGCCAAAGTGATTGTGTCCTTGTTATATTTAGTATTTCGGGAATATCGAACATCGCACTAAACGCAACTGCACCTGAATACAATACAATTGGTAATAAAACGACAACATAACCTGAAAGGAATAAAGCAGAAGTAATGGTTTTTGTTGTTTTATCATAACGTTTTGCTAAGAATTGTGGAACGGTTGTCAAGCCACCTTTTAGGTAACGAGGCAATAAAAACATAGCAGTAACCACCATTGCGATTGCTGCCAAAGTTTCCCAAGCCATTACTAAAAGTCCTTCTGTATAAGCTTGTCCGTTTAAACCTACAATTTGTTCTGTTGAAAGATTCGTCAATAACAACGAACCTGCAATAACACCAGCGGTCAGACTTCTGCCTCCTAAAAAATATCCGTCTGATGAGTTTTCGTCTGTGTTTCGAGTTGAATAATAAGCGATAATACCGACTAAGGTAGTAAAGCCTATAAATGTAATTAGCTGCATTGGTTGAATGGTTTTATTTGATTTTTCCGAAAATATCCTCTTTGGAGATTATTTATAATAATTGTAAAAATAAGAGGTTTTTTTATAAAAAAAGGTATCAATCAATAAATCAATTGTGGATAATTGAACAATATATCATGCTTTAATTTTATTAAAAATATGAATTTTATTAAAACAAATAGCGATAAAATACTGATTATGAACTATTTATTAATATAAAACAATCTAAGCGTAAATACAAAATAGAAACTACTTGAAGTCATTTTATTAATGACTAAATAAAGAACGTATTTTTGACAATGTATTGAGCTTTAATCAAATTTCATATAATTATCTAATCCGAAATTATAAGTCTATCAAATAAATAAATCCATACGATTACTCATTTTTCAAAAGTTTTAAGTTACTTTATTGCTACGTTTTTTTTATCAAAATAATAAAAACTATAAATTAGTTTTAAATCTTGATTTGTTCAAAAAAACAGTATTTTTGACAAAACTCTAAAATCAAAAAATGACAAAATTTATCATCTATACTTTTGAACTATTTTACCATGTTATTGATAGCATTATCAAACGAGTATTGCGAGGTGCAAAACGACCTACTTGGTGGCTGACAACTGAACTTTCTCGAAAAACAATGCGTCGAACGATTGACCATAGTTTGGGTTGGGGAACGGAATGGTATCGAAGTCTTCAAAAAATAAGCGCCAAAGCATTAAAAAATGATTCGGATATTTTCAGTTCTGTTATTCAATTAGAAAACTATACCATAGAATGGTTTGGTCAAAGCATGAAGAAACAAGATAAAGCAATTTTGTATTTTCATGGTGGTGGATATGTTTATGGTTCAACTGACACACACCGAAGTTTTATCAATCGCTTAGTAAAAAAAACAAATACAGATGTTTTTAGTGTAAATTATCGTTTAGCACCTGAAAATCCATTTCCTGCTGCTGTTGAAGATGCTCAAAATGCTTATGATTAAAAAAAAAAAAAAATTTCCAACGATAAAATTATTTTAATGGGAGATTCTGCTGGAGGTTCTTTATGTACAGCGATTATGTTTGAAACAAGACAATTACCAAAAGCTGCTGTTTTGATTTCACCTTGGACAGAACCGATGGCAAAAGGCGGTTCGATTGATACGAATGATGAATATGATATTGGTGGAGAACCTTTTTTGTTAGATTGTGCAGAGAAATATTTGCAAGGACAAGATGAAAATCATCCTTTGGTTATGCCAATAAATGGTGATCTATCTAACTTTCCTCCGATGTTGATTCAAATAGGTGCTTGTGAAGTTTTATTGACACAAGTTCAAAAATTCGCTCAAAAAGTTAAGGAACAAAATGTAATATTAACCTACACTGAATATGAAGATATGTTCCATACATTTATTATTTCTAATCCGAATATTCCACAAAGTGAAGCAGCAATGGAAGAAATTGAGAATTATGTAAAAAAAACTTTTGATTAAAAGACTTTCTCATTAGTAAGCAGTAAGATATTTACAAATCTTTAGTTATGGTATTTCGTAGTGTATCAAATATATTGATTAACCATCATAAATCGCTAAAAAGCGAATGCTTATAAAACATCATTGTTTCTTAGTCACTACAAAAATCACTAACTAAATGTCTAACAAAACAAAACTCTTACTATTCGGATTATTTATCGTTCAAATAAGTATTATCATTTGGGCAAAATATGATTATCAAACCCAAAAATCAGATTTTGAAATCAAGTTAGAGACTTATTTAGAAAACCCTCGAAGTGTTAAAATCTTGGACTTTCAAAGTTTTGAATTGACCGATTTACCAGACGAAATGCTACAGTTTCAGAATGTAGAAGTGATTAATCTATCTTATAACGACTTTGAAAAAGTTCCCTCTATTTTATATAGACTACCGAACTTAAAAAAGTTAAATATGAGTCATAATCAACTCAAAATCATATTTTTACAAATTTCAAATAGCTTAACACACTTAGATTTCAGTCATAATCTTTTGACACAAATTAATGGTCAATCTTACTTAAAAGCATTGCAATCTATTGATTTATCATACAATCAATTACGTGCTTTTCCATCGTTAAGTGGAACAATGGATACAATTGATTTATCCAATAATCTCCTTTATAGTTTCAGAGATATTGCGATGAAACTCCCCGAAATCGTTCAGCATTTGGACTTGTCAAACAACGATTTAAATGATTTCAAAAATGCAGAATTGATGATGAACATTTGTTATTCGATTGATTTATCCAATAATACTGTGTTGAATAATAGACAGCTTCCTCCTGCTCTTTTCAGTGAAAACTTTATACTAAAAAAGCTATTTTTAAATAATTGTCGCTTTGATGAGATAGAGGAACTTTGGGCAAGTCAATTAGAGGTTTTCGACCTTGGAAATAATAATCTAACAATTACAGATGAATTAGTACATCAACTAAAATTGAAAGAACTAAATCTTGAGAAGCAAACATTAGAGAATTTTTTCCTCTTCAATTTAAGTATACAAGAACTTAATATAGTTGATGCTACAATTATCGGAGATCTTAAGTTATTGTTGCCAAATTTAGAAATCATAC
The DNA here is from genome assembly GCA_045106825.1 of Saprospiraceae bacterium. Lineage (GTDB taxonomy): Bacteria > Bacteroidota > Bacteroidia > Chitinophagales > Saprospiraceae > CAWVWD01. Next base: position 7,209 of record JBGCFH010000142.1, on the reverse strand, counting down.
ATATTTCTGATTCGTTCAGTTTATTATCTGATTTACCCGATTTACCAAAACTTCAAACAATTTACTTCTACACTTCAGAAAGCGATATTGAAGTATTAGACAATGAATTAATAGATATAAAACTCAAATATCCAAATGCTAAAATCGGATATAGAATAATTAACGAAAATTACTAACTATGTCCAGCAAACTCAAACTCACATTATTAGGATTATTTCTACTACAAATTGGTGTTTTTACTTGGTCATATTTTGGAAAAAAGCAAAAAGATCAACAATATTATGAGACTTTTGGGAAGTATTTAGACAATCCAAATGAAGTTAAATCATTGGACTTCAGCGGTTTGAATTTAAAAAAATTACCAATAGATATTACCAAATTCAAAAATCTTACATCACTTAATTTATCAAATAATCGTTTGGAAAAAATTCCGTTTGAAATTTATAGTTTATCAAAATTAAAACAAATCGACTTATCATATAATCGTATCGAAGAAGTCGAATTTGAAAATCATATAAATATTGAACGAATTAATCTTAGTCATAATCAAATCGAATATGTCGATTATCATCCTTGTAGCGTCGGCTGTTTAGCAGCGTTACAAACGATTGATTTATCTCATAATCAATTAGACGAATGTCCAACTTTCAATAGTTCTTCACACGTTGATACGATTTTATTATCTAATAATCAATTAAATAGCTTCTATAATCTTCATATGTCGTTGCCGAAAACAATGGATTATTTAGATGTTTCTTCCAACGAATTCGAAGGCGTTGACAATGATTTATTCGAGTTTATAGGTTTTGATTACGATGAATTAACAACCTTATTGAATAAATGTACAAGTATCAATTTATCGAATAACTTCTTTGAATATTTCCCTTATGAAATATTTAGAAGTGAAAAAGTGTCAAAAATCACGATGCAAAATTGTCGATATAATGAAACGGATAACGAATTTCAATATTTCTTAGCGGATAATAATTTAACTTATTTAGATTTATCAAATACCGTTGGATTTTTAGATAATATTCCATTCATAGAATTAAAACAATTGGAAATTCTAAAATTAGAAAATACACAGTTTGATAATTTAAGTATTCGATTATATAATTTGAAAAAACTCTACCTTAAAGATATTATCGTTGAAAATTCATTTGAAGTAGTCTGTCCTAAATTAAAATATTTAGAAATTGATTACAATTATATTTCGTGGCTTCCAGATGAAACCTTACAACAAATACCAAACTTAAAAACGATTGTTATTACCAATCATCAACCAGATGAAAATTTAATCAATCGTTTGAATGATTTTTATCCAAATGTGACTATTATTTTGAAATAAGAATGGAAACTTTTCAATACTTCTTGACCGAAGTAAGTAATTTGTACAACAAATCCTTCATCTATTTTTGATTATTTATACTAAAAAATAAAATCTGTACTATATTTTTTGGTATTAACTTAGAATAACAAAAGAGTATGTGTATCTTGCAGCGATATTTTTATTAACAATAGTTATTAGTTTATTTTTAGTTGCTACAATGGTTGTCTAATCCAAAAAATTCGGAATAACAATTTGAATTTCTTTTTGTAAATTTAATGAAGGTAATGTCCAAAATTTTAAGAGGTTTTTTAGTAATATTTAGTAGTAAAAGTGGGCTTATAATTTCATTTTAAATTTTTATGCCAAAAGGTACAGTTAAATTTTTCAATGAGTCTAAAGGTTTTGGATTCATTACAAATGAAGATTCAGGAAGAGATATTTTTGTACACGTTTCAGGTTTATTAGATGACCTTAGAGAAGGTGATAAAGTTGAATACGATGAAGCAGAAGGTCGCAAAGGAATGAACGCAGTTAACGTTCGTGTTCTATAAAATCTTTTTACTTTTTTAGTTCAAAAGGGCAATTTTTCAGTAAAATGAAAATTGCCCTTTTATATTTTTAGTAATAACGTTAGAACACGGATTCAAACGGATATTTTTCGTAAAAAAATTTATAAAAAATCTGTGTTCATCCGTCAAATCCGTCAAATCCGATCAATCCGTTCAATCCGTTCAATCCGTGTTTCAATAACACAAAAAAAATCCGTCCGCAAACTCACTTCACGAACGGAACTGTTTTTCAATCGCCTAACTTGAAAATATTTTCTCACACAGATTTACGCAGACTTCACCAATTTTACAATAATAATTAGCGAAGCTAATTCAGAATAAATCTGCGACAATCTGCGTGCGTTTTACTACTGTATTTCGACTTTTTGCGGCAACGACCACGATTTTTTATCATTGTCATAATACAAATACGCTGACGAAGCTGGAGCTTCAAACGTTCCTGCGGCTTCCGCTTTTAAGTCCAAATTAATTACTTTTTCTCCTGTCAATTCTCGGAAATAAAACACGATGTAACCATTCCACAACTCAATATAATCGGCTGCATTTTTCTCTTCTAACGCTCGCAATTGCCAAGGTTGCAACGACAAACCAGAAGGAATTCCGACAACCGCAATTGGATTTTCAATCGGAACATAATGAGTTGAATTCAGCTCCACTTTTAAGCGAACCGTTTCACCAATCATTGCTTTTGGTTTTTCGATTGTTGTATTAATATTAATATGTGTCAACGGATCATTTTGTGGCAAAGTCGTATGATAATTCACACTCAAATCATAAGGCAACGCTTTTGTTACGCCAACAAAACGGACTTTCAATTTATTATTTTCTTTATTAAAATACTGTTGCAAACTATCAAAAACAATCGGTTCAGTCATTGACGCTTCGTAGTCGAAAGTTGCAATTTCGGTCATTCCACGATACAAAATAATCTCACCATCTTCGCCCATATTTTTCGTATGTTCTGCATATTCGACCAAAGCTTTTAAAGCCAAAACCGTTGATTGAGTCGAACCGAATCCGTATTGATTTTTGGCTTTCGCCAAATAGTCGATGGCGTTTCTTAAAGATTTTTCTTCGTCTGCTTCCCAATCCATCAACGCCAAAGCAACCAAAGCCGTTGTTTCAATATCCAAACCTCGACCAGAAGAACCTGTAATTGAACGGCTTATACCTTTCCAGCTTCCATCTTTTTGCTGCATCAACAATAAGGCTTCAATCAAATCATCAGCACGTTCATCATTGAGTATTGACAACGTATTGGCCATCAAAGCCATGACGTAAGGATTTTCAGATTGAATCGTTTTTTCATAATTTGCTTCGATTTCGGCAGAAATTTTATCGCCATAACCAGCTTCCGCTAATCCCCAAATGATATAATTATTAAACACCAAATCATTACCAACCCAAGTATGTAATGCCCGACTATTTCGCTCCCAATTACCTTCGCCATCACGACGACTTAACAACCAGTTTGCCGTTCTATCAATCAAGGCTTTATCAACATCATAAACATTTGACATATCGACCAATTGCATCAAGCCATAAGCCGATAAGCCTTCGTGAGCAGGAGCTTTTCCCCACCAATCAAATCCACCACCTTCGACTTCATAACCTTTCATTTTCTCATAACCAGCCGCTAAAAACCGTTCGGCTTTTGCTTCGATAGATTGATTTTTATTGTTCGTATTTCTAATATAATTTAATGCTAATAAATTCGGATAATTAGAACTTGACACTTGCTCAAAACAACCATTCGGTTGACGAAACATTCTATCAACACCAGTTACCAAATCACTCAATACATTCGGATGAACCGTCAATTTTATATCAACCGTTCCTTCTAAAGGTTGTGATAAATTAAACTCAAAATCACCAGAAATTTTGTTATTTGCCATCACTTCATTCACAGGAAAACCTCTCGAAATCGTCCGAATCTGTGTCGCAAACGCATCTTCAAAATCTTCTGATTGAAAATTAAAATAAACATCTCCTTTTGAAATCTCGCTTCCAACATCAAACTCTAATTTTAATACTCGTACAGAATTTGGCTGCAATTTAATATTACGAGGAATAATATTTTGCAACTCAAAATGAGCAGGAACTTGCATCATCAAATCACCAGTAATTACTTCATCGGTATTGTTCATCAATGTTACTGGAATCACCAATTTGTCACCAGTCAAAACGCTATTCGGAACTTTCGTTTGTAACGCAAAAGGCATTTGAACAAAGTACTTTTCGGTACTCAAACCAATTCCACCTTCGTTAGAAAATCCTGCAACCGTAATTCGATAATTTGTCGTTGCATCTGCATTTGGAAAATCAAATTTCGCAACACCTTTATCATTCGTTTCCATTGCATTTTCCCAATACAATGTTGTCCGAAAATCATCCCGAGTAATGGCTTTTAAACTACCATATTTTGGTGTATAAAACGTTCTTGCTTTATAATAACCTCTTTGAAATCTGACTGCTCGACCATAATCAATTACAGCCCTTCGAGTTGTGTAAGTACCAGGCTTTCCATAGTAATAATCATCTCGTTCTATTTCCAAATAAACACGATTATATTGAGCTTCTATTTTTTCACCATCTTGATTCGTATAAAAATTTATATCCTGATTCCCTATTGAAAAATTACCAAAATCGCCATCACCAAAACTTGCAGGAATTCCACCTGTAATAACTCGTAACTGCTCAATTTCACTCTGTGGAATCACACTTCCACCGACTCGAACACCATCAATATAATAATCAGTCGCATTCGATCGAGAACCACGAATGCTAATCGCCTGACCACTTTCCGCACTCGAAATGCCTGCCGATTGTGCTATAATTCCATTAACTTTTCTATTCCCCATTCTCAATCTATCAATATCTTTACTTACGATGACAGCACCTTGTGTCGTATTATCTTGTTCTATTAATGGCGTAGAATAAGAAACAACGACTTCATCTAAAACATTAACATCTCTTATACTTATTGGTGTTGCTTGTGTGTATGCAGCAAGATTTTCACCTGTAGTTGGAATATTTTGAATTTTATTAGCTGTAATCGTTGGAAAATTTATCGGTGCATACTTCTTAGTTTTTATTGTCTTTTTAATTATTCGAGAAGTAACTGTTGGCGGCTGACTTTTATCAATTTCTTCTCTTGTCGTTGCAGGTTCTTTTAAAACTTGTTTTGTGATTGTCGAATATTCAGCAGGAATTTCGACTAAAGCCGTATATGCAGGTTTTACTAAAACCGTTTTTGTTCTTGTTTCAAAAACACCAGATGAAACTTCAACTCTTTCTTCAATAGTTTCATATTCCGCAGGAACAGGAATTTCTCTTACTTCAGGTTCTTTTATTATAATACTTTCCATAAACGTTTCATAAACAGCAGGAACATCCACTGTTCTCATTGCATAAGCTGTATCATAAATAGTTATATATTCATCAACATAAGAATTTGTACTCGTTCCATATCCTGTTATAACAACATCATTCAAAGCTATTGCACTGGTGTACATTGGCACTTTCATGTCCACATTTCTATCATTTATTTCAACGTCTTTCGCAAAAGAATTATCAAAACCAATATATTTAAATTCCAGATTATACTTGCCTTTCGGCAAATTCTTAATCACAAACTTTCCATCGAAATCAGTCTGAACACCTGAAATCATTTTTCCATTTTGATAAACAATAATACTTGTACCTATCAAGGTTTCATTAACACTTTCGTCCAATACAACTCCACGAATTACAGGTTGATTTGTCGTTTCTTCCGCATAATTAATTTTGATATTATAATCTGAAGTTTTGAACCTCAATATCGGTTCATGTCTTCCATGAAAATTAATATCTTCATGTCTTCCATCGTAAACTGCTTTTATAACTCTATACTTCGAAAAGTCAACATTTGGCATAACGAATTTTCCATTTCCATCTGTCCAAACCGTATCTTTCATACCTTGAATCGTAACCATCGCACCTTCTAAAGGTTCTCTACGATGATTCACTGCTTTACCTTCCAACGTTGATATTTTATTCAATTCACGTCTAAATAAAACCGTATTTCCATTCGCATAATAAGATAAATCCAAACCTTGAACATTAACACCTTGATAATGCAATGACACCAATTTATACTTGTGCAAATCCACATTTGGAATCATCCAATTTCCCAAACTATCCGAAACTGCTGCTAAAGTCGGCATCTTTTTACCCGTTATTTCAATCTTTCTACCTTCAATACCTCTTGAACGGTAATCCACAACTCGACCATGAATATCTCGTGAATAATTCGCCATCAACTTCATTCGACAGTTCTGACTATAATAACCAATATCTTTCCGTTCTGAAAATTCTCCATAAGAAGCCTTCAACGTAAACGGTGGCAACAAACCGACTTTATTCAATACAAATCTTCCATATCTATCCGTTGTTGTTTCATAAGTCGCATCTTTCCATCGTTTCGAACCTTCGACAATCACTTTTGCATTCGCCAATGGTCGATTAAATGCATCAATAACTTGTCCTTGAAACTTCGTCGTTTCAAACTGATAACGCATTCTTGGAAAACTATTAACCATCATTTGTTCCCAACTAAATCTCCGCCAACCATGCGTCAACAACACATAATCCAACGCCTTTTTTCTATCAACTCTATCATCTTCCGTTTGAGCTTCAAAGTAGAAATTTGGTTCTTTAATATTTCCTTTCAAGTCCGAAGTCAATAGATAATATGCTAATAAATTCGCCTGTTTATCATCAGCATGTGTCAACAACGTTTCATCGACAACCGACACCGAAAACTGACCTTTTACAGGTTTTCCATTTTCGTCTGTCACTTTGATTTTGGCTTTTACGGTTTCTCGCAATTGGTAGTTTTCTTTGTCCGTTTCGATTTCAATATTCAACTGTTGACGTGGATTAACAAACGCCAAACGCTCTGCAATTGGTTGATTTTCACCATTAAATAAAGTCAGTTTTGCAATACCAATTGGCAAGTCTTTGGTGTTGATTTCTATCGTTTTTTCACCATTGAGTTTATCTAATAATTCCGTGACAAAAACCTGTTCTCTCGAAGTTACCATCAAGGCATAATTCGCTTCGACATTCGAGGAAACTCGCAATGTAATTCTATCTTTTGTTTGTTCGATTATATTTAGATTGGCAGTGTTGGCTTTCGCCAATGGTAGATTGTATCTTTCGCTAATTCCAGCTGGTTTTGTGATTTTTGCCGTGTATTTTTCGTTGGCTTTCGCCAATAATAGAAACGAACCCATTCCTTGATAGTAAGAAGAAAATTCGGCTACTTTT
>JBGCFH010000141.1:0-1583 GCA_045106825.1 Saprospiraceae bacterium | reverse complement strand
TTGCGTTTTATGACGCAGTAATTTTTTCTTTATTCAAGGCGAAAAACGTAGGCGATACCTTTGTATCGACGAGGCTTTTCAACGAAGAAGAAAGGAAAAATAACAAGTTAGAAAATGTAAATTTATTATTGAATTGTTCCTAAAAGCTATTGTGAACCTCGTGTTTACAATAGCTTTTGTATTTTTGTATCATGTCTTACGAAAAAAATAAAACGAAACTTTTCAATCAATATCCAGCCATAGAAGATTTAGCAATCAAAGCCAAAAAGCGAATTCCACATGTTGCTTGGGAATATTTGCAATCAGGAACTGGACGAGAAAGTTTAACTAAACGTAATATTGCTGCTTTTGATAATATTACTTTTACACCAAAATTCTGTAAAGGTATTTTGAATCCCAAAATAGAAACCACGCTTTTTGGACAACAATATAATGCACCTTTCGGAATGTCGCCAATTGGTTTGACAGGCTTAATGTGGCCAAAAGTAGAACAATATTTAGCCGCAACAGCAAACCGTTATCAAGTTCCTTACACTTTAAGTACAGTTGCAACGGAAACACCTGAAACCGTCGGAAAACACGTTGGGAATATGGGTTGGTTTCAATTGTATCCGCCTCGTGAAGAGGAATTGATGAAAGCGATTTTGAAACGTGCAGAAAATGCTGGTTTTCACACTTTATTAGTAACAGCAGATGTTCCGATGGCAAGTCGTCGAGAACGCACAAAACGAGCAGGTTTGCAAATGCCACCGAAAATAACACCAAACTTGATTTGGCAAGGTATGACGCATCCAGCTTGGACAATTGAAACGTTGAAACATGGTTTGCCACGATTACGAACGATTGAGGAATATGTGGAAGTTAAGAAAATGAAGTTTGTTAGTGGTTATGTCGGTAATCGTTTAGGCGGAACATTGTCATGGGAATATTGTCAAAAGATTCGTGAAGTTTGGAAAGGTGCGATTGTTTTAAAAGGTGTTTTGCATCCAGAAGATGCCATTAAAGCGGTTGAAGTTGGTTTCGACGGTGTGATGGTTTCTAATCATGGTGGACGACAATTTGATGGTGCAATTACGTCGATTGAAGCGTTACCGAATATTGTTAGTGCTGTAAAAAACAAGACTAAAATCTTATTTGATAGCGGTGTTCGCAATGGTTTGGATATTATGAAAGCCTTGTCGCTTGGTGCTGATTTTGTGTTGTTGGGTCGAGCATTTATTTATGCTGTTGCTGCGTTAGGTGAGTTTGGTGGTGATCATGCTGTTGAGATTTTGATGGATGATTTGAAAAATAATATGGTGCAGTTCGGTGTTGAACGTTTGAGTTCTTTGAATGCAAAATGATTTTTCATGTTACCATTTTTTAAGAGGTTGTCTCAAAAGCCAGAAAAAAGAACAAGTTTACTAAAGTTTAAAACTTAAATTCAGCATATCATAAATAAATGAACGGCTTTCTTATAAAAAATTAAACGTGTAAAAATTGTATTATTTGAACCACAAAAGGTACAAAAGACACAAAAGGAATTCACAAAAGAGTGAAAATAAAATAACTTTTGTGAAAACACTTTTGATACTTATGTGCCT
>JBGCFH010000140.1:0-20970 GCA_045106825.1 Saprospiraceae bacterium | reverse complement strand
CTCTAATTTGTTATCTGTATTTACAGTGGCTACCGTAAAAGCATAAGTACCATCAGTACCTTCTACTACCGATGTAGGCACAACTGTTGCTCCTTGGTTTTTGAAAAGAAAGTTACCAACAACCAAACCTGTAATTGGTTTTGAACCTTGTTTAAATTTAACAGTTGCATTAAATGTAGTTGCTCCATCAGTAGGAATTGCATCAAAAGAAACAACCGCTTGATTAACACCATCTAAACGTTGAGGATACCAATTTAATTCCTTAGCTGAAATAAAGAAGTAATCAACATCCACTTCTGTTCTGTCTAAGAATTGAAAAGTAAGTCCTTGTGACATTGTTTCTGTGAAAGTTGAGAAACTAATACCATCAGCTTCAACCATACCTGTCGTAATACCTTTTAGAGAACCATCATTAGCGACTGTACCTAAAATATTACCATCCGAGTCTACAAATAAAGCATCGTATGCACCGAAACTTGAAATAGATGATAATGCAGATTGGTAATTAAAACCTTTCTTAAACATTGCGTTAAAAGCGTACAATCCTTTACGTACTACTCTTATTGTACCATCCCCATCAGTTTCAGTTACATTTTCCTCTCTATTTGTTGTAAATTCCTTTACACCTTTTAAGATTATTAACTTTCCCTCTGCTTGTAATTGTTTCACATAAGAGCTATCAGAACTTATATCTGCTGTCTTGTCAAACTTAAATCCTGTTCTTGTTAGCCAAATAGATGTGGTAGCCTTTAAGATGGCTTGACACCCCTTACTACCTGTACCTAAGTTTGAGCCAACCCCACAATTTACTAAGTCTTTTAATTCGATTATTGTTGCCATAATTATTTAATGTAATTTTTAGATTTGAAATACTTTGCACCCTTTTCTGTTAGTGGGTACTTTTCTCCTTTTTTTATTGTTCTGTTACCTAACTTAACATCTTCCAAAAGTTCGTGTTTTTCAGTTTTAATTTTTGGTTTTGTTGATTTAGGTGTTGCTTTAGGTTCTGCAATTTTAGTTTGTTCTAACTTATTGCTTGTTTCCTTGTTTGTCTTTTTTTCTGCCATATTAGTCGCATTTATCGTTAATGTAATAGTTTATATTAAGGTTTACTGAAAACGTGTGTAAAGGGTTTATATTAGCTTTTCTTACCTTGTCATAATTCAACCCTTGAAAAACATTATCCAAACTTTTATCTACATCTATTATAGTGTATCTGTTATAGGAAATATTCCTTAAAATTTCAATAGCATCCTTTCTTGCTAATTCGTCTTGCCTACCCTCTCCAATTATTTTGGTTAAATCAACCATAAAGACAACTTTAACTCTGTTCTGAAACATAAATTCATCACTTGTAGAGGTCTTATCGTTTGTTATAAAAAAGAATTGACCCGACTTAGAATCGTCAAAATAAACATCTTTATAGTCATTCTCTGAAATATAGTGCATTGGAACAATACCTTTTTCAGTTTCATTTTTATAAACCCTACCATAACCATCAATATCATCTACCCATCTTTCAATGAGTGAATCGTATAGCTCTGATTGTATAGATTTAATTATTGTATCTATTCCAACCGTTGATGTTGTCGTAAAATTCATTATAAACTTCGCCTTTTGTAATTGTTCTTAATATATTCCTTTGACTACCGAATCGCCTTTGAACGCTTTTTAACTCAAAATCATACCTCGTTGCAATACCTAACGTATGTGAATAGTTAGCTCCTCTAATAGCAAACTTGTTTGGTGCTTCTCTGAAAATATCATAATTCAACTTACCTACAAAATCCTCTGTAAACCTTTCGGTTACATTGTACCTCGTAGTGGTCATCATTAATTCTGAAACAACAATAACCATTCGTAAACTTAGTAAGTTATCAAAACCACTTCCATACAGGTCAAACAACCTATCATTAACAGTGTCTTTTTCAAAAACAGCAGATAATACTTGAAATGCGATTTGAGTTTTTAATCGTTGTAAGTAATCATTAAAATCATACTCACTGATATTAAGCAACGGCTGACAATCCCTTATGTTATTCAAAGTAATTGCACTATGCTCGTCTTGAAAAAACCTACCGCTTTCCGATACAAGATTGTCGGTAGAAACGACAAAACCATCAACGGTCTTATCGTTTCTCCAACCTAATCTTTTGACTAATATATCTTTTGCTTCTGATATAGTCATCTACTACGAGTTTGCTTGTACAACTTTAAAGATGTGTGACTCGTTAGCAACATCAGTCCAAGAACCTTCCGTTGCATAAGTTAATGAAATTTCATATTCATCTACAACATCTTGTACGTTTCCACCTGAACCCGATGTATCAGCAACCTTGTTGATAATGTGAACATCTAAAGTCATTCCAAATGCAGGGTCTACCATTGTTGTAAATAAACCTTTGTTACTATCAATAGAACCATCTCCTCGTCTATTTAAAGGCTCATTCCATGTAGTCATACCTACTAAACCTCTCTCCCAAATAAAAGAAGTAGAATCTACTCCTGTTGTCATTTGTGGCTCTTCGTAAATATTAATTCCAGGGATTTGGAAAGCTGTATTGTCAGCGTTCATTATTCCGTTGGCTGATAATTGTCTATGTAAAGCATTTGTTCTTAAATCACCTACTTGTATAGTGTTGTTACCATTATACTTGTTAGCTCTTTGGTTTGCCTTGATATAGTCAAAGAAATAGTTTCTTTCTGCCAATGGGTTATCAAATTGAAAAGTTGCCCCATCAAAATCCATTAAACCATTTTCTGCCACTTGCGAACGATTAGTGTTTAACCAAGCAATATTCGCTGCTGATAAATCCGCATACAAAGATTGAAACTTGTTTTTCATCTCGTGCATTAAAATACTTTCGTATGTTAATCTATTCATATCCGCTTGTTTCGTAGATACTTTAAAGGTTTGCGTTAGCCTTGTATAAGTAATATCTTTTACGAAAGAATCAGGAAATGCTGCTGCTGTGTGGTTAGCTGATTTCGCAGAACCCGATGCAGTATAAACTTTTTTATGTAAATCTACTTTTGTAGGTTGTACATCTGATTGTTTCAATGCGTTTAGGTTTCTAAAAACATCATTTTCACCATCTAATAAAGCTCTTGTTGCTGAATGTTGGTAATCTCTAAACTCTCCTTTTTCGGATAGCTGTCTTGTAACATTCGCTATCGCTGCAAGTCTAAGTGTATCTTGTAAATTTGCCATTGTAAAATTATTTTAATAATTAATTAATCTGAACTAAATCAGGGTTTTCTTTTATTTTTTCAGCTAACATTGAATTGTATTCTTGACTACCTTGTCTATATCCTTTACTTTCTGCTAAAGAGTTAAATTCATCTAAAGAACTAATTTTATTTATAGGGTCTTGACCTTGTTGGCTTCCTCCCCCTCTTCCTGATGGTTGTTTATTCCAACCTCTTTCAGATATAAAGTTATTTACAGCATCCTCTATTTGAAAAGGTTGTGCCGTTGTTTGATTGATTAATCTTTCTCCATCTTTGTAAATTCCATCATCTTTAACCTCATGTTTTAAAAAGAAAAGGTCTGCAACCTCTTTTTTATCCAATCCGATAGATTCAGGTAAGTTAGGTATCAATGATTCTGCCTTTAATCTGTTTTTCTCTAAACTAAAACCATTTTTTAATTGTGCATACTCCGTGTCCTTTTTTTCAAGGCTTTGAGTTACAGTTTTTAAAGTGTTTTCTAATTCAGAAATTCGATTATTTGGCTCAATATTCGCTTCTTCAAGAATTTTAGATTTGTAAGCCTCCATAAAGTCTTTGGATTTTTTACCCTCGAACTCTAAACCTACTTCTTTCTTCATATTCTTGATTTGTATTTCAAAAGCATCAGAAAAAGCCTTATCCTTAACTAAATTAGTTAAGTTTGACTTAAAACTCTCTTCCTCCTCTTTTGTTCGTACAATAAGATTTTCAGTATCTAACTTAAAATCTGTGTCCGTCTCGGACTGTAATGCCTTGCTAAACGCTTCAACATCGGTTACTTTTGCCATCTTGGCTAAACTTTGTAATAAATTTTTATTCATTTTTTACGGGTTTTATTCTTCTAATTTTTCCTTGATAGTGTCCTCTTTCCATAAATGATGAGGCTTTTTACCGTACTTTTCTTCGTACTTCACTCTTAATTCGGTTAAAGCACTTGACTCTTCAACTTCTGTCTTAACGTATCTAATTTTAGTTTCTAAACTACTTCTGTTCATCCACTCGGATTGTTCATCCGTAATTAAAACAAACGCTTGTGTTTCGTTTCCGTTCTTTTTAATCATTAGGGGTTTCCACTCTCCTCGGTGGTATTCCTCCTTGTAAAACTTGTGTTCCTTCATTGTTATTTATATTTAATTTATCAATATACTTATTAAATTCATCTCTTAATTGTTCTTCTGTTTGCAATATTATTTCAGCATCCGATAACGTGCCTGCCCAAGTAGAATAATAAGCCTTTTTTGCTTTATCAACATTGCTTATAAACTCCATATCAGAAACTTCTTTTGCTGATAATTCTGGAAACGGCTCTATATTTGATAACTTAATTCTTTTAGTCAAACCTACATCGTCATTCTGATACTCTGCTTCAAAGTACCTGTTTCTCATATCGATTTTCGCAATGTTAGAAACACCACCCTCTCTTGAAACCTCAATGTATTTATCTAAAATATCATCAGGACTTTCTAAAATGTATCTTGTACCGTATGAAACAGAACTCTCGTATATTGGATTTCTTAACAAAACCTTTCCATAACAATCCAACATGAATTTATGTAATGACGAAAAAGTATCTGATATATCCCTCAACCTATCTTGTACAGGTTGTGCATCTAAAAATCTACCTGTTGCTGTTTCTCTTTTACCTCCTTGCTCGTAAGTTGTACCCCATAAAGCTTGAAACATAGTGTTTTTAGCCTTTTCTATCAATTCATTGTAAAACTTTGCACTACCTAAATCGGGTTGTATATACCCTGCAATATGAGGTGCTAAAACTTTCTCATCATCCATTGGCGCTCTCAAAAGAATCTCATCACTCGGATTTGATTTAGTCTTTATTCCACCGCCACCACAACTTGAACAAACTTCTGTTTTGTATTCAGCAGGTGTTTCACCTTCCGCTTTTTTGGTTTCATAAGAAACAGTACCTTCTCCTCCACATTTTGTACACGCTTGTTCGTATGCCCAATACCTCGGATATAAGTGTGCTAATTCATGGGTGTTTGTTACAGAAACTCTACGCAAAAAACCATCTGCATCTTCTACTATATCTGCAATAAGACTTTCAAATATATCGTAGTTTGCATCTTTTTCATCGCCCAAAATCATCGCAGGAACAAACCCAAAATAGTTTTTAATTCTTTCTGATTCAATCTCTGAAATATCGCCATTGTCATTGACAAAAATCCTATCCAAATCTTTATCTAAAACCCTGTAATAAAGTTTCTCTTTTTCCTTTTTGAATTTTTCGGGTAAACCTTGAAGTTTATACTTTAACTCGGCATCTTTTTCAAGTTCCTTTTTGTAAGGTTCAAAAATTATGCAATCTATCTTGTTTCCCTTGTTCTTGTAGTATAGTATTTCAGACGAATTTATAACGTGGGTTTCTAAGTATCCCATCTCATCTATATCTATAAATAAAACAGCGTTAGGGTCAATGAAATATTGTGTCTTTACAACCTTTTTTAAATACTTCTTTACATCTAAACCATCAGCAACATCACTAAGGTTATCTTTTATAAAGTTTTTAGTTTCAGTAGGTAAATTGTAATTAACACTTCCGCCCTTTGCTGTAAATATCTTATCAGTAGGTCTTAATATAAAACTAAACAAAGACCTGTTAGATTTTACTAACTTCTCTCTTAGTATTTTTTGGGCATTGGTTTCATAGCCATCTAATTGCTCTAAATACTCCTTAACACCTTTTCCTGTTAAGTGCATATTTAATTTATTAGCACGTTTTCGTGAAAGTTTTATCTTTTCACTTGCACCTTTTTCAATAATTTTTACAATCTCATCGTTACTTACAGCCATTGCTAATCGTTAAAATTCACACACAAAAGTAATAAAAAAATATTTAATGTTTAATTTCAAACATTTTAACATTAAAATAAACCTCTTTCCCTTGAACGTGCAACAGGTCTACGCTCTCTTTTTAAATCAAAAAATACTCGCATCATAATCATATCCCTCCAATCGGGAGAACGACCTATATCA
This sequence comes from Saprospiraceae bacterium, assembly GCA_045106825.1. Classification (GTDB taxonomy): domain Bacteria; phylum Bacteroidota; class Bacteroidia; order Chitinophagales; family Saprospiraceae; genus CAWVWD01. The sequence continues at coordinate 14,745 of JBGCFH010000140.1, read as the reverse complement.
TTCTTTATATCAGCCTTACTTTTACAATCTAACTTTCTTTGTGGGTCATGGTCACCCTTAGCCTGTATCTGTGCTAATTCAGCTATTATATGCTCTTTTTCTTTATTGGTAAGGTCGGCTGAAATATACAATCCACCATCATTTATCTTATCAGCTAACAAATACAAGCATTGAACTTGAAGATTTTTGTAATTAGGTGTATCTTTACTTACCTTTAATGGCTTTGATGCGTTTCTAAAACCCTTACCACCTGTCGCATCTGTAACACCACCACCGACTCCATCATCATCTATCAAAACCCTGTTTTTAGATACTTTATATTTCCTACGTAGTGTTAGTATAGCTAATTCTATATCCGTTGTTTTTGATACATCTAACACAATAACATCTCGTAAATCCCAACCTTTCCAATAGCCTATTACTGCCTTATCATTACCAAAACGTGCAACATCCGCAATGATATAACTATTACCACCAATAACGTGGTCGTTGTTAAAAACCTGTTCTATCATTTCTTGGTCGGCTAACTGAAATGGGTTGTCATCGTAATCCCAATTACCCTTAAACAACCTCTCAAATATCGCCTTGTCATTAGTCGCTTGCTTCTTTAGAGAATTAATATACTTTTGTGATATAAATGGGTTTTCGGTAACTAAACAGCCTAAGTACTTTTTCTTGAAATAAGCTTCATCTTTATTTTCAATAGACATTTGACCATTCTTATCCTTATCGTAAAATTGAGTTTTAGTCCAATTCTTTGCAGGGTTTCCCGTTAAAAAAACAATACCTTTTAAATTATAAGGGTCTACATTCCATCTATTAATCCTTGTTGTTAAAACACTAACAGCTTTCTCATGAATCTCACCTACCTCCTCAAACCATCCGCAAGTGTATAAAGTAGAACCAACATCCTTGTATTCGGGGTCAGATGGCTTGTACTTAACCTCTATTAAATTTATCTCACTTCCGTTTGGAAACTTTATGAAGTTCAAAACCGAATTATACTTATAGTCATTTATACCGTATTTAAGACAAACCTCCTCAAAAGTTACTAAAACAGACTCCCTAATATCCTTTAACTCATTTCTCGCAATGAAATACCTTGTTCTTGGATAAGATAAAGCACTAAAGACAATCCAACTCATTCCCGTGAAACTCTTGGCACCACCAGCAGCTCCACCATACAAAAATTGGTCGTAAGTATTAGAGGTTAATGTTATCAAAGCTTCTTTTTGTTTAGCGTGTGTAGCAACATCACCTTTTACAAAATCACCCTCGTCATTAGCCGAAATACCATTAACTATAAAGTCAAAATCACCCCTCTTAAAACTTTGCAGACGGTAATTAAGCATGAACTTATTTATCTCATCCTCCCCATACTGTGATATTAAATCTAACGCTTGGTTTTCTTCCATATTTCTCAATTTACAAAAAAAATCCGTAACATATTGTTTAAATATATTACAGATTGTTTAATTATACTATAAAACTACTCCTCCAACTCCCTTATCGCCCTTTTAAGGTAAAGTGCCTTATCCAAAGTCTCCTCGTAAGCGTGTTGCAGCCATCCCTTTAAATCAATGTCAGTCCTATCCAAAGTTGTGTTGTATTTTTTAATACCAACTTCTGAACGAACCTTTAAATCTTCCCGTACACTCGAAACTACCGAATCCTTAATCATAAAACTAATTAAAATGGTAATTGGTCATCTTCGTCACTAACCGAGTTTTGCACAGGTGTAGAAGCAGGGGCAGAACCTTGAGCATTGCCTTGACGAAACTCCTTTAAATTACCCAAATAAGTAGGCTTAACACCACTATCTCGCTCTTCCTTTGATAAACTCTGCTGAATACTCGCAATATTACCGTAATTATCATCTTCATCATTTACCCAAACTACAACACTCAAAAACTTACCACCATTCTTAAAAGGTTCGCCCTTGTCATTCGTTGAAACTATCTTACTCTTGTCAATCTTAGTAACATCTATGCTACCATACATCATTTTTGCCATAAATTCTATTTTTCACTTTTAATATTAACACAAAACAAATCCTCACTAATCGTTAAATCATAACCCCGCCGTTGTAACTCAACAACAAAGAAATAAGGCATAAAGTCATACCTCGTAAGTATAACGCTCTTAAAGTCCTTAGAAATACGCTCTAAAGGCATATTCAAGTTATCTAAACAATAACACTTGTAAAACTCATAAAGCTCCTCTCTATCTTCTAATATATCCATAACACAATTTTATAATGCATAATCATCAAAATCATCCTCGTCATCAATCACAATATTGATAAAAAACAAAATCATACCAACATTAAAAACCAAACAAAAACCAATTAACCATCACACATATTTTTTAATTTAACTATCTAATTGCTTTATTAAATCTTCCTTACTTAAAAAACAATCTTTAAGAAGTATGCTTTGCTTGAAAGAGTTTATACCATCGCTATACCGTTCAACATTCACTTTTATATCATAACTTATATCTCCAAATAAGTCTTTAGGTGTTTTATTAAACTCTAATCCCTCAACATAATAAGCTTCTATCTTACAATGCTCAACAGTATATATAACATCGTCCTTATCAAAAGGTAATTGTATTTTAAAATCCATTTATTCCTAATTTAACCGTTAAACCACCAAAATCCCGCAACAACCATAACAACTAAGATGCGTCAGCATCGGATTTTTTTTTTCCCAATTCATAACCCTCCAAAAATGCCCTCTGCCACATAACAACCCTGTAATTACCCTTTCGCATAACATTTCGCCAAGTACCATCACTCAACATAAACATACGCAACATATCAGCCTTACCTAAATCATGCAAATCCATTATCGCCTTAATCTTATCCCGAACCAACATAATCTTATACTTTTGTCATTATTCCGTTACAAATCTACAACATTACCTGTACTTTTGCAACTATTTCGTTACAAAAATACCAACCAATTACCTTTTTTGCAAAAAATTATCGTGAGGGGGTAGAGGAGTATTTGATTGAGGTCGAGTTGGGGTGTAGGGGGGTGTCTTTGTTGTTTAGTTGTTTATTGGTGTTGTACTCCCCTTGTATTACCTTTGTTAGTTGTTTTTATTAGCTTCTTTGTCTTTGTTTATTAGGTTTATAGCGTTGAACAGTGCCTTCTGTGCCTCTTGGCTAACGTCTGTTAAGTCTGTGATGCCACGCTTTTGGTTGTTATCTATCTCATACGCTCCGATTATTTTTGCTGTTTCTTTCATTGCGTCAAGCTTAGATACTAATTTAATATCAATGGTCTTTATAGTTATGTCATTGCCAGCCCTGTCTACCTCGGTACGCTCGTTGATTTTGTAAGACTGAACAGCACGGCGTACTGCTGGCGGTAACTCCTTGAATTGCTGTGGGGTTAGTTGCCCACCCTCGTCATTCATTAAGTCGCTTATATCAGTGAATGACCATTGAACCAACTCATTTAATACCTGTTCTCGGCTTATGTGGTTAGAACTTCTTAATTGGCTTTGTAAGTGGCTTATGTACTTCTTAGCCTCTTTCCCTCCTGCAATAGCGTTAAATATGTGTACGGCTGACGTTTGGCTCTTGACCTTAGTATTGCATACCATTACTGCTTTGCTTTTATTATAACCATTAGTAAACCATTCATTTAAAACGTCTTTATGCATCGGGTTTAAGTCTACGCCGTTGATAACACCAGTGTTTTTAGGTGGATTGCGGTTTTGTTTGTAGGTTCGTGGTTTCCCCTCTATTTTATTAACTATGTTCTTTTTAGGATTTTGTTTTTTAGTTTTGTCTTTCTCCATTATGTTTCTTTGTTTTGTTTGTTTGTTCTCTTTCTCTCTTGTTATGTTGTTACTTCTGATAAGTTTACTATCTCAATAGCGAAATTACTATTATAAGCCTTTTTTAAGCCTTTTTATTTTCTTAGTGGTGTTATCTTGTCTTTGATTGTTTTTATCTCTTTATAGTGTTTCTTATTAGTGTTATTTGTAAAGCCTTACTACTTCAATGGCGGGACCTTGTTTTCATCTTGTAAAATTAGTAAAAATTTAGCCGTTTGAAAGTTTATAAATTTATGAGAGTATTTCTTTAACATATTTTAACATTTCTTTAACATTTTTTATTGTGTTTTATTTGTTTTATAATGTGTAAAAGTTGTATATTTGTAGTGTAAGAAATAAGGATGTATGTTTTTACTCTTTCTTTCTAAGTTCTTTTACTTATCGGGTTTTTTAAAACGTTCTTTTCAAGGACGGAAGTTTCGGCGTGTGAGCGTTGGCTTCGGGAAACGAAAACAAACAAACGTACAATTCAGAATTTAAACTATTTGTAGTTTACTAGGTTCGATTGCTTAGGTGCGTTACTAATAATAAAAAAATAAAGATATGGACGATTTAACAAGTGCGTTATTGAAAGACTTACAAGATGATTTAAACATCATTAAAAAGTTGAAATCTAATAAAGATGTTGTTTTTGCTTTAAATAGAATGAAGAAAAACATAAATTTTACTCAAGAACTAATAAAAAAATAACCTTTAAAAATAAAATTATGTTTAGTAATACAAAAAATTTCAAATTAAAAAACTATTATAAAGATGGTCAATTAATAGGTAGTTTTACATTTGCCGAAAGTTTGCACTCTGACAAAATAATATCAGAAAGGTATAATTTGCCACCTATTGCATTTAATTCTATAGGTATAACAGTTAAAAAAGAATATTAAAACCATAAAAATAAATACAAACCTTAAAACTACAAAATTATGAAAAATTGCAACTACTTAGATACTTCTTTAAATCATCCTTTTTTATTGAAGTTTAAAAACTCATCAACTAAATACTTTATCAATCCCGATGATTTAGGAGCGTTTTTATACGCTAGAAAAGAACTTTTTTTAGATAGTATAAAAGAATACAACGCTGCAAAAGATAATTTTAAAATAGTTTCTAAAACAAACTTAAAAATCATGTTATCGTGGAACACGGAAGCTTTAGAGGAACTAAAGCGAAGAAATTTTATAAAATAACCTTTAAATAAAAAAAAATGAATAATAAAGCAAACTTACAGGAGTTAATACAGTTATCTATTAACGCTTTTAGAAACACTTCTTTTGACCCAGAAAAAAGAGGGGAGCAATATATTAGAGAAAATGAAAAAGCCTTAATAGATGACTTAAAAGAAATAGAAAATGCAACAGAAGAAGAAAAAGAAAGGTATATAAATGGGTTTAAAAAACATTACTCAAATTGGATGAGTGCAAAAAGTCGCTGTTTTTCCGTAATGATAACAGGTGCAGGGGGTTTTAACAATAGAAGACACGAAAAAGCAAATAACAGCGAGAGAAATAGAAGCGATGACTTTTACAACTTTAGAAATAAAGCAATAGCAGGGATTTTAAAAGCAATTAAAAAAAGAAGACCACAAAGCGAAATAAATTCTGAAAATTGGGTAAAATGTGAAGAAATGATTTTAGAATCTTGTGCATATATTACTAATATTGATACAGGAATTAATAAAGGTAGTTCAAGAACTTTGATACAAAATGGATTGTACAACAGGGTTTTAACCTTTGCAAAAAATGGAGAAATTGAAATAATAAAAAAAGCCACTCAATTAGTGAAAAATTATAATGAACAAGTAAACAAACCAATTTTTACAAACCGCCATAAATTTTGGAAATTAGAAGAAGAAACAGAAAAAATAATTAAAGCAAACGAGGAGAGGCAAGGAAAGGAAGATAAAATACATAATTACAACGGTTTTAAAATTGTTATATCTTACAAAGATGAGCGTATAAAAATAGTACACGACGAAAAACCAGAAAGAAAAATTATAGACATTATTAAAAATTACGGTTTTCGTTGGGCGTTTAAGGAAAAAGTTTGGCAAAGAAAATTGACAAACAACGGAATATATAATACAAAACTTTTATTAAAAGAATTAAACCCAATAGAAAAAAATTAAAATAACCATTTAATTATGAGTAAATGTATAAAAATAAACTTTTTACAATTAACAGAAACATTAAATCAAAGTTTAATAGAGGCTAATGTAGACGATGAACAATTTAATATCATTTGGTCTGCAATAAATGAAGTGTTTAGTAAATTAAGTACAACCGATATTAACAAAGGGTAAAAAAACACAAAAAAATTAAAAGAATAATGAAAACTTTAAGTAAAATATAATCATGTACGAAATATACAAAGATTCAGAAAATGGATTTATATTAAAAATTAACGGAGATGTATTTGGTTGCTTCTCCAGTAATGAAGAAGCAATAAAAAAAGGTGAAATAAATAAAGTATAATTATGAGCAATAAATTATTAAATGCAGAATTAAGATTTATATCTAAACATCTTAAAAAAGCTGATTTAGATATATTTAAGTTTGCAGAATTTATTTCAGACGAAGTAATAAATAATTATGGGAAACATAACTTTAATAAATTTAAAAATACAGTAAATGAAAGACTTGAAAAAGCTAATAATAATTAGCCGATTACATCCGTAATGCTAAAACCTCGTTAACAAAGAGTTATTAATTGGAGCGATACCAAACGAGGAACAAAAAAAAAATAACCTTTAAATTTTAAAAATCATGAAATTCACACAAAATGAAAAATTCAACAAGTATAACGACGTTAGCAAACAAGATTTAATTGATTTTAATAAAAGAGAAATTATGTTTTTATCTACTTTAAGTAGTTGTTTAGGTTCTGAAAATGCGGTTTTAACTCTTGAAAATGAAAAGATATTTTATGTTAAAATGAACGGTTTTTTTGATAGGTTAAAAGAATCTAAAAAAATAAGCGAATACAGTTTAGAAAGAAAATGTACTTTGTTTTATAAGTGGTTGCAAAATTTCTTAAATGAAAATAGCAACAATAAACAGATTAAATATGTTTCAGAAAAAACACTTTTAAACGAATTGAAAGAAGCTAGTATTATTTTAACCCTTCAAGAACTTAAAGAAAGAAATTTAATTTAATTACACTAAAAAACCGCCTTGTTAATACGATTAATTTATCGGAGCGATACCGACAAGGCAACTAATTTTTAACCTTTAAAACTACTAAAAAATGAAAAAATTTATCTTAATCAACGGCAAAAACGCATACTTAAAAAGTTTTAAAAATTCGGACGATGCGAGAACGTATGTTACAAATTATTTCGACCACTCTAAAAATGTTGCATTTTACGAGGTTGAAAAACTTACTACATTATCAACTAATATTGATATAATTTAAAACCTAAAAAAAAACATTATGTATAAAGTTATAAAAAACTACTGGGCAGATAAAAATCAAGAAAAAATATCTGAAAATGAATTTAAAATACATTTTGAAAATAACGAAATTAAAAAATGTTTTATAGGTTTCAAGGAAATTAAAAATTTTGAATTATCTATAAAAAAAGAAAGAATGAATTTAACTTATGGTTTAAGAAAAAACTCCAAACAAAACTATTATGCTAATTTTTTAAACCATTCAATAGCATTGAAAAATAATTGTATAGTTTTTCTTAAAGATAAAAATTATGAAAACTTTAAAGAAAGAAAGCTAAATAAAGAAACTGTAAAAATTTTAAACTCTTAATTTAAAATTATGAAAAATAATCAACCAAAAAAAATTTGGGTTAGTAAAGAGTATGTTTCAGAAATAAAAAAACATCTTTGGCACGTTTGGAAAACAGGATTAACACAATCTACTTGCATAGACGCATTTATAGAAAAAGAATTAGCAGAAACATATTGCAAATACTTAAACACAAAATAAAACCATGAAAACAATCAACAACAGTCTACAAAAAAATTCTTTAACTCTATTAGATAAGATAAAAAAACTATTAGAGCAACCATATAAACTGGTATTAGTTCAACAGCACGAATTAGAGCGTTTGCGAGTTCATAAAAAACGCTCAACACATTCTACATATATAGAGAACCTTTACAAGCACTATATTATAGAGGGAAAAAAGAAAACTTATTTGTGTAAATAAAAAAAAACTAAAAAAATGTATCTAAAAAAAAGTATAATTATAAAAGAAGTTGATTCTTATGAGGTTTTAAGGATAGAAAAAAACTCTTTAAAGGAAGCTTTGGAGCATTGCCAAAAAGAGCGTAAAAAACTATCTAAGGAGCAAAAAAGAAGCGTAAAGTATCGAATAATACAAAAAATAAAAGATGGCGAATAATCAAAAAAATTTGTTAGATAAAAAAGTTCCTTTAAATTTATCCGTTAGAAATTTTGTAAAAATAGAATTTGAAAAAAAATGCGATGAATTAGGAATAAACAAAAGTTTGTTAGCAGATAGTATAATATATGAGTATTTAAAAACATTCAACGATACTATTAACAACAGCGAAAACAACGTTAAAAAATTAATACCTAGAAAAAATGGAAGTAAAAAAACTAAAACAAAAAATGGCTCAAAAAATTAACGAAAATCCTAGCGATATGATTTTAAGGAATGACTATGTAGCGTTAAAATTGAATGACGATTTAGCGGAAGAGATGGAAAAAAAATACTTTTCAGAATAAAAAAAACTAAAAAAAAATGAAACACTATTTAAAACAAATTAGCGATTTTGGATATACTTCTTACATATTTTTAGATGAGTATAATTTAAAATATTTAGAATTTTCAACTACTAACAGTTTAGAGTGGCATAATGATTTTGATGATAAAGATGATTTATTACACGTTCTAAAAAATCGTTTAAAGGGTGGTTTTATCCCTATTTTAAGGGATGAATTTAAAGAAAATTTATCAAAGGTTGAAAAAGAAATATCGGAAATAATAAAATCCATTTAAGATGCAAAAAACTATAACAGTAAATGAAAAATACAAGTACTACGAAGCTAATAGTATTTTAAGAAACGAAAAAGACTACCCGAAAGAATCTATTGCAAAGGCAAAAAAAACAATAGAATCGTATCTTAAAAAAAATCCTCGAAATGATTTGCCAGTTATAACGGATGAGCAACGAGCAGAAATTAAAAAAAAATATCCAAACACTTATAAAAATTAAAAAAAATGAGCGAAAAAAATAACTTACCAATATTAAAAGATTTAGTTAATGATATTGCTTTATACGAAAAATCTGATGAATTAAATTTCTTACTTAATCAAGAACCACCAAAAAAATGGGTTAAAGAGCATCCATACGTAAGGGGTCACAAATATGTACCTATTGATAAGGTGGAGTACTTAATGAGAAAAATATTTAAAAAATATAGAATAGAAATTCTTAGGGAGGGTACAAGTTTTAATGGTGTTTTTGTTTGTGTTAGAGTTCATTATTTAAACCCTGTTAGCAATGATTGGGATTTTCACGATGGAATAGGTGCAATACATTTGCAAGTAAAAAAAGGTAGCTCCCCTAGTGATTTAGCAAATATAAACAATGGTGCTTTGTCAATGGCTTTTCCTTTAGCTAAAACCTTAGCGATAAAAGATGCTTGTGATATGTTTGGTAAATTGTTTGGTTCTGACTTAAACAGAAGAGATACTTTAGCTGCAAGTATGGATGCAAAAAGCAAAACCAACGAAGAAAAAGAAACAGAAATAAAACTACTCTTAGAGCTTGACGGCTTAACACTTGTTGAGGAGGAAAAAATGAATATAGAACGTATTTTAGAACAAAAAGAATACGGTTCGTATGATAAAGCTATTAGGGTTTTAAACAATCACTTACCAACAATTAAAAAATAAAAAAAAATGAGTGAGTCAAAAAATAGAAATGGTAATTTTAGTAGTTCCGCTATATATAAATTATGTAGCAAGGGTAGAGGGAGTTTAACCCTTGAAAATGTAGGTGCAAGTTACACAACCTACATAAAAGAAAAAAAAAGAGAAAAAAAACTAAAAAGAGGTATTAACAGCAAAGCCTTTACAAGACCTTTAATATGGGGTATAATCTGTGAGTTATATGTTTTTGAAAGAAAACTAAATACTTCTTTTTCTAATATGAATAATGTTGGTAGATTGTCACACAGCGAAATAGAAAATTGGACTGGTATTCCCGATACTTTTAGAAAAAAAGAATTGGTTGTTGGAGATATAAAATGTCCTTCAAGTTTAATTAAATTTTGTGATTTAATAGAAGATTCTAAAGATGGGGTAGAAGTTTTTAAAAAAAACACAAATGAATACTACTGGCAGCTTGTAAGCAATTCAATTTTAACAGGAGTGTCAAAGGCTGAACTTTTATTTTACGTGCCTTATTTAAGCGAATTAGAGCAAATAAGGGATTTTGTTGAGGGGTTAGATGAAAACGATTTGCCAATAGATATGGAGTTACACCAAATACAATGGATAGCAAACGAGATAAATGCCTATGTTGCCTTTGGAAAAAAACCAATATCAATCCCATATCTTCCTGATGATAGCGATTACAAAGACTTTAATCAGTTTGTTTTTGATATACCTAAAGAGGATGAAGTTTTTTTAACTGAACGAGTAAAAATGGCAGTAGCCGAATTAAAAAAATAGCAATGAAAAAATACAAGAAGTGTAAAGGGATTAATAAAGCTTTTGGTTTTGAAAGTTGCAACGAAGAAGTCATCGCTCAAAGCCGAAAATACGGTCTTTGCACTTCTTGTTTTGCTAAATGGCTGTATTCTACCGAAAAAGGTAAAGAATTGATTAGAGGTTCTATTTTAAAGGTTCAGAAGCCAAGGATTGAATTAGAAAAAGCAAAAAAAGGTGGTCTAATAGATTATAAAAAGAAACTACAAAATAAGATTAACCAAATAGTAAGATTTATTGATAGGTCAGAACCTTGTTTAGCGAAAGGTATTTACTCAAAACAAGTACACGCAGGTCATATTTATTCAAGAGGTTCTAATCCTACTATTTGCTTTAATCTACATAATATTCATAGACAATCTGCTCAATCTAATCACTTTCAAAATGAAGATGGTTTATTAAGAGAGGGATTAATGCAAGAATATGGAGTTGATTATTTTAATTTTGTTTCAGAGTTAAGAAGAACGGAATCACTACGTTATTCAAATGATGAATATAAGGCTTTCTACAGAAAGTCGTGTAAACTATTTAACTCACTAAAAAAGTCGCTTAAAACCTTTGAAAAGGTAAAAGAAAGGATTGAAGAAAGAAATAGAATTAATTTAGAAATGAATATTTACAATAAAAAGTATTGTTTATATAATCACTAATATTAACCTTGCATTAAAGTATATATAATTATTCTTATAGAAAATATAAGATTTTTATACAAACAAAAATTAAAAGAATTAAAGAATGAAACTATCTGATTTGATTGAGTTTTTTGAAAATTATGATTTCAATGGCAAAACATTAAAATTAGACCAATGCACAACTATTATTAATCAAAAAAAATTCGTTGAAAGTCATATATCTTATTTAAAATCGAATAAAGGTAAAAAACTTTTTATGCCTTATTACAATAGACTATTAAAACTACACTTAAAATTAAAATAATGGATGAAACAGATATAAAAATAACTTTTATTAAAAATAGAAAAAAAGATTTATTAGTACATATAACACCAAAATACATTTTAGAGTTAATGCTATCAAAAACAGATGTAGACATTAGGAATAAAGGTAGAAGGAGAGAAAATGTTTATAATAGGTCAATATATTTCACTTTATGTAGAAATTTCACAACTTCTACTTTGGTTAAAATTGGAGAGGATTTGAATAAAGAAAAGCCTTTCGACCACGCAACGGTTATGCACGGTCTTAATATTTTTGAAAACTATAAAAATCAAAAATGGTTTAGTAATTATTTAGACTTTTACAATGCTCTCGCTGCAACAATTTACAAGGAAAGTGTTATAAACGGAAGTAGCCAAAAAAGACTATTGACTACGGATGATGTCAGAAATGAATACAAGATAAAGTTTATTATGTTGGTTGATAAGTATAGAAACATAATAAATAAGCAACAAAAGCAAATTTACAATCTTAAAAACAACGAAATTATTAACGAAATAGCATCTTTGGATGATGATATCTTAGAACTTCTTAAACCAAGACTAAAATCATTTTTATTGATGAATAAAAAGAAAGTGTAATTAATTAAACAAAAACAGTAACATTATGGATGAAAAAATAATTGAAATGACTAACAACAAGGAGTTAGCGACTAAAAGGGTTGAAAAATGGATAGGTAATTATTCAAGAATTGAAATATCTAAAATATTAAAAATTTCAAGGTCTACACTTTACAATAGATTGGAGTGTAGTAATTGGAAGTTTGAGGAGATAAAATTGATAAACAAACACTTTCCTTTCTGATACATAGTGTAAAGATTTATACTATGTAGATATAATATTTTATACTATATTTGCAATATGAGAAAAATAAAACAAACTACATCAACTGTAAAACAGTATGCAAACCTTATTGGTGTTACTGTTGGTGCGGTTTACAAAGCCATAAGAGAAGATAGAGTAACTTATGAAAAAATTGGTAATACTTACTTAATTAAACATTAAAACTATGCAAGAACTAACAACAATGAGCAAAACTATGTCAAGTTTAGAAATATCTAAGCTTACAGGGAAAAGACACGACCACGTTATGAGAGATGTTCATAATATGTTGGATGCTTTAAATATAGATGCCCCCAAATTTGGGGATACCTATTTAGATAGCTCTAATAGGATGCAAAAGTGTTTTAAATTACCTAAAAGAGAATGTTTAATTTTAGGCTCTGGTTATGATGTAAAACTTAGAACAAAAATTATTGATAGGTGGATTGAGTTAGAAACAAATACTTTTACATTACCTCAAACTTATTCAGAAGCATTAAGAGAATTAGCTAATACCAATGAGCAAAAAGAAAAAGCATTATTAGAATTATCTAATGCAAACAAAACTATCGAAGAAAATAAACCTAAAGTAGTATTTGCAGATAGTGTAGTTGGTAGTAGTAACTCTATTCTTGTTAGACAGTTTGCTAAAGACTTATGTGATGATAATTTTAAAATAGGTCAGAATCAATTATTTCAATGGCTAAGAGATAATAAATATATTAATAGAGATAATGAACCTTATCAAAACTATGTTAGTCAAGGTTTATTTGAAGTAATTACAAGGAGTGTAGGTAGTGGTATTGATACTTTTACTACAAAAACAACAAAAATAACAGGTAAAGGGTCTATTTACTTTGCCAAAAAAATTAAAGGATGAAATTTAAAGAATTAAACGAAAGGGTATTACAATGGGCAGATGATAAAGGTATCTTAGATAAAGGTACACCACTTGCTCAACAATCAAAAACAGAAGAAGAAGTTGCGGAGTTGAGAGAAGCACTTTTTGCACAGTGTAACGATTTAGAGTATTTTAAAAACTCAAAAGGAGTTGTTTGTGATACATCAGAAGAGGTTACGGATGCTATAGGAGATACTTTAATCACAATACTAATACAATGTAAGATGCAAAATTTAAACCCCTTAAATTGCTTAGAATCCGCACTTGAAGTAATAGAAAAAAGAACAGGTAAAATGATTGATAACGTTTTTGTAAAAGATAAGTAATATGACGCTAAAACAATTCTTAGAAGAAAATAAAATACATACTACAAGTAATCAAAGAGCAGCTATTGGTACTTTGTTAATTGAGCCAAATATTAAAAGAAAAAAGGTCAAAGAGGGTAAATACATGGCTGTATTGTACGATGAAAAATATTTAAACAAACCATCAACACAACAAAAAATTATAAATGTTTTGACAAATCAATAATTTTTTATAGATTTGCAACAGAGATTTAGCTAGCACTAAATAGGAATCTTCCTAAAAAACATACCTTTCGCAAGGATAGAAGATAAACCCAAAGGACAGTGCTAGCTCCCGAGGGTTTTTTTTATGCCCTAAATCTTAAAAAGGTGTTTCTAAAGGTTAGACCTCAACTCAAACAACATTATCGAAAACAGTTCAATCAGTACGCACTGAAACCAAGTAGCGATAAATACAGTACACTATCCGTGCGAAGACGAGCCTAACAAGTGGGGCAGTCGAATATATGTATAAAGCCGAGAGGTTAGCACACTCCTAACATTGAGTGAACAGGAAAAGAGCTAAAACAAAAAGAAAAAATTTCTTTTTTTGAGTAATTATAGAATATTAAGTTTAATCTCTTAGTACTTTATACATTAATAAACCTTGAATACAAAAAACTTAATAAATAAAAACAGAATAATGATAAGTACAGAAACTCAAAAAAATGCAAGTAGTAAGCCTGAATTATACACGGTGTTAACTACTGGGCGGGTTTTACACCTAACCCTAAAAAAGAAATGGTTTATGATGATAGCAAAAGGCGTAAAGACAGAAGAATATAGAGAGATAAAAGACTATTGGATTAAGCGACTAAAAGATATGAGTTTGAAAGAGCCTTTCCACGCCTTTAAAGACTTTGACAAGATTGTATTTAAGAATGGTTATAGTAAAGATGCACCGACTATGATTGTTGAGTTTAAAGGTATTAAAATAGACAAAGGTTTTAATGAATGGGGTGCTGAAAAAGGAAGACTATATTTTGTTATAAAACTTGGCAAAGTCTTGTTTAATAGTACACTAATGTAGCCTTGTAGTTAACTGTAAATATGTAAGATTAGTGCGTAAATTTATAACAAAACTTAACAAAAATGGATAGAGAAACTTTTATTAAAGCATTAGAAATTGTAGTTAGTAAAACTAATATGCCTAATGGTAAAGGAATTGATTTAGAAAGTAT
>JBGCFH010000014.1:0-52056 GCA_045106825.1 Saprospiraceae bacterium | reverse complement strand
CAACACCTTATACTTATCAATGGTCAGCGCCATCAAATTCAACTGATTCGTTAGTAATAGGACTTGGAGCAGGAATGCATTACGTAACCATTACGGATGCTAATATGTGTACTTATGTAGATAGTGCAGAAGTAATCCAGCCTGTAGCAATAACAACGACAACAACAGTAGATTCTACTTCATGTTTTAGTGACTCAACAGGTATGGGTTCTGTAATTGCAATGGGTGGAAATGGTGGATTTACTTACGCTTGGTCATTCGGAGGTGTTACAACAGCAAATATTACAGGTTTACCAGCAGGTTGGCATTATGTAACTGTTACTGATGTAAATATGTGTTCAACAGTTGATAGTATTGAAGTATTAGAACCGACATTATTGACAAGTTCAACAACGGTTGTAGATGCGGATTGTTTTGGTGCAGCAACTGGTTCTGCAACAGTAACTGGTGCAGGTGGAACATTGAATTATTCTTATCAATGGGATGCAGCAACAGGAAATCAAACGACAGCAACTGCTGCAAATTTATTGGCAGGAACATACTCTGTAACCGTAACAGATTTAAATGGATGTACAAGTGTTGCAACAGCAACAGTGGGACAACCAGCTACGCCAGTAACGTCTACTACAAGTGGAACTGATTTATTGTGTAATGGAGATGGAAGTGGAACTGCAACCGTAGTTGGAGCAGGTGGAACACCAGATCCAGCAATTGCATCAGGATATACTTATTTATGGTCTGATTTAAATGCTCAAACTACCGCAACAGCGACAGGCTTACAAGCAGGAACATATTATGTAACCGTAACAGATTTGGGCGGATGTAATACTTTAGATTCGGTAACTATAAATGAACCAACAGCTTTAATTGGCGTAACAAGCGGAACACCAGCAAGTTGTTTTGGTGCAGTAGATGGAACTGTAGTCGTAACACCAGCAGGAGGAACATCAGGATATACTTATCAATGGTCAACTTCGGCAGGAAGTTCAGCAGATTCGTTAGTAACAGGTTTAGCTGCAGGAACGCATTATGTTACAATAACAGATGCTAATACGTGTATGTATGTTGATAGTTTTGAAGTCTTACAACCAGCAGCAATTATGACATCAACATCAGTAACACCAGTAGGATGTTTTGGTGACTCGACAGGAACAGGTGCTGTAATTGTAACAGGTGGTAATGGTAATGAAACTTTTGTTTGGTCATTTGGTGGTGTGACAACAGCTAATATCACAGGATTACCTGCTGGTTGGCATTATGTAACCGTAACAGATATTAATGGTTGTTCAACAACAGATAGTGTTGAAGTATTAGAGCCAACACAAATGACATTGAGTACAACTCAAGTTGATGTAGGATGTTTTGGTCAAGCGACAGGTTCGGCAACGGTAACACCAGCAGGTGGAACACCAACTTATACTTACTTATGGAATACTATTCCACAACAAGTAAGTGCTACAGCTACAAATTTACCAGCAGGAACATATATTGTTACTGTAACAGATGCAAATGGTTGTTCTGATACAGTAAGTGTAATAATCAATCAACCTCCAACAGGTGTAACTATTTCAAATGTTTCATTTACACAAGTAAGTTGTTTTGGTGGAAATGATGGTACAGCAACCGTAAACGCAACTGGTGGAGCAGGAAACTATACTTATGCTTGGAATCCTTCTGGACAAACGGCACAGACTGCAACTGGTTTAACAATCGGAACATATACAGTTATTGTAACGGATATGAATGGCTGTTTTACAATTGATAGTGTTACAATTGATGAACCAGCACCGATTACAACTATATTTACAAATGTAGGTGGTTCAAGTTGTAATGGAGGAAATGATGGTACAGCAACAGTAGCTGCAAGTGGTGGTGTTCCTAATGGAACAAATGGATATACTTATGTATGGAATACTGTTCCTCAACAAAATGGAGCAACAGCAATAGGATTAAATGGTGGACAGACTTATACCGTAGTTGTAACAGATGCAAATGGCTGTACTACAAATAATTCTGTAACAATTCCTCAACCTGATGTGATTACATTATCAACCACACAGGCAAATGTCAGTTGTTTCTTATTTACAGATGCACAAGCAACCGTAATTCCTGCAGGTGGAACACCAGGGTTTACATTCCAATGGGATGCAAACGCAGGAAATCAAACGAATGCAACCGCAACTGGTTTAGGTGCAGGTTCATACAGTGTGACGGTGACAGATGTATTTGGTTGTACCGCCGTAACAGGTGTAACAATCACTCAACCAGCTGAATTGGTAACAAATAAGACAACCGTTGATGTATTGTGTAAAGATGAGAACACAGGTGAAGCACAAGTATTGATGTCAGGTGGTACAGGGCCTTATTATATTAATTGGGAAAACAGCTTGACTGATCCTCCAACAAACTTAGCAGCAGGAACATATACTTATGAAGTAACAGATGGGAATGGTTGTCAATTAACAGATAGCGTGATTATCAACGAACCAGCAGAAGCTGTTAATGCAATGTACGAATCGACAGATGTAACTTGTTATGAGGATAGAGATGGAATTATCAACATTTATCCAGAAGGTGGAGTGAGTCCTTATGAATTTAGCTTAGATGGAACAACATTCGATAATAACAGTAGTAAAGTTGGTTTAGAATCAGGAAATTATACTTATTATGTACGTGATGATAATGGCTGTATTTATTCAGAAACAGTTACAATCGTAGAACCAGATGAGTTTACAGTGGATTTAGGTGAAGATATGGATATTACCTTAGGCGAGTCCGTACAGTTAGAAGTTATTCCAACAAATGGAACACCTAATTATACGTATACTTGGACACCAACTGAGGACTTATCTTGTACAGACTGTGGAAATCCAATAGTAGATAGCTTACAAGATGATCGTTATATCACCGTATTGGTAGAAGATTTGAATGGTTGTACTGCGGAAGATGATATTTATATTAGAATCGAAAAACCTCGTCTTGTATTTATTGCTAATGCATTTACACCAAATAATGATGGTAATAACGATTGGTTATTTGTACAAGGTGGAGATGGAACACAAAAAGTAGTTTCATTCCAAGTATTTGATCGTTGGGGCGAGTTAGTTTACGAAACTGCAGATGCACCATTAAATGATTCAAATTACGGCTGGGATGGAAAATATAAAGGACAAGACATGAACGGAGGTGTATTCGTTTGGGTCGCAGAAGTAGAGTTTGGAGACGGTGAACGCTTAGTTTATAAAGGTAGTACCGTTTTGATTAAATAGAGTATTAAGAAACACAGGCGTTTTTTATAACGCCTGTGTTTTAGTAGCATAATTTAAGGAAAATAGGGGAAGAGTTATCTCAAACGAAAGTGCGAGATGGCTCTTTTTTTGAGAGTGTTCAAAAAAGCCCCTCTTTCTTTGAGGGCTTTTCCGAAAAAAAATGTTAATGGAAACAGAATTTATTTTTTCTATCTTAAAAATTTGTCCTGTTTTTTTGAACCACCTCAAAGTGATTTATTATAATAATAAATCACTTCTTATTTTTTTGTCACTTTCTTTCCTGTAATTATCTTATTTTTTATGATTCCAACAATTCTATCTTGCACCTAAATTAAAAAATGAAACTCATCATATAGATGAGTTCAAAATAAAGGAAGCATTTTTTAGGAGCTTCGTTATGTGTAGAAATATAAAGATATGAATTTTATAGTTTTCCTACTAATGTTTCCCTACTAATATTTTTTTTAACAATTAAAATTTTTCAACTATGAAAAAGTATTTTTATGGATTGCTTTTACTATTATTATTATTCGGAGGAGGAAATGTAGGAGGTCAAACTATTTTAAATGAAAGTGAGTCACAAATATTTGACATTTTTCAACAAAAATTCAAGAATAATGAGTCGTTAAATAACGTTAATGGAATTGTCAGTATTCCGGATAACCCTAATCGAATTCAAGGGAATTCTTGGTATTGTCATGGAGTTATTACAATACTAAATAACGGAACCGTTTCGGGAATGATAACAACTCGTTCTCATCGTTACACAGGTTTTACTGGAGCTGTTCATATTACATTGTATGATGCATTTAAAAAGCCTGTTTATACTATTACTACACCATCATACGGTGTAAATGGAAAATCAAAACGTTACAATAATTGGGCGGCAACAATTGATCGTAATATTTTGAATATCTCTAAATATGCAAGTGCTCATGGAGTTCGTCATAGTACTAATAGAACGATAAAGATGCTAACGAAATATGGTGAACAAGCATTGAAAAAATATTTAATGGGAAATGTTAATAATAAGCATTATTTTCATAATATAAGTTATTCTTCTAATAATGATTATGACAAACTATTGAATGTTTATGCTCCTCCTTTAAATAAATGGGGTACATCATACACGGCTTACTCTACTTTTGGTGAAAACCCAGGTTGTAAAATTAGTATTCAAGAGAATTATACAAATGGAAACATCCGATTACAAGTTCAATATAATACTCGGCATCAATCTTTAGAATGGCGTGAATACGTACCAGGAACTTGGATAAATGCACAAGTTGTAAAGGTTCGAGCAACAAGTACTCTGACTGGAGGTACAGTAACTCTTAAAATAGAAGGTCAATAAATTAAAGGAGGCTGTCTCAAAACCTATAAGGTTTTAAAAATCTTATAGGTTTGAATGCTGATTATCAATAGTGTATAAATATAAATTTATGCATTATATTGGTTTTTAATCTTTTGAGACAACCTCCTTTAATTTATTGACCTTCTATTAATCCCAAATTACGAATGTATAAAAATTCGTACTTACCCTTCCTATTCATAATAAAACATTACAAAAAACTGTTTTTTAAACACGTTTGATGAACTTACTTTATCAATTTTTCTTACGTTTATGTTTATGAATTTGCGAATAAGCTGATTAAGACTAATCACCCCCGAGGTTTCGGGGCTAATCACTAATCACTAAAAAATATGAAACTATATACACTCACTTTTTTAATTATAATACTTGGTTTTAGTTCAAATCTATTTGGACAAGTTACTGCCGAAGGTGATACAATTTCTTGTTTTGGAGCTTCCGATGGTAACTTAACTATTACAGCAAATAGCGGACAAGCACCATTTACCTACTTTTGGCAACGAAATACTGGAAGCCCAAGTGGCAGCGGTACTATTCCGATTGTAGGAAATACAGCAACAATAAATAATTTACCAGCAGGTATTTATGATGTAACCTTAGTCGATGGAAATAGTGTAAATACGATAACAACAGCAACGATAACTTCACCACCAGCTTTAACATTAAATATCACAGCACAAACAAACAATAATTGTGCAGGAGAAGCCAACGGAAGTATAACCGTACAAGGAAATGGAGGTTATGACCCTTTGGAGTATTCGACAGATGGAATAAATTATCAAACATCTGGAACATTTAATAATTTATCATCTCAAACATATATTGTTCGTGTTCGAGATAGTCAAGGTTGCATTACAACCATTAATACAACAATAACAGAACCGACATCAGGTGTTGGTGGATTTATTCAAACACAAAGTAATATCGCTTGTTTTGGTGATAGTACAGGAAACTTTACTATTGTAGGAAATGGTGGATTAGCACCATATTTATATTCTTTAGATGGTGGAATAACACAATTTTCAACAGGTAGTTTTACAAATTTACCTATTGGAAATTATATCGTTCAAATTCAGGATGACTTAGGTTGCACTTTTGATTTGCCAGTAACTTTGACCGAACCTTCACCCATATTATCTAATGCTGTTGTAATCAATAATGCAACCTCACCATTCAATTCAAATGGTTCTGCTGCGGCAGGTGCAACTGGTGGAGTAGGGAACTATACTTATGTTTGGGATAACGGGCAAATGCAAAGTATAGCAACTGGTTTATCCGTAGGAATACATTGTGTGACTGCAACAGACGGAAACGGTTGTACAGATACTGCTTGTGTTGCGATTACTTCTCCACCTCCAATCATTATTACTGCTACGGATGATGTTTTGAGTTGTTTTGGTGATACAGGACAATCCATTATTACAATCTCTGGCGGTACAGCACCTTATGCGTATGGTTGGGCAAATCCAATAACAGGAACAACAGGAACCGGAACGATACTCTTTGATGGAGGGACAGATACAATTAAAAATCTTACTGGCGGTGTTTGGTTAGTTGGTGTCAATGATGCTTTGAATGAACAAATGGGCGATACCGTTTTTATCGTTGAACCAACAGAATTAATACTTTCTGTTTCTAATACAAATGTTGATTGTTTTGGTGCAAATAACGGTTCTGTTACTGCCAATGTATCTGGTGGAACACCGCCATATACTTATAATTGGAGTACAACCGATATGACGCCAACCGTTAATGGATTAACAGCAGGAACATACTATGTTACCGTAACAGATTTGGCAGGTTGTACAAAATCGGATAGTGGAACTATCGTAGCACCTTCACAACAGCTTCAAGTCTTTATGTCACAAACGAATATATCTTGTAATGGTGCAAATGATGGAGAAGCATTTACAACTATTCAAGGAGGAATAGCACCTTATACTTACCAGTGGAGTATGGGTGAAACAACACCAAATGTTGCGAATTTATCAACAGGAGTTGTTGGTGTTTCAATAACGGATGCTTTTGGTTGTTCTGTTACAGGAACAGTGAATATAACTCAACCTTTCGCCTTATCAGCCGTTAGTCAATTTGTCAGTGATGCTTCTTGTTTTGGTGGAGATGATGCCTCTGCTGTTACTATACCAAATGGTGGAACAACACCTTATTCTTATCTTTGGGATAATGGTCAAACGGCTGCTTTTGCAGATTCGTTGATTGCAGGAGATCATGTCGTGACGATAACTGATGCAAATGGTTGCATAACTGTAGCAGCAGCAGTGACGGTCGGTGAAGCTGTAGAATTGGTCGTAATGACAGAAGATACTGTTGTTAGTTGTTATGGATTTAATGATGGTGCTTTAGTTGCCTATCCATCTGGCGGAACAGGTTCGTACACTTATCGTTGGAACTCGCATCCTTTTGCAGATACTTTTCAAGTTAGTGCAGAGTTATTTATTGGTATTTATAAAGTCACGGTTACAGATGCGAATGGTTGTACAGTTATTGGCGTAGATACGGTTACTTCACCAGTACCAATTTCAGCAACTTCAAGCTCTACAATGACTACTTGTAATGATAATTTTACAAATAATGGAACAGCAACGATAAATATCTCAGGAGGAAATGGTGGTTATGCTTATACTTGGAATAATGGAGATTCTACCTCAATGATTGATTCTATTATTACAGGTTGGTATTATGTTACGGTTACGGATTCAATAGGTTGTGTATATGAAGATTCCGTTTTTGTTGATGCACCGCCACCGATTACAATTGCAGATACAAGCATTACATTAGTGAGTTGTTTTGGTGGTTCAGATGGTACAGCTACAATTGTTCCTATCGGTGGAACACCTCCTTACGATTATGAATGGCAAACTATACCGACACAAACTGCACCAACTGCAACAGGTTTACCAATCGGTTGGTATAGTGTTGTGGTAAATGATGCCAATGGTTGTTTCTTAGACACTACTAATATTTATGTTCGTCAACCTTTCCGACCATTAAATGCGGAAATATCTGCATTTCCACCACGATGTAAAGATGGAAGTGATGGAGGTTTAGGAATTTCGCCAGCAACTGGCGGAACGGCTGGTTATACTTACGCTTGGAGTACAGGCGATTCTACATTCAATTTATTTAATGTAGAAGCAGGAAATTATAATGTAACTATCACAGATGCTAAAGGTTGTATTCTTATAAAAGATACGATTATCGAAAACCCAGAGCGTTTTTATTACAATATTACAACTGTTCCTGTAACTTGTTTTGATGGTTCTGATGGTCAAATTATTGTAGATGCAGCATTTGGAGGAGCAGGAGAACCATTTGCCTATGGTTTTAATCGTGGTTTATTCCAATCGGATTCGATTTTCGTCAATTTGCCTCCTACAACAATTGCAGTAGCGGTTAGAGATGGAAATGGTTGTGAGCAAGATACGATTGTTACGATTCCGAATGCGATTGAATTAGTAGTCGATGTAGGTTCTGATCAGCAAATTTATTTGGGAGATAGTTCGACTATTGAGGCTTTAGTCAATACAAATGATCCATTATCTTATATTTGGACACCTTTAGGCGATTTGAGTTGTGATACTTGTTCAAATCCAAATATTCTCCCGACACAAGATGAAGTAATTTATACTGTAATGGTCGAAGATTCTAATGGATGTACAGCTTCTGATGAAATAGTTATATCTATTATTCAACAACGAAATACTTTTATTCCAAATGGTTTTACACCAAATGGCGATGGCATAAATGATATATTTATACCATTTGGCGGTGAAGGTGTCGTTGGTATTGTTCGTTTTCAAGTGTATAATCGTTGGGGAGAATTAGTACATTCTACCACGAATTTTGCACCAGGGGATCAAGCTTTTGGTTGGGACGGATATCTGACTGGAAATACAGAAGCACCACCAGCTGTTTATGTTTTCATGGTAGAATATGAGTTTATTGATGGAAAAACGTCCTTATATACTGGTGATGTCACATTAATAAGATAAAGAATATTAATGCTTTAATTTGGAGGAATGTGCATTCAAAAGGTAGATTCCTCCATGTTAAACTTATCATAAATATTTCAAATCAAACCTTTCAACTAACTGCTTACAATAAGCACGATGTTAAATCGTTCAATTTAAGTGATTTTTAAGCAGAAATGCCTAATTTTATGGATTGAAATATATTAAAGACTTTTTGTTATTAATATTTCACAACTTTGAAAAACATTTCGTTAAAATAATTTATTAAAAGGCTACTGAAGTTTACGCAAAACCAACTCAGAATAAATGCCAAATTAAAATAAAAAAAGATGAATTTACGCAGACACCTGATAATAGTTTTTGTGCTACTTTTTGGAGCAACACTTCAAGCACAAGATATTCATTTTTCGCAGTTCTATTTGTCGCCTTTAAATTTGAACCCTGCAATGACAGGTGTGATGAACTGCAATAGTCGATTCACGGTTAACTACCGTAATCAATGGCAATCTGTTTTGAAAGATGATGCATTCAAGACTTATAATTTCTCTTTCGATAATCGTATCGCAGTTGGACGTAGCGATTACTTCGGTTGGGGAGCTACATTATGGGCTGATCAAGCTGGTGCTTCTGATTTTGGTACAACACAAGGTCGATTCTCATTGGCATATAGCAAAAGAATGGGCGGAACTCGCAATCAAGCACATTATTTAGTGGTCGGTTTAGAAGGTGGAGCGGCTCAACGTAGTATCAACTTTTTGCAGTTGCGTTACGGAACACAATTCGATGGTGATGATTTTAATCCAAATTTACCATCTTTAGAAAACTTTGGACGTGAAAGTTTCCTTTTTGGTGATGTTGGTGCAGGATTATTGTGGTATTCAGTATTTGATGAAAATACAAACTTCTATGCTGGTGCAGCATTTGTTCACTTAAATCGTTCTAATCAATCATTTACATTTGATGAATTTATTGAGTTATTCCCACGTTCAACATTTCATGCAGGTGGTGAATTTTTGATTCCAAATACAAGAGTTGGATTAGTACCAGGTGTTGTCGTAATGAGTCAAGGGCCTTCATTTCAGGTAAACGCAGGAACAAATGTGAAATTTTTATTAGGCAAACGTCGTCAAGAATATCAAGCATTTCAAATTGGTACATGGTTTCGTACCTCTCGTGATTTTCAAACAGGTGTAATTGGTGATGCCTTTATTTTATCTACTCGTTTCGATTTCAATAATATCGCAATGGGCTTTAGTTACGATGTCAATGTTTCAGATTTAAATGCAGCATCTAACGGAAATGGTGGATTTGAATTATCATTGATTTATACCGTTTGTAAAGGATTTCAAAGACAAAATATTTGTCCAAGATTTTAATGGATTGTTAGACTGTTGTATTGCCAGTCTCAAAATCTCAGCGGTTAAATTGTTTACAAATTAATATAAAACTAAAAAGCATCGAATGTCAGTACATTCGATGCTTTTTAATTTTATTGATATTTCGTGTTTCGTTGATATTAAATTCAAAAATGAAAATATTACGTTTTGCTTTGCGAAACAATCATCTCATGTAGGTTTTTTATTAATTATTAGAAAATCTGCGTGAATCTGCGAAATCTGCGTGAAAAAAGCATTTTGCGAAGCAAAACTTAGCAATTGTGATTTCTATTAAATATGAATAAAAAAATCTGTGTTCATCTGTTCAATCCGTGTTTCAATGACGAACTATTAAGAACGACGCAAATGCAAAATCGTATAAAAGAAAATTGTACTAAATCCAACGACTAACAAACCATGAAAAATCAAAAATGCACTATTTCCAACCATCAAACCAGATACAAATCCAAATAAAAAGTACAACGCCAACAAACCTTCAAAAATCGTTGTCCAAGTAATTTTTTGTGCCAGATAATTAGTGTTTTGAAACGAATCTCCAAATGATTTTATATTAAATTTTGGTGTCCGAATAAACGCAGATTTCTTACCAGACCAACCTTCCAAAACAGCAATCGAATTATGAAAACACAAACCCATTGAAAGGGCTAAAAAAATCGGAAAATAACCAACGAAAGTAATCAATCGTTTTAAGTAACTGCCTTCTTGAAAAAAGGCTCGAACATTCGCTTCGTAATAAACCAATAAGATTGCTAAAGTTGAAATGGCAAATAAACCTAAGAAATATTGTCCCATTGGAAACTGTTCTCCATCTAATAAAAATACCAGCGGAACACTCGTAATTCCAGCCGTCAAAACAGCTACGAAAACGGTACTATTAAACAAATGAAAAGAACCATTGATTTTTTTCTTTAATGGAATATCAGCGTTCCAGATACGAATCAAATTCTTACGAGCATTTTCCGCTCCACCTTTCATCCATCGGAATTGTTGTGATTTGAGACCATTCATTTCGGCAGGTAATTCTGCTGGAGAACCAACCGCTTCTAAGTAAACAATTTCCCAACCTTTGATTTGAGCACGATAACTCAAATCCAAATCCTCAGTCAACGTATCGGCTTCCCAACCGCCAGCACTATCAATCGTTTCTTTACGCCAAACACCAGCCGTTCCATTGAATTGCAACAACGATTTTCCTGCAAAACGACCGTTTTGTTCTATCGAAAAATGTACATCTAATTGCATTGCTTGTAACTTCGTTAGCAATGAATATTCTTTATTAATATGTTCCCAACGAGTTTGAACAACCCCAACATTTTTATTTTTAAAATAAGGAACTGTTTCCAAAAGAAAATCTGGTTTTGGCAAAAAGTCGGCATCAAAGATAGCTATCAAATCACCTTTCGCTTGAGGTGTTGCATCTTTCAATGCACCAGCTTTATAACCTTGTCGATTTGTGCGTATAATTTGCTCAATATCAAAGCCTTTTGCTTTATATTCGTCTACCTTTTTTCGTGTGATTTCTACCGTTTCATCTGTCGAATCATCTAAAACATGAATTTGAAATTTATCCTTAGGATAATTCATTTTAACAATATTATCAATCAACCGCTCAACAACATACATTTCATTGAAAATCGGTAATTGTATCGTTACAAATGGTAAATCATCCGTTAGTCTTGCTCTTTTTAAATTCGATTGATGATACTGTTTTAGTTGTCGTTTTCCTTTACGATAATCTAACCACAAAAATACTTGACTTGAACAATAGACCGCAATAAACGTCAATGCTAAAGCATAAATTCCAAATAAAAAATACATAAAATCTGGTTGCTTGTCGCTGGTTACGGGTTGCTGGTCACTTATTGACAACAACCAGTGACCAGTTTACCAGTATAATTTAAAAATAGTCCACAAGATTTTATATCCTGCCAAAAATGTTCCTTTTATTGTTCCTGAAACCTTTGATTTTCCACCAGCTCGACGACGATAATCCACCGCAACTTCAGTTGTTTTCATCTTCATCTTTGCCGCTTTCACTTGCATTTCTACAGTCCAACCAAAGGTTTTATCTTCCATATTCATCGCAATCAATGAAGAATATCGAATGGCACGGAAAGGCCCTAAATCTGTAAAATGATAGTTATAAATCAACCGAATTAAATTCGTTGCCAACCAATTCCCGAATCGTTGTGGAACAGTCATTGCTCCTTTCTCTAAGTTTCCTAATGCTCTCGAACCTATTACCATATCTATATTATTATGAATAATAGGAGCAACAAGGTCTGGCATTTCCTCAGGTACATCAGAGTAATCAGCATCAATAAAAACAACAATATCTGGTTGTTCGGTTGTTGGTTTTTGTATCAAATATTCTATACCTTTCAGGCAAGCATTGCCATAACCCATTTCGAGTTGTAACAAAACCGTAGCACCATTTGCAACCGCAATTTCTGCTGTTTTATCTGAGCTGTTATTATTACAAACAATGACTTCTCGAACCAATGATTTTGGAATCGCTTGTAGCACTTTCCCGATTGCAGCCTCTTCATTGTAAGCTGGTATTATGACATCAATATTTGGCATCTGATTTATAATTTGAGGGCAAAGCTAATAAAAACCAGTTAGTTAAAATTGATTAAAGAAATACTTACAATACTTTGTCGAAATATAGACAGTTTGATAATTAATAAAGGCTTTCGCCAAATAGTGACGAAAGCCTTTATTGATTGTGTTTTGCTGATTGTGTTTTGCTGATTGTATCGACTTCGATTGTTGAATGTATCTCGACTAATAATCAATTAATCAAAGCAGCACAATCATACAATTAATCAATCTTAATATTTCACAAAACGAGTAGAAGTACGATTGATTCCATCTGTAATCTCTACGAAATAAATCCCAGAAGTGTATGCTTCAACATCAAACTGAAAACGATTTTCACCAGTTTGAGCGATTACATTTTGATCATCAATTTTTTGACCATTAAGATTATAAATATTAATAACCAAATCTTTTGATTTTGTTGTCGTTAACATTAATGTCAAGTCATTTACAGTAGGATTTGGAAATGTACTCAAACTAATTCCCAATTTAGCTAAACCAGAAGTTGATGTTGTTGACTCCATGAATGTAATTTCGCTTGTTACAGCTTGATCACCAGCAGTAGAACCACTTCCATCGACAGCATTTCCTGCAGCATAAAATGTTACACTTCCAGTACCAGCAACTGGTGCTGTCCATTCTGCCTCAAAGATATTAGTAGTCGCAATATCAGCCTGTTCAAAATATTGACGACCGCTATTTGTTGTTAATCTTGTATTTGCTGTTATATTATTTGCCCAAGTACTGATGCTTGAATTATCTGAATTTTGTAACGCTAAAACTTGAAATCCATAACCTGAAGGTGTTGTACTTGTACCAATGCTAACTTCTACATCATATGTTACACCAGGCATGTATTCTGTAACTTCTGCTCCAGACGCTTTGTCTTTTAATATTACATCAACTGATGCTCCGAAACTTCCGCCATTATGACAAGTTGTACAGACTGTCCCTTCGCCAGGTGCTGTTGTTGCACCTTGTCCGCCACCTGCACGACCTCCTGAGTTACTCATTGTAATTAGCGTAAAAGCTGCTAAACCAAAAAAAGTGTAGATGAATTTTAATTTCATAGTGTATAGTTTTAATTATTATAGAAAAAAATTATGATTTATTAAAAATTATATAAACATATATCGTTTAATAAATTGTGATATTGCTTTGATTAACAGATAAATTATCTTAAATGTTGTCGAAAAGACAATTTTTCATACTTAGAAATCTATTTTCGTAGAATAATGTTTACGTTTGAATAAAGAATATCTAAATTGGTGTTCCTTAAATAAGACATGAACATTAAAATGAATAATACAATTACAAAAATATTATTAGCACCTTTTACTTTGCTCTTTGGTATTGGCGTAAGCCTACGAAAATTAGCCTATCGAACAGGTTTGCTTAAATCAATTCGTTTTGACTTTCCTATTATTTCGGTCGGAAATTTGAATGTTGGTGGAACAGGCAAATCGCCTCATGTTTCTTATTTGGCAAAGTTTCTTTCGCCTTATATTAATGTAGGAATGTTAAGTAGAGGTTATAAAAGAAAGACGAAAGGGTTTCGTTATGTTGCTCTAAATAACTCAGTAGAAGAAGTAGGAGATGAGCCGTTACAATTCAAGTTGCGACATCCTGATACCTTAGTTGCAGTAAATGAAAGTCGGATTCAAGGTGTATTCAAAATGCTGGGCGATTATGAAGATTTACAAACTATATTGATGGATGATGCGTATCAACATTTGTCAATTACACCAAACTTGAATATTCTATTGACAGAATATAATCGACCTTATACGAATGATTATTTATTGCCATCAGGAAGATTAAGAGAAGGTAAATCTGGAGCAGAAAGAGCTGATATTATCATCGTTACAAAATGTCCTGATGAACTCAATCAAGGTGATCAATTAGCTTTTGAAAAAGAACTTCAACCTTTGCCAAATCAACGATTATATTTTTCAAAATTCAATTACGGAAAACCTTATTATTTATTCAACCCGGGTTATTCGTATTCGTTATCAGACCAATTAGAAGTGCTTGTTTTTTGTGCAATTGCGAATACAGATTATTTAGAAAGTTATTTGCAAAAGACGGTGAAAAAAGCTAAAATTCTTCAATTTCCTGACCATCACTTTTTCACAAATTCTGAATTAGGAAACCTAAAAGCACAATTTGATTTAATAGAATCTCCACAAAAAATAATCGTAACAACTGAGAAAGATGCAATGCGATTGCGATTACATCAAGATTTTATTATCGAATCGAAATTACCAATATTTGTATTACCAATAGAAGTAGATTTTCTATTTGATGAAGCGGAAAAGTTTCAAAATGATGTGAAACAGTTTTTGTTAGATTTCAAAGTTTGATACGGGCAAACAATATCGTCAGTTCATGATGAATTAATTATTCAATTTCAAAAATTCTTTACCTTTGCCAAAAATTTCAAATAATGAATAATCTACTTCAACATATAGAAGCCCTAATTTTTGTATCTGAACAAGCAATTTCGCTTCGAGAAATCAAAAATGCTTTAGAGGAAATGTTTGAACAAAATATAGACAAAGAAGCACTTTTAAAACTGATTGAATCTTTAAAAGAAAAATATGTACATGACGATTTTGCATTTACAATTGCAGAAATCAGTGGCGGATATCAATTTATGACCAAAAAAGAATATCATGAAACAATTGGTACATATTTAAAACAAAAAACTAAAAAACGTCTAAGTAAAGCCGCTTTAGAAACCTTATCAATAGTTGCTTATAAGCAACCTGTTACGAAAGTCGAAGTTGAACAAATCCGTGGTGTAAATAGTGATTATTCGATGCAAAAACTATTGGAAAAAGAGTTAGTAACAATCGTTGGAAGAAGCGAAAAACCAGGTCGTCCTTTACTTTACGCTACCAGCCCAAAATTCATGGATTACTTCGGAATTAAATCATTGAAAGATTTACCAAAAGTCAAAGATTTTAAGGAAGAAGCAAATGAAATTGGCGAAAAGCAACCGATTGAAGTTGAAAGTTAAATGCTATATTTATAATTTTGACTTCCCTAAACCCCTTCTTTAAAAGGTTTCAGGGAAACCAAAATTATAATCATTAGATTTGTTAACCTTGTAGGATCGTTGATTAGAAATCAATAATACTTTGTAATACATTGATAGAATATCCGTTTTTAACAATAAAATTTTCAAAAACGTCTAATATCTCAAATCTAATAGCAAAGCGGTCTAATATCTCTATTATTAATCTATTTCTCGCTCATGTGCCTCTGGATCAGGCATCGAATTTCCTCTACGTTTTGGTATATAAATGTCTAATTTTTTCTCAATTGTCTCGCCATTCGCTTTGATTTCGATAATGTACTTTCCTTTTTTAAGATAAAATTTATCATCATCGCTTGCTTCTAATTCGATTGTTTCATCTCTTCTATTGTCTTTATTTAATGCTTTTTCGTAACTTTTTACAGCGTATTCTGCGATTGTCAAATCATAATCCATGTAATTCAAACCTTTCGTTGTCGTCATTCGCATTTCTTTCAATTTGACACCACCTTTTGTTTTAATCGTAATATCCGCTGTTGTAGCTGAATTTACATAAAACGGTATTCTAATATTTGGTGTATTTGGTTTCGCCCATTGCGACCACGAAGTTCCCCAACGTGAACTATAACGTACTTTATCGACATCAAAAGCATAGAGTTTTTCGGTTAAAATTTCTTCATTTAATTGTTGCAAATGGTCAACATTCGTTACATAAATCGAACGTCCGTGTGTACCAACAATCAAATCTTTATCTCTCGGATGAATCACTAAATCATGAACTGGTGCATCAGGTAAGTCAGCCATTCCCATAAATGATTTTCCTTTGTTTAATGAAATATAAACACCATGATCCGTTCCGACATAAAGAATATTCGGATTTTCAGGATCCTCTTTAATAACGTTCACAGGTTCGTTTGGCAAATCTGTTCCGATACGTTCCCATGTTTCACCGTAATTTGTGGAAACATAAATATACGCTGTAAAATCGTCCCAACGATAACCATTTAAGGAAGCGTAAACTGTTGCTTTATCGTGTGACGAAGCGGTAACTCGACTTATCCACATATCTTGTGGCAACTTATAAGAAATATTTTCCCAACGCTTTCCGCCATCTTTTGTAACGTGAATCAAACCATCGTCACTTCCTGTATAAATTAAACCAAATTGAAAAGTCGATTCTGAAATTGTCGTTAATGTTCCATAAGCAACATCACCTTTTTTTCCACCTTTTGTCAAATCGCCAGAAATCGCTTCAAATCTATCACCTTGATTAAAGGAACGATGCAATTTATTAGAACCAAAATACACAATATCTTGATTGTGAGATGATAATTTAATTGGTGTTTGCCAATTAAAACGTAAAGGCTTTTCGCCTAATTTATGTTTTGGAGTAATATAACTTCTGTCGCCAGTCGCTTTATTGATACGAAAATAATTACCAAATTGGTAACCAGTATAAACTGTATTATTATCACGATTATCAATTTCGATTTGCATTCCATCTCCGCCCATAATAGATTTATATGGATATTTTCCGTATTGATGCCAACTGTCAGAAGCCTTATAAGTACTCGAACCGACCCAAACACCATTGTCTTGCAATCCTCCATAAATATTGTATGGTTTTGCCATATCAACATTGATAGCATAAAATTGTCCAACAGCTGGTGAGTTACATTTTATCCAATTTTCGCCATCATCGTAAGAAATATTAATGCCGCCATCATTTCCATTAATAATATGTCCTGCACGATTTGGATTGCACCAAAGTGCGTGATGATCTGCGTGAACATTTGTACCTTGAATCGACACAAACGACTGTCCGCCATCATCAGAACGCAAAATCGGAACGCCCATTATGTAGATTTTATTCACATCTTGCGGCGATACTCGAATTTGTCCAAAATAATATCCGTAGGAATAATAGACATTATCAATAAAATCATCGTGCGTTTTTGTCCATGTTTTTCCACCATCTGTTGATTTGTAAACTTCCGTTCCGATGACAGGTGTATCGAATAACATTCGGTTGGCATCGTATAAGTAATCGACTAAAGCGACAGGTTTGATGTCGTCATTTTTAACCATTGAAATGACCTTTTCTGTGGAATATTTTTTTGGAAAATCATTTTCTTTTAAATAAGCTTTTATATCTTTTTTATCAACTTTTAGAAATGCCTCTTTAGACATTTTTTCAAGTTTTTCTTTGGTTAATACCAATTTAGATTCGGCTTCTTTGTCATCTTTTCGTCTAAATTGATTGTCTAATATTGCGTAAAGCACCGTAGAATTATCGCCATTGAATAAATCTAAACCAATACGTCCAACACCTTCACCAATCGGAAAACCACTTTTTTTAGTTGTAATTAATTCCCAATTATCGCCTCCATCAGTTGATTTATGAATACCTGAACCTTCGCCACTTTCCGTAAAATCCCAAGCACGACGAGTACGTTCCCAGATTGCTGCGTAAAGTTCAGTTGGATTTTTTGGGTTAATCATCAAATCAACTGCACCAGCATTTTCATAAACAAATAAAGTTTTTGTCCAAGTATTCCCGCCATCAGTTGTTTTGTAAACGCCACGTTCAGCATTCGGTGAGTACAAATGTCCTAATGCTGCAACCCAAATAATGTCTGGATTTGTTGGGTGCAAAATGATTCGTCCGATGTGATGAGATTCGGGTAAACCTTTGTATTCCCAAGTATTCCCATTGTCGGTTGATTTATAGATTCCCGTTCCTGCATAAGACGAACGACTGGAATTATTCTCACCAGTTCCAACCCAAATAGTATTATTTTGCCAGTCAACGGCAATATCACCAATCGTCATTACCGTTTGATTATCAAAGATTGGTGTAAAACTCGTTCCATTATTATTAGTAAACCATAATCCGCCAGAAGCATAAGCAGCATAAAAATGTGAAGGATCACTTTCTTTTACAGCAACATCGACAATTCGTCCACTCATGATTGTTGGGCCGACATTACGAAATTCCATATTGGAAACTAAGCTGTTATCTCTTAAAGTTTGTCGTTGTGTTTCGGACTTTAAGCGTTCATCCGCTTTCGTAAACGATGGTTGTGTTTGGCTAAAAATTTGCAAAGAAGAAAGAACCACTGCAAACATTAATATTATACCTTTCATAATTAGTTTTTTAGTTATAAAGGATTGTAAAGGTAAATTCATATTTTAAGTTTACCAAGATTGATTAATTATCAAACAAATTATTCACTGTACAATCAATTAATGAAATACGTCACTGTTCTCATAACTATATTTTTACTATTCTATTCTTCTTTAGTTATTGGGCAAAATTTTTTTGATGTTAAAATTGATTCATTAGAAATATTACTAACACAAAATATTTCTGATGAAAATAGAGTATTGGTATTAAAAGAGTTGGCTTATAAAAACAAAAAAAAGAATCCTACTCAGGCATTACTCTATGCTCAAGATGCTTTATCGTTAGCAACAAGAGTCGGTTATCAAAAAGGAATTGCAGAAGTAAAACATACTTTAGGATTAATTCAATTTCATTTAGGAGATTATGAAGTGGCTTTGTCGAACTATTTAGAAGCATTAGCAATCAGAGAAACAATCAAAGATGAAGTTGGTCTTGGACGTTCTTATAATAATATTGGTGTAATTTATATCGAAATGGGCGAGTTAAACCTGGCTAAAAAATATTATACAAGAGGTTTAATCTATAGAAGAAATGCTAAAGATTCTATCGGAATGGCTTATTCTTACAATAATTTGGGTGATGTTTATTTTAAACAAAAAAAGATAGATAAAGCAATTACACATTATAATATAGCATTGCGTTTGAATGAATCTTTTTATAAACCAAAAGCGAAAGCTTTTACATTAGAACGATTAGCAAATTTGTATGAAACACAAGACGATTTTGAAAATGCTTTGTCAAATTATGAAGAAGCCTTGCGGTTGAGATATGAAACAGGTATCGAGTATGATATTGCTAAAACAACTATTAACCTTGGACAATTATATCTACGAAAAGATAATATTGATAAAGGATTAAATCTAATAACAAAAGCAGAAACGATTACTCAAAAACTGGAAGCAAAACCATTGTTGAGTCAAGTGTATGAGTCGCTTTCTCAGGCTTACGCCAAAAAAGGCAATTACAATCAAGCGTATGATTACCAAATCAAATATAATCAAGTTCGAGATAGTTTATTGAATACCAATATTTCTAATGAAATGTTGGGCTTACAAGCCAAATATCAATTTGAAAAAAATGAACGAGAACTTTTAGAGCAAAATAATAAAATTGCGAATTTGCAACGTTTCTATGCGATTGTAGTTGGTCTTTTATCTTTAGGTCTTATTGTCTTATTGTTTTTCCGTTATCGTCGACAGATTAAGGTCAATGATTATTTAAAAACTACAAAATCTGAGATTGAAGCAAAAAATAAACAGTTGGCAGCTTATACCAAAGAGTTAGAACAATTTACTTATATCGCTTCACATGACTTGAAAGAACCGTTACGGAATATTAGTGGTTTTGCTCGATTGTTAGAACGTCGTTATCATGATTCATTGGATAAAAATGGACAGCAATTTTTACATCAAATTATGGGTGGCGTTGAACAAATGACGGATTTGTTGAAAGATTTGTTGAAATATTCTGAGGTAAAACGCTTGAAAAAAGAGGATTTAAAATGGGTGAATTTGAATGATATTCTTGTTAATATAAAAACGGGATTAAATGGACAATTAAGTAAAAATAATGGTCAACTAATGATAAACCCGTTACCATTGATTCATTCTAATAATTTTCAAATGACTCAATTGTTTAAGAATTTTATTACCAATGGTTTGAAATTTCAGAAGCAAGGACAAATACCAATAGTTGAAATTAAAAGTAAAGAATTATCGGATAGTTGGGAGTTTCGAATAGCAGACAATGGAATAGGAATAGACAAAAATTATCATGATAAAGTTTTTGAAATGTTTAAACGTTTGCACAAAAAACAAGATTATCAAGGTACTGGAATGGGTTTAGCAATTTGTAAACAAATCATAGAACAGCACAACGGCAATATCAGAATTGAATCAGAAAAAGATGAAGGAACAACGTTCATATTTACCTTTCCGAAAGAAATTATTAAGAATAATTGAAAGAAAAGAGGATTTTTTACTCAAACCTCATAGGTTTTCAAAACCTATAAGGTTTTTTATTACAAAAAACTAAATTATCTAACCAATTACTATTATTTTTGTCAACAGTCAAAATATTAAACTTCATAAGGATATATTTATAGAGTTTTTTATAGGTGTGAAAAATATTAATAAGTAAGTAATTGATTTATAGTTAATAATGTTAGGAAAAGGTATATTAAGGTTAAGGGTTGTTGTCTTGTTGTTTTGTTTGAGCTTTGTTGGAATTGTTCAAGGACAAGATTCTATACCTGAACCTCAACCTCAACCGCCAGTAGAGTTACCTACATCTCCGACAGATATTACGCCTGAAACGCCAACAGAAACAACGCAACCTACGGAAACATCTCCCGAAAACAGTCAGGAAACAATGCCTGAAAATTATATTGATGCAGGTGAATATATATTTGAAGAAGACTTACCTACACCAGCACCGATAAGAAAACCAAAAGAAGATCCGGAATTATTGGCAGCATTACAGGATAATCCTTTTGGATTGATAAGAGATGGAAAACCTAAAAGAGGTCGAGTCAGTATGCAAGGTCTACCTGGACATGCTCCGATTGCTGCAGTTGATAGAGTTGAAAAACCTAAAGAAGAAAAAGTTGAAGAGGAAAAGGTTGAAGAAGAGGTATTTGTACCAGTAGATACTTCTGATGCCGCTTTAGATGCGTTAAATCCTTTTCGATTAGAAGGAACACCGGAAGATAGACAGGTCGCATTAACAAAGAAAATAAAATTTAATCCACAAGC
The DNA here is from genome assembly GCA_045106825.1 of Saprospiraceae bacterium. Classification (GTDB taxonomy): domain Bacteria; phylum Bacteroidota; class Bacteroidia; order Chitinophagales; family Saprospiraceae; genus CAWVWD01. The sequence continues at coordinate 30,445 of JBGCFH010000014.1, read as the reverse complement.
AGGAACTGGAGCAAAATCGACAGATGATACGGGATTCAATCCAATATTTGATACCTCAAAAGTTAATGTCAATCCTTTAGGAACACTAAAGTTTATCGTTATTTTATTGCTATTAGGTTTAGTGACATTTATTTTTTCCAGTTTTCGAGATGAAGTCATGGATGTTTACCGTGGTTTTTTAAATGCTAATTTATTGTCTTTATTGTATAGAGATAAAGTTACAATTTTGAGTCAATCTTACTTGGCACTCTATATTTTGGCTGCTTGTTCATTCGGAACAATGGCTTTTTTAGCAGTTAATCTTTTAGGTGGTAAAATCTTTGAAAGCAATTTTGGCTCAATAGTCGTTTGTATATTTGGTGTTGGATTGATATTTTTGTTAAGGCATATTAGTATTTTAGTATTAGCGTCTGTATTCCCTTTTGAGAAAGAGATAAAATTATATGGTTTTACAATCGCAATTTTTAACTTCGTTTTAGGAATTGGGCTTTTACCTATAATTACATTAATCGCTTTTGCTCCCGCTTCTTCTCATGAAATTATTCTTTATGGAGCACTTTTTTTAGTTGGATTTGTGTATGCTTTTCGGACTGTTCGTTCAATAATAATTGGTAATAAGTACCTGATTAATAATAAGTTTCATTTTTTTTTTTTTTTTTGCACCGTTGAATTAGCGCCTATATTGATTTTGATAAAATTATTTGGGTATTAAGGGCATAAATAAGTAAATAAATGGCAGAGAATACAGGAGAGACTTACAAACCAGTTAAAACTATCTTAGTATCTCAACCGAAACCTACTCGTTCTCCTTATTATGATTTGGAGAAAAAATATGACATTCAGGTTGATTTCCGTTCTTTTATTCATGTTGAAAGAGCTACTCTCAGAGAGTTTCGCAAACAGCGTGTAAACATTCAGGATTACACAGCAATCATTTTTACAAGTAAGACAGCAATTGATCACTTTTTTGATATTTGCGAAGAGTTAAGGATAAAGATGTCACAAAGTATTAAATACTTTTGTATGACTGAAGCGATTGCTTTATATCTTCAAAAATTTATCGTTTATCGTAAACGAAAAGTTTTCTTTGGTAATCGAACAATTCATGATTTGAAGACTACTTTCATGAAACACAAGAAGAAAGAAAAATTCTTGTTGCCTTGCTCTAACTTAGGTAAAGCAAGTGTTCAAAAGTTTCTTACGGATAATGAAATTGATTATAAAGACTGTGTTTTTTATAAAACGGTAAGTAGTGATTTATCTGATTTAGAAAATGTTTTCTATGATGTTTTAGTGTTTTTTAGTCCACAAGGAATTGATTCGTTATACGAAAATTTTCCAGACTTTAAACAAAATGAAACTCGAATTGCTGTATTTGGTCCAAGAACTAAAAAAGCTGTAGAAGATAGAGGATTGAAAATCAATATCTTAGTAGATCGACAAAATCCTTCAATGTCAATGGCATTAGAAAAATATATCAAGGTTTCAAATGCAGATTTAATTGAAGCAAAATAAGTGAGTATTGAATATTATTATTGATTAAACGTAAAAAGCCAAACTGAAATTTCAGCTTGGCTTTTTTGATGCTTAATTATTTTTAACTAAATCTTTAGTTGAAAACCGAAAAAGTTTTTACATATTTGTAATTGTTAATATTATTGTTTCAATTTTAATTCAACATTTTATGAAAAACCTATTCATTTTTTATTTCCTTTTTTTTGGAATACTGACTATCGTCAATGCTCAAGATACGATTATTGATACGAAGGATTATTACTTACAAATCAATAAATACATCAATGGAGAGGATCCTTTTGAATCTTTGGACTCAAATCGAAATATGGCTATTTTTGAATATCAATGGAACGGACATCCGTTGACTTATGCTTTAAAAACTTGGATGAGTATTTTAGAAGTAGATACGATTGAATATCATATAGATGAAAGTATATCGAATCAAATTGATTACTTCAAGTTTGTAAATAAAGATCGTGAATATAGTGAACCGATACAACCGAATGATTCCAGTAAAATCGAGTACCATTTGGATAAAGAAGATAGACAGATAACTTATTATGTCGGTTATGCTATGATTTATCGAGAAAAACGATTTAATGAAAAAGAGCAACATAAAAAGATTGCACAAGAGGCTTTAAAAGCCTTTTGTGAGTTTGCTGACTTAGAAATTAAAATCGTAAAAAAAGAAGTTAATTATTGGAAATTAGAGCTTGTTGATACCGTAAATGCTTCTTTTTCTTATGACCAAAATAAGCATTGGAAACGTAATGATTTGGAAGAATATATTTATTACGAGCGAATTCCTTATGAGCGAGTTGTGGATTTGTTGAGTAGAAAAGTAGATGCTTTTGTCAAGCCGATTTCAGAAACTACTAAAAAATTTGATATTAGAATGCCTTATTCTGACGATGTTTTTGATTTGAAATATGCGATGATTGATCATGGATTCGAATTGACAGAAGTGATTGAGGAAATTGATGTGATTGTAATTTCAGAGGTGAATTGATTGTGTTGATGTTGCCTGCCCCGAAACCTCGGCGGTTGATGTGTTGATTGTTTGATTGTTTGATTGTTTGATTGTTTGATTGTTTGAAAAAATTATTAAATATAAATTTTATGAAAAAATTACTCGTTATCTGCTTCCTTTTTTTGGGAATAATGACTTTCGTCAATGCTCAAGATACAATTATTGAAAACAAGGATTATTATTTACGAATCAGTAGCGTAACGGAAAAAATCCCTCATTATGAATATATTAAAATAGGTGAAAACTTTGAAGTTTTAGAACATCAATGGACAAATGGCAGTATTAGAGATATTTTAAAAGATTGGATGACTTTTTTGGAGTTAGAAGAAGTAGAATATCGTATCCATGAAAATGTATCAAATTTTCGAAGTTTAATGCAAATCGTTGATGATGAAGATAAAGGTAAATCTATAGATATTAAAAATACAACAAGTGATATTCAAGAAGTTTTTATGGGATATAATGTGATTTATCAACAAAATGAACCTTATCAAGTACAAACTAAAGCAATCACAAAAACTGCTTTTGAGGTATTTTGTAATGTGTTAAACCTTGAAATAGAAATCATCAAAGAACCGATGACTTATTGGAAATTAGAGATTATTGATACTGTAAATGCTTCTTTTTCGTATGACCAAACAACGCACTGGAAACGGACTGATTTAGAAGAATATATTTATTACGAACGTATTAAGTACAGACGAATTGCAGATTTGCTTGGCAGAAAAGTAGATGCTTTTGTTAAACCGATTCCATATCATGCTCGAAAATTTGATATTAGAATGCCTTATTCCGATGATGTCTTTGATTTGAAATATGCAATGATTGAGCATGGATTGGAACTAACAGAAGTCACAGAAGAAATAGAAGTGATGGTGATTCGGGCAAGAGAATAATTTGTATAATTGTGAGGTTGTGTCGCTTCGCTAATTGTGCCGAGTAATCGGCACAATTAGTAAAGCGACACAATCAGTCACAATCTAAAACCTATTTGATTGGTATTAATTTTAACTCTACACGACGATTTTCTGCACGTCCTGCAGGTGTATTGTTAGGTGTTTTTGGTTGAGTTTCACCATAACCTTTATAACTCATACGAGAAGAAGAAACACCTTTTTTGATTAAGTAGTCATAACAAGCTTTGGCACGACTTTCTGATAATCTCATGTTATTAGCATCATTACCAACATTATCAGTATGTCCTTCGATGCTTACAAAATAACCAGAATATTTATTCAAAATAGAAACGGCTTCGTCTAAAGTATTATAAGAAGATGTTTTGATAATGCTTTTTCCAGTTTCAAACTGAATACCTTTTACAAGCATATTTAAACGTTCTTTTTCTTCTTTTTTGATTTCAGGACAACCGCCATTTGCTTTTGTTCCTGCTTGAGTTGGACACTTGTCTAAGTTATCTGCAACACCATCTTTATCCGTATCTGGACAACCATTAAATGCTGCTGTTCCAGCTACTTTCGGACACTTGTCTTTAGAATCAATAACGCCATCATTATCCGTATCAGGACAACCGCTTGTTGTCGCAGAACCTGCTACTGTTGGACATTTATCTGTTCTGTTAGGAACACCATCTTTGTCATCATCACTATCTGGACAACCGTCTAATTCTACAAGTCCAACAACTTTTGGACATTTATCTTTAGAATCTTGAACGCCGTCACCATCTGTATCAGGACAACCTTTAAATGCTATTGTTCCTGCTACTTCTGGACATTCATCTTTAGAATCCTGAACACCATCTTTATCCGTATCAGGACAACCTGCAAATTTTGCTAAACCTGCTACTTTTGGACAAGAATCATTTTCGTCATTGATACCATCACCATCTGTATCAACTGGTGCTACTTCTATAATTTCTTCGATGACTTCTTCTTTTTTCATCATCTCACCGAGCATTACAGAAACGCCACCTGTATAAGCAATATGTTCATCGCCTAAAAGTCTATATTCTGCCTGACCTTGTACAAAGAAATTTTCTGTTAAACGAATATTCAAACCAGCACCTAAAGGAAGGTGTAAACTTGTTGTTGTTTCTAATTCCGGAATATAGTTGACACCTAAACCACCAACAAGAAAAGGTTGGAAGATTGCAGTTTCTTTAAAAATATATCCGTTTGCCAATTTGTATTTAGCCGTTGCATCAAGACTATAAACACTTTTTCTACCTAAAGGTGCATTAGCAGCAAATCTAAAAGGAACAGATAAATCAAAAGAAGGTGATAAGTAACGATTATATCCTAATTCTGCACCTCTGACAACCTTATCAGGATCTATCGTATAATCTTGTGTAAGTGGTGAAGTGTAATCTACACCTAATAATTTGTACGTGAAACCTTGACGTACAGTTTTTCCATCTTGTGCTTGTGCGAACATGCTACAAGTTAATAAACAGACAATTAGTGAAAATAACCTCATATTGTTTGGTTTTTAAGTTATAAAAAATAATATAGTAAATTCTTATTATGGTAGGTTCAATTTGTAGGGTAGGAATTATTGTAACAATAATAATGTATATTCTTGATTTGTTAAATAATTCTAAACAAATTTAGTGAAAAAGTTTAGTCTACAAATTTTGATTCATGATATTTTATAAATTTATTTTTTATAAATAATTATAACCCATGTATTTTGTACCATTTTTTTTGTGATATGTGACGTGGTAAATACTGAAAGTAACAATAACTTTTTTATATTAAAAAATTAAACTAAAGCTATCGTTGTGAAACTAAGCAATTAGTTATATCTTTGAATAACGCATTCTACAATAATTAATTAAACTATGAAATCAAATAATAATTTGTTAACACCGTTGGAACTCAAAGTAATGAATGTTTTATGGCGAATCAAAAAGGGATTTGTTAATGATATTTTGGATAATTGGGCGATAGATGATGAGGACAAAAAACCAGCTTATAATACTGTTTCAACAATTGTTAGAATATTGAAAGACAAAAAAAACTATGTTGGACATAAAGCATTTGGGCGTTCACATCAATATTTTCCCTTGATTTCTAAAAAAGAATATCAAACAGATTTTTTGGATAATGCAGTAGATAGTTTATTTGCTGGGTCGTTTTCTACTTTAGTATCTACTTTTGTGGATAAAGATGATATTTCGACCAGTGAATTAGAAGCATTAAAAAAGCTTATTGAAGAAAAAACGAAATAAATTTTCGATTGTGAACTCACTTGATTTAGTAAGTGATTAAATTATTATTGTATGACAATCATAACTTATATCATATTTAGTTACATTTTGTCTGCTGTCGGCTATGGTATTTATCAATTTTGGGTACGTCGTCGAGTAGCTGTTAAGCACAAAAAATGGGCAGTTTACACCGTTCTATTATTAAGTTTGTTGTTACCTTTTGGCTTGATTCAATCGAATCCGTTGTTTTTTACTGAAAAACCACATGCTGAAGTCGAATTTCATGACGAACCTGTATTAACAAAAGAATTATTGGCTTGTTATACTCGAACAAGTAATCAAGAAGGTTTTTGTCATTGTGAGGAAGTACAACAGCTAAATTTGATTCAGTACGAAAAAAATACGTTTTATGATACTTTCTTAACTTATCAATCAACAGTTTATATTATTACAGGAGTTATTGCAATCAGTGTTTTGATGGTTCTGTTATTTAAGTTATTTCAACTATATCGTTTGGTAGCGAATGCGAGGAAGGAAAAACGAATTATTGATGGACAAACATATACCATTTTACATACGAATCAATCTATCTTAGCAGCTTCTTTTAGATTGCGGAAACGATATATTATTTGGAATCCGAGTTTAAATAATTTGACCAAAAATGAACAAGAAGCCGTTTTACAACATGAAATTGCTCATATTAATAATAAAGATACTTGGGAACAAATTGCGTTGAGTTTGATTCAGATGGCTTGGTTATTTAATCCGATTTTCTACGTCATTAAAAAAGAATTGAATCTAATTAATGAATTTTTGGCAGATGCATTTGCTGTCGAAAAAATTAATGATGTAAAAATATATGCAAATCTTATTCTGAAACTAAAAAGCAGTCAACAACACGGTTTAGTTCATCAATTGGCTCAACATCCGATTCAAGAACGTATTATTCAACTCTTTGAACCAAAACAAAAATCATCGTTTTTACCAGTTTGGTTATTTGTAATTGGAGTATTTATGGTGACGACAAGCTGGACAAGTGCTTCTTTGGTTAATCAACACAATACAAAATTTGAAGAATATTGTCATTTACAAAAAAAATACAAGGATTCAGGTCGAAATGTATTTTGTAAAAATTGCCTTTTTGAAGATTTAAATTGATTGATTTCGCCTCATCCCTAACCTTTTTCCTCAACAGATTAAAAATAGGTAAAACCTACGAAGTCTATAAGACTTTGTAGGTTTAATCAGTTGATAATTAAAACTTACAAAGTTTGAAAACTTCGCAAGTCAAGTTTCATCCTGTCAAAGAGAAGAGAATATCAACTCGCCCAAACTATATTGAATACTGCATCAGATTCCCTTCATATCTACTATCCTAAAATAAGGTTACAACAAACATTATATTAAAATGGAGAATGCTCAATGTAAATATATTCAGCAAAATATACTAAAAACAAACCTATCATATTTTCTTCTACTGAAATTTTAAACAAAAAAAATGAAATACATACTAATCAATCCAAGCGAAGAAATAGTAAACGCTTGGAAACTACACTTCAACAATGAACCAACCGTAGAAATTCGACAAGGCGATTTGACGAAAGTTGAATGTGATCCTATCGTAAGTCCTGCGAACAGTTTTGGCTTTATGGATGGTGGCGTTGACTATGCAATTTCTGATAGATTTGGTTGGGATTTGGAGGTAAGGTTACAACAACAAATTCAAGCCTTGCCCGAAGGTGAGTTGTTGATTGGTAAAGCATTGGTGATTGATATCATGAATGGCAATGTTCCTTACTTGATTGCTGCACCGACAATGCGTGTTCCGATGCGTTTTAATATTGCGACTTCCGTCAATGCGTATTTGGCGATGAAAGCAACATTGATTGAAGCGAGAAAACATCCGAAGATTGAAACCGTTGCGATGACGAGCTTTTGTACAGGTGTTGGTCAAATGAAACCTGAAACCGCTGCAAAACAAATGTATCAAGCATTCAAAGAAATCGAAAAAGGCGAAAAAATGAAGTTTGAAACATTCGGTCAAGCTCAAAAGTATCATTATAACATCAATACGGACGGAATGATTTATGACTGAGCGAACCGAGTTAGACAAAAATTTAGTTTGAAATCTATTTTTTCGGGTTTTAAGAAGTGGTGAATTATAAAAAAATCTCAACACGAAATGGTGTTGAGATTTTTGCTTTATGCAACTGCGTATTCTGAATATTCTCGAACATAAGCAGGATAAAATCCAAGTACAAAATGTGTTTTTGGAATATTGGCAATTGCTTTTAATTCTTCATCAATTTCAATTTCTGTATTGTTTTGTAATATCCAAATGTTGCCTGTTTCTGCATTAATCGAAAGATGTAATAATACACTGTAAACAAATTCATCGTTTTGCCAACCGATTCTAACAAACTGAAAATGATTAGATTTTAAATCAATAATGGCGTGATAATTTTTAGTGCTTCCTAACGAAGTATTATATTGATACGCTAAATCACGTATATATTTTTCTAAAACAATTTGATGATTTTCGATTTTTAATTTTAAATTATCCATCGTTTAATTTTTTTAGTTTGAATATTATAAACGAAAATTTTTACATCATAATCTTCAATTGATACTTTTATTCCTTCTATTTGAAATTTTGTATTCCAAACAAATTCTGGTACAGCAAGGTATAATTTTCGACTTGGATCAGTCCGTTTCAATGCTGAAAGGTAATTCAAATATTGACCTAAAATAGAATGAAATTCATTAGAAAATGAAGCTTTCAAAAAACTTTTTATTTCAACAGCAATCTGTTCATTTTCTTTAGTTGCACCAATAATCTTTTCTGCACCTAAATCTATCTGCCATTCAGGATTCCATTTTACATAATAAGGATCATCTGTAATCGTCCAACCATCTTTCACTAATATTTCCTTTACAAGGTCGTGATACAAGTCTTTTGCCATAATATTTGATTATCAACAAATTTACTCATTTTTCAATAAGTAAACAACACTATTTTTTGTATTTTCGTTTTAATATTTTATCGTTGTTGATATTCAATTATTAAAGATCCATTTTATGAAAAAGCTATTCTATTTACTCATTTTTATTAGTTATTCTACTATTGGCTTTAGCCAAAATGATGCTATGTTTACGATTGAAGGAACGGTTTGGAATTTAGAAACTGATGATTTTTTAGAAAATGCGACTATATTTTTGATAAAAGATGAAGTCAGAGTAGATTCAATGTTATCTGATAAAAATGGACAATTTAGTTTTGATATTATTGAAAACGGTTGCTATCATTTAAACTGCCAATTAAATGGTTACGAGTCTAAATCGACAGATAATTGTTATAAGTTCCAAAAAAATGATACAATTTCTCACGAATTCCGAACGTATTTATTTGAAGAATTCACATTTATGGGTTGTGGTTCAACAGGTGAAATTTTTCAATCTTATCCTGATAGTCTACTGTTTGAAACTAAACTTATTATTCAAAATGAACAAGAACAATTACTTGACGAAATTTTGTTAATTTATATTACACCTAATTCAACAGAGGATAATTTAGAAACATTCTATTGTAAAGACGATTGTGCTGGAATTCAGAATATTGTTCTTTTTCAAGGTATTGAATATGAGGTAGTTATCTTGAAAAAAGGTTATAAAATGGTTGATGAAACAGTAGAAGTTCAGCAACTATTTGAAAGAATGATTATTACACTCAAAAAAGAAAACTAATTCGGAACTCATTTCCAAAAATATTTATCCTAAAAACTAACTTATGATATTTTCATTATTAGAACTCCAAAATCCTATTTTATGAAAAAACGATTGATTTTACTTATTTTAATTGGTTATTCGGTTATTGACTTTAGTCAAAATGATTCGACATCTACGATTAAAGGAACGGTTTGGGATGATAAATCCTTAAAAAATAATAAGAAGACCAAACAGATTTTGAAATCTATTTGGTCTTTTCTATGATTTTCTTAATCGTGATATTTGAGGTTTGTCTATTTTATATTTTTAGTCAATTACAACACGCAAAGCTAAATTTAATATCATTCCTGAATAATTTTCTCTTGGTAATTTTCGCTCATCGAAACTACTCAACCAACGATAACCAACAGTACTCGCTATTCTAAAATTATTGGTTACGTTAAATTCCAAACCCGCTTCTGGTGTTAAAGCAACCATGCTTTCACGCATTAAAGTCATGTTTTTGTTGTCCTGTATTTCGAATGCCCCCAAACCGCTTCTCAAACTTACAAAAGGATGTAATTTATAGTCGTTATAAAAACTATATCCCAGCCACAAACCACCATAACCTAAATCAACTTGCTGTCTTTCTGTTGTGACTTCTACCAAAGAATTCTGAAGAGTTTGACCAATTCCAAATACACCAATATAAAAATCATTAATGACAATTCCGCCGCCGCCGCCAACTCCTAAATCAAAATTATTATTTATCGAAGAACCAAGAAATATAGAACTGCCAAAACTTCCAATTTTATTAGATTTTTCCGTCTTGATTGTATTTAAAAGCGTCTGATTTTCTTGTGCAAAAACACTAATTCCAAAATAAGCAACTATTAAAATAACACCGATTATCTTTTTCATAATATAATGATTTAATTAAATAATAGTAAAGCTATTTTTTATGTATGTAACGCAATCATTAACAAAAGGTTTTGATTTTTATAAAATAACTTTAAGAAAATAGTTCGTAGTCCAACAATTCAGATTTTTCTATTTTCCTGTTGATGAAGGTTGCATTATTAATTACATTGATGCACGTAGATATGAAAATGATGATTTTGATGAAATCCATTTCACCTTGAAAAAGAAATAATTAATTCTACACTTTAATTCGGAACTCATTTCCAAAAATATTTGTCCTAAAAACTAACTTATCGTATTTTCGCCGATAATGGAATAATTGATTAATCATCAATTATAAAGAACCAAACCAAAAACATCAAACTATTTCCGTCATTCTGACGAAGGTCAGAATCTCCTAAGCGTTTAACTTGCAATTTTGAAAAAGAACAAATCAAAAATCAAATAATCAATAAATGTTTAATTTTGTGTTGAAATCAAACCGATATTTTACCATCTCGTAGGGCAAACGGCACTGCCTTTGCCACCTTTGAATTATCCAAATGTTGGTTTCCCCGAGATTTCGGGACAAGGATTGTGAAATAGAAAATCAATCTTTTGAGAAAGAAAAGTTCTACTTTTTGGAAGTTACAGAATGGTAAGATAACAGCTTAGGAGATTCCGACCTTCGTCGGAATGACGGATTATTTTTGGATTTCTGGCTTGTGAATTAATAATATAAATTTGTAAAAACAAAATCTCAACTCTCGTACTGTTGGGATATTTTTAATAAAGAGGAACGGAAGAGTTATAAAAGGGAATAACACGTAAGAAGGTGAAACCCGAAACTCGAAACCCGAAACTCGAAACTCGTAAAACATGATTAACATTACATTACCTGACGGCAGCGTTCGTCAGTATGAAAGTGGAGTAACTTCGATGGATATTGCAATGTCTATTAGTAGCGGACTTGCAAGGAATGTTTTGGCTGGAAAAGTCAATGGGGAAACTTGGGATGCAAACCGAGCAATTACGGAAGATTCAAATGTTGCCTTATTAACCTGGAATGATGCTGATGGTAAGAAAACCTTTTGGCACTCTTCGGCTCACTTATTGGCGGAAGCCTTAGAAGCTGTTTATGGTGTTGGTAACGTAAAATTCGGAATTGGTCCTGCGATTGAAACTGGTTTTTACTATGACATTGATACTGGTGACAAGCCTGTGAGCGATACAGACTTTCCTAAAATCGAAAAGAAATTCTTGGAATTGGCTCGTCAGAAAAACGAGTATGTTCGTAAAGAAGTATCAAAAGCAGATGCAATTGCTTACTTCACCGAGAAAAATGATGAGTTCAAATTAGAATTATTAGAAGGTTTAAATGATGGTGACATCACGTTTTATACACAAGGAAACTTTACCGACTTGTGTAAAGGTCCACATATTCCAAACACGAAAGTCATCAAAGCCGTGAAGTTGATGAAAGTCGGTGGTGTATATTGGCGAGGTGACGAAAATAACCAACAATTGACTCGTATTACCGCAGTTTCTTTCCCGAAAGCGAAAGAATTGAAGCAATATTTGTTCATGTTGGAAGAAGCGAAAAAACGGGATCACAGAAAGTTAGGAAAGGAATTAGAACTGTTTATGTTTTCTGAAAAAGTTGGTGCAGGTTTACCGATTTGGTTGCCAAAAGGAACGGCTTTGCGTTCTCGTTTGGAGAACTTTTTGAAAGCGGAACAAGTCAAAAGAGGTTATCAACCTGTGATGACGCCACATATTGGAAAGAAAGAATTGTATGTAACATCTGGTCATTATGAGAAATATGGCGAAGATAGTTTCCAACCGATTCACACACCGAAGGAAGGCGAAGAGTTTTTATTGAAGCCGATGAACTGCCCGCATCACTGTGAGATTTACGGTCATCGTCCTCGTTCTTATAAAGAATTGCCTGTTCGTTTTGCGGAGTTTGGAACGGTTTACCGTTATGAGGAAAGTGGTGAGCTGCCCGGTTTGACTCGTGTTCGTGGTTTTACGCAGGATGATGCACACATTTTCTGTACGCCTGACCAATTGAAAGATGAGTTTTTGCAAGTATTGGATTTGACGACTTTCATTTTGGAAAAAATGGGTTACGATAATTATACAGCTCAGATTTCTTTACGTGATCCAAACAACAAAGAGAAGTATATCGGCTCTGACGAAAACTGGGAAAAAGCAGAATCTGCTATCATCGAAGCGACGAAAGAAGTTGGTATGAAAACCGTTACAGAATACGGCGAAGCAGCATTTTATGGTCCAAAGTTAGACTTTATGATTAAGGATGCTTTGGGACGTTCTTGGCAGTTGGGAACGATTCAGGTAGATTATAACTTGCCTGAGCGTTTTGAGTTGGAATACATCGGTTCGGATAATCAAACGCATCGACCTGTGATGATTCACCGAGCTCCTTTTGGTTCGATGGAACGTTTTATCGGTGTTTTGATTGAGCATTGTAATGGTAAATTCCCGCTTTGGTTGACACCTGAACAATATGCAATTTTGCCAATCTCTGACCGCTTTGCGGATTATGCGAAGGAAGTGGAAGCGACTTTGGCTGCTCATGATATTCGTGGTTTTATCGACGGCAGAAGTGAAAAAATCGGTCGTAAAATCCGTGATGCGGAAGTTAAGAAAATTCCTTTGATGCTTATCGTTGGTGAGCAGGAAGCGGCTGATGGTAAGGTTTCTGTTCGTGTGCAAGGTGATGGAGATAAGGGAAGTATGACGATTGAGGAGTTTGTTGGGTTCTTTAGAAATTTGGCTGGTGAGTAGGTAATATCCGATGTTAATGAAATAACCCCTTTGGGGTTTTGATTGGAAACTCCGTTTGGCTTCAAACCCCAACGGGGTTTTATCATTAGTATTGGGCAACGCCCAATGTTTTCGTGATACAAAACATAATAATACATCATACGAATACATCGGGTTTTACCCGATGCTATTGTTTTAACCCCGTTGGGGTTTTTAGGTTTTAATCCCAAACATACCGTTCATCATATTCCATTTCATGATGTTCCAAAAACGACCGAAATTCAGATTTAAAATCTCGTTGCTCGTGATGTTGTTTTTGGTTGATAATGTAATTTTTGACCGTATCAACCTTTCGGTGATTAATCGAAAAAATCCCGTAACCATCTTGCCAATAGAAATTTCGATACGCATCACCTTGTAATTTCATCCATTTAGAAGACGTTTTTTTGATTGCTTCTAACAATTGAGCTTGTGAAATCGTCCGAGATAAGGTACATAAAATATGAACATGATTACGATAACCACCAACTTGTATTGGATTACATTTTAGATTTTTACAAGCTTGACCTAAATACGAAAATAATCGCTCTTCAATGGCTTCATCTATGAAATTTTGACGATGTTTGGTGCTGAATATGATGTGGACATAGACTTTGGATAAGGATTGTGGCATAGTTGGATTGTTTTGTTATTAAAATATGAATGTGTAAATTTAATGAATAGGTTGGATATTTGATACTCAATTATTTAAAACATCGGACGTTGCCCAATGCTATTGGTTGAACTCCGTTGGAGTTTTTGGCGGTTAATCCCAAACATACCGTTCATCATATTTAATTTCATAATGTTCCAAAAACGACCGAAATTCCGTTTTAAAATCTCGTTGTTCATGATGTGCTTTTTGGTTGATGATATAGTTTTTGACCGTATCAATTTTTCGATGATTTACAGAAAAAATTCCATAACCATCTTGTCATGTAAGGCAAGGGCATGCCCTTGCCCTACGGTTCATCCATTTCGACGATTGTTTTTTGATTGCTTCTAACAATTGAGCTTGTGAAATTGTCCGAGATAAGGTACATAAAATATGAACATGATTACGATAACCACCAATTTGTATTGGATTGCATTTTAGATTTTTACACGCTTGACCTAAATAAGCGAATAATTGATTTCCAATATTTTCGGCTATGAAATTTTGACGATATTACTTAAATATTGTGATATTTTCATTATAAAAAATTGATTTACAGTTATTTATAAATCCTGTAAAATCCTGTTAATTCTGTCGAAGATATTCTAAAACGAAAAAAGAAGTATCAATCAAAAATTGATACTTCTTTTATATATTGTCTTTATTTCAGGATTTTTTCAAGAAAAATCTCTACAGTGCAAAACTCTCACCACAGCCACAAGTACGTGCTGCATTCGGATTTACAAATTCGAATCCTTTTCCATTCAATCCACCCGAAAACTCTAAAGTAGTATTACATAAATACAAAAAACTACGTAAATCTGTAACAACCTTTGTATCATTATCCTCAAAGATTTGATCTTTTTCTTGAATCTCATTATCAAAATCCATCTTGTAAGACAAACCCGAACAACCGCCACTTACAACAGAAACCCTGATGAAATAATTTTCATCTAATTTCTGAGAAGTCATGATTTCTGTAATTTTTTCTTTTGCTGAATCTGCTACAAATAACATCTTCTTTATAGGTAGTAAGTAGTAGGTAGTAAGTAATAGGTATAATTTATTACCTATTACTTACTACTTATTACTTAAAAAAATTAATGGTGACTTCCTTCAACTACAGTTACTTCCAAGTTATTTTTAACTTGATAATCTTTGATAGCTGATTTGATAGCATCTTCTGCTAACACAGAACAGTGAATTTTTACTGGTGGCAAAGCCAACTCTTCCACAATGTCCATATTATCAATACTCAATGCTTCATCAAGTGTTTTTCCTTTTAGCCATTCAGTTGCTAAAGATGAAGATGCGATGGCAGAACCACAACCAAAAGTTTTGAACTTCGCATCTTTGATAACTTGTGTTTCGTCATCTACTTGAATTTGTAAACGCATTACATCACCACATTCTGGTGCACCAACTAAACCTGTTCCTACGTTTTTTTCACTTTTATTTAATGTACCAACGTTGCGAGGATTTTTAAAATGCTCTAAAAGTTTATCTGAATATGCCATGATTTTATTAATTGTGAATTATAAATTATGAATTATTCCAAAATAAGAACATTGATAATATATAATTCTGAATTTTATTATTGATTTTTGATTATAAACTATTCGTCAAATAAATTATAGTTTATAATTCATAATTAAAAATTAGTGTTCTGCCCATTCAACCGCTTCTAAGTCGATTCCCTCTTTGTACATTTCCCAAATCGGACTCAAATCACGCATATGATTTACACCTTTAGAAATCTCTTGAATTGCATAATCAACATCTTCTTCCGTTGTAAAACGTCCTAAACTCAAACGTAATGAAGAATGTGCTAAATCATCACCCAAACCTAATGCTTTCAATACATAAGAAGGTTCAAGAGAAGCCGACGTACAAGCCGAACCAGATGAAACTGCAATTTCTTGATTGAATGTCATCATCAGACCTTCGCCTTCAACGTGCTTGAATGAAATATTTGTAATATGTGGTAAACGATGTTCTACGCTACCATTAATATATGTTTCTTCCAACTCCATCAAACCTGCTTGTAAACGGTCACGAAGTGCAGCCAAATGTTTAGCTTCTTCTTCCATTTCCAAACGTGCAATTTCAGCAGCTTTTCCGAATCCAACGATACCTGGCACGTTTAAAGTTCCCGAACGCATTCCACGTTCGTGTCCACCACCATCCATTTGAGAAGTAACTTTCACACGAGGTTTCTTACGATTCACGAATAATGCACCAATACCTTTTGGCCCATACATTTTGTGAGACGTAAATGCCATCAAATGAATACCCAATTCTTTCGGGTCAATCGGAATTTTTCCAACGGCTTGAGTTGCATCACTCATAAACAAAACACCATGTTTTTCACAGATTTGCCCAATTTCTTTCATTGGTTGAATGACACCGATTTCGTTGTTAGCATACATGATAGAAATCAAAATCGTTGATGGCTTAATAGCCGCTTCTAACTCTGTTAAATCAACTAAACCATTGCGTTGTACCTTTAAGTAAGTCACTTCGCCACCCATTTTTTCTACTTTTTTACAAGCATCCAAAACAGCTTTGTGTTCCGTTTCTAAAGTGATAATATGATTACCCTTACGAGCGTACATTTCAAAAATACCTTTGATAGCTAAGTTATCAGATTCTGTCGCTCCAGAAGTAAAAATAATTTCTTTTGGATCAACATTGATTAGTTTCGCAACTTGCTCACGACCATAATCTACGCCATCTTCTGCTTCCCAACCAAAAGGGTGATTTCTACTGGCAGCATTACCATGTTTCTCAAAAAAGTACGGCAACATCGCTTCAACAACACGAGGATCTGTTGGTGTTGTTGCACTATTATCAAGATAAATTCGTCTTGTATTTTCCATATTTGGACTCAGTTGTATTTCTATTCTATTGTAAAAAAGACTATTTTCGTTTAGACTAAATCTAAAGTAGCAAAAATTGAATACAAAATTAACACATTTGATTGAGAAATGTTTGCCTAAATTAAACATTTATTTAAAGCAAGTTCCAAAGATTGTCATATTCCTAAAAAATTGCTTTCTAATAGGAAAAACATAAAATAATGTTCTGATTATTAAATGATTGTCAATATTTTTATTAAAAAATTAATAATAAGTTTTTTCGATATTTCAATTGAAAGAAACTATAATTATAAATATATACCTAATTTTATAGTAAAAACATTATATCTACTTTAGCGGATGTAATTGTTAAACAAGCTTTTGAACTAAATTAGTTACTTATTAATTCTAAACCAGTTATTAAAATAATCCTTTCGGAAAAATAAAATCATGATACAACAATTAGTAAAACAGATTTTTATAACAATATTATTTTTTAGTATTAATTTGGGCTATTTGAATGCTCAAAAGCTACAAAATACCAAAGAATTTTTAGGTTATACATTAGGTGATAAATTTACTTTTCATCATCGAGTGATAGATTACTTCGAGCATGTTGCAACTAACTCAAACAAAGTACAACTTCACAAATATGGGAAGAGTTCTGAAGGTCGTCCGTTGATGATTGCGATTGTATCTGCGGAGAAAAATATGGAACAAATCGAAGCTCATCAAAAAGCAAATTTGGAAGGACTTAATGGTAAAGAAAAGTCAGCAGAACAGTTGCCAATAGTTTGGTTGAGTTACAATGTACATGGCGATGAAGCCGCTGCAACCGAAGCCGCTTTGGCGACTTTAGAAACGTTGGTGAGTGATGACAAAAAAATTGAAAAATGGCTGGAAGATGTTATTATAATTATGGATCCTTGTATTAATCCTGATGGTCGTGATAGATACGCAATGTGGATAAATCAAGTGGCTAATTTTCCATCAAATCCAGATATTTCTGCGTTAGAACATCATCAGCCTTGGCCAGGTGGAAGGTTTAATCATTACTTATTTGATTTGAATCGTGATTGGGCTTGGCAAGTACAACACGAAAGTCAAGTACGTGTTAATTTATATCAACAATGGATGCCACACGTTCATGTAGATTTTCATGAAATGGGACATCAATCTTCTTACTTTTTTGCTCCAGCGGCTGAACCTATGCATGAAATGCTTACCGATTGGCAGCGAGAGTTTCAAGTACATGTTGGTCGAGGAAATGCGAATTATTTTGATGAAAAAGGTTGGTTTTATTACACGAAGGAAACTTATGACTTATTGTATCCGAGTTATGGTGATACTTGGCCAATTTTTAATGGTGCAATTGGTTTTACGTATGAGCAAGGTGGTTCGGGGCGTGCAGGAATTGCGGTGGAACAAGAAACCGGTCAGATTCTAACATTGGCACAACGCTTAGAACATCACAAAACTACTGGACTTTCGACGATAGAAACGGCTTATAATTTTAGAAAAAAACTGTTAGATGAGTTCAACAATTATTTTGCGGAAGCAAGAGAAAATCCGAAAGGAAGATTCAAAACATATGTTGTCAAATCAGATGATGAAGAGAAGATTTTTGCATTGTGTCGGTTATTAGATAATCAAAAAATACACTATACTTATCCTCTCAAAAGTGGAACAACACATAGTGGTTACAATTATCTTTTGAAAGAAAATTCAACTTTTGAATTGTCGCAGTATGACTTAGTGATTCCTGCCAAACAAACACAATCAAATATCTTAACGGTCTTATTTGAGCCTGAAACGAAACTGCAAGATTCGCTAACTTATGACTTGACAGCTTGGGCTTTACCTTATGTTTATGGCTTACAGACTTTTGGAATGACGGAAGAGTTGGAGATTAGTTTGACTGCTTTTGTGGAAGAAGTGGATTATTCGGTGAATAAGAATATGTTTGCTTACATCGCACCTTGGAAAAGTTTGAAAGATATTCAGTTTTTGAGTGCTGCAATAAATGCTGGTTTAAAAACTCGTTTCCTTAATAAGCCGACAACTATCGAAGGTAAATTTTATGAAAGAGGTTCTATTATTTTGGCAAAAGCGGATAATACTGGTGAAGATTTTATTGAGAAAATAGAAGTGATAAAAAAAGCAACAGATTATTATGCTGGTGGAACGGTGAAAACTGGAATGGTAGAATTAGGTAGCGATTTGGGTGCAAAGTCTATTCAATATATTAAACCGCCAAAAGTGGCTTTGTTAGGTGGTTCAGGTGTGTCTCCGACTGCGTTTGGTGAAGTTTGGGATTATATGGAACAGCAGATAAAATATCCTGTGTCTATCTTGCATACTGAATATTTTAGACAAATAGATTTGAATGAATATGATGTCTTGATTTTGGTAAGTGGTCGTTATAATGGTTTGCGAATAACGAGTAAAATCATGTCTTTTATTCGTAATGGTGGAAAGGTAATTAGCTTAGGTAATTCTAATCAAATCTTTGTCAATGATTCTGAAACTCAATTAAATAAAGCGGTCACGGCAGAACGAAATCGAGAAGATTTTGGCTTTAATCCAACTGGTTTGAAACGTTATGAAAATCGAGAACGTGACGGAATTTCGAATACGGTTGCTGGTTCGATTTATAAGGTTTATTTGGATAATACGCATCCGTTGGCTTATGGTTATGATACGACAACGTATATTATTAAGCAAAATAGATACTTGTATCCGTTGTTGCGTAGTAATAGTTGGAATGTAGGAATGTTTAAAGACGATAGTCATATTTCGGGTTTTGTTGGTGCGAATTTGAAGCCGAAAATTCCGCAAACGATGGCTTTTGGTGTCGAGCGTTTGGGTCGAGGTGATATTGTGTATATGTGTGATTCTCCGATTTTTAGAGGTTTTTGGTATAGTGGAAATCTGGTTTTGGCGAATGCGATATTTTTTGTAGATTGATGCTGGTTATTCAGCACTAAACCGTGTCGGTTTTGAAAATCGACACGGTTTGTTTTTTTCGATAATCTTGACTTCCGTAATAAACCGTTATTCCAAAAGAAATAATAAAATAAATAACAACGAAAGTAGAAGTAAACGGTAGCATTTCATCAATTCCGAACCAATTATTAAAACTAAAAAATAAGGTGAAGCCACAAATCATTTTGATGAATTCGGCTGGAATTGAGAACCAATGTCTGTCCATCAAAGTTGTATAAGCAAACACAGAAACGACTGTAAATAAACCATATAACAAGGTTTCTTGAAACGGTAAATCTGGCAACAATACCAAAATATGAAATTGAAAAACAAGGTGTATTGTCAATTGGAAAAAACTCCAAATTGTTAGAAAAGTTGTGGTTGCTGTTTTGTATTTGACTTGTTCGTAAGGATTTTTATTATAAATAATTGGATATTTTTCATTAACATCTGCTGGTCGCCAACCTGTTGGCATTAGCCAAATACGAAATTTGTCTTTCCAAGATTTTGTTCGCCAAGCGTCTTTTATTAATTGCCATAAATGTAGTACGTTGATAATGACAGGATTCCATGTTTCAACGGCTTTTGTAACGCCATAAACTGGTGGTTTGTCCGCTAATTCTTCTTGAAATGTTCCAAACCATTTATCCCAAAATATAAAAATTGCTGCGTAATTTTTATCAAGATATTCGGGATTGATAGCATGATGAACTCGATGATGTGAAGGTGTAACAATAATATGTTCCAAAAATCCCATTTTGTTAATCAATCGTGTGTGATACCAAAACTGAGCGAACAAATGTAATGGTGCAATTATCGCAATGACTTTTGATGGAATGCCAATCAAAGCCATTGGAATATACAGAAAAAAGTAAATCGCAAAAACGCCAGAAATCGGTTGTCGTAAAGCTGCGGATAAATTAAATTCTTCACTGCTGTGATGTATAATGTGTCGATTCCAAAGTAGATTGAATTCGTGATTCCAACGATGACTCCAATATGATGCAAAATCTATTAAAATGAAAGCGAGAAAGTAAGTCAATGCTGTTTCTGATAGTTGAAACAATGACCAATTTTCGATCATCCAAGTATAGCTTACGACTACAACAGTGAGCTTGAATATGGATTTGATGTTGTTTGTCAATCCTGAACTTAATCCCGAAATCGTGTCCATCGGTTCATACACTCGCTTTTTTAGTAATATACTAAATCCGTACTCAATGATGATAAGTACAACAAAAAATAAGATAGCGATTTTTAGTGAATTAGCGTAAGCTTCCATGATTCAATGATTGTGTGATTGTGTGATTGTAAATACACTGAATGAAAATTTCTTAAACTATCGGAACGCCATTTTCGTCCGTTGTCAATACTTCACTCATGTAATCGAAAAATGGTCGCATTGCTTGAAATCCTGCGACAACTTTTTGCAAAAAGCCTGCTTGTGTTACTTCTTCGTTCGTAAATTTACGCATAACAATATACTGTTTATAACGCAACAAATCCACATTTTCGTGGTCTTTTGGATAACCTCTTGGAGCAGTTTTTAATTGGTCGCCTTTGAGTTCGCCAAACATATTTTTAAAATCTTCGCTATTAATAATATCTCTAAGCGGTTGAGCATCGAATGCTAATTCTTTCCGAATACGTGATAAATCATCTTTGTTTGGTCCCCAAAATCCGCCACCTAAAAAACATTCATCAGGCTCAATATGTAAATAATATCCACCTCGAAGCAGTTTTGTCGCTCGATCCATGCTACAACTCAAGTTTCGTTTGTAAGGGGTTTTATCTTTTGAAAATCGTACATCTCGATAAATCCGATGGATTTTCAATCTTTCAATATGATCGATTTTATTCATTTTCTCCAAAAGTGAATTGCCAAATGCTTTCATATTGGCTTTCGCCAATTCGTATCGAGGTTTATTTTCATTAAACCAATCACGATTATTATTGACAATTAAATTTTGTAAAAATTGAAAACTCGTTGATTCTATATGTGTCATGTTTTTTATTTTCAAGTAGCGGCTGTCTTTAGCTGCCGCAAAAGGATTATTAGAAACGGCAGCTAAAGACAGCCGCTACTGTAATAATTGGTTAAAATTAGGGAAATTGTAAAGAATAATCTGCGTAAATCTGCGTTTTCTGCGTGTTCTGCGTTCGAATCATAAACCACAAAAAATCAAACTTACCAAAATGATTTTCGATTGATTAATAATAGAACAAACAAAAACAACTAACTTTGATTGAATGATTTTGGTAATATTCCGAAAATTAAATCAATCAAATTTATTACGAATACTCCAAATATGACCGAAAAGCAACTTGTACAAGAATTGCAACAAGGGAATACGAATGCGTTGAAACAAGTGTATCAAAAGCATCGTGAACCTTTTATTGCTTGGGCTTCAGGAAAGTTTCCGACAGTCGAAAGGGTGATTATTGAAGATGTATATTCAGAAGCTGTAGTTGATTTTTATGAAAATATTCTAAAGAAAAAGTACAAACATTCGGCTTCGATTAAGACGTATTTGTTTACGCTTGGGCGAAATAAGATTGTGAATATTATTCAAAAAAAAATCACGCATCAACGAAAAACGGACGAAATTGTGATTCAGGAAGAAAGTCGCACAACGGTTAGTCCTGAAGCGACACAACGACAAAATGAACAAGCGGCAGTTATTAAAGTATTAATGTCGCAGTTGTGCGAAGATTGTCGAAATGTATTGACGTTGTTTTATTTTCATGAAAATTCGATGAAGGAAATAGCGGAGAAAATGAAGTATAAAAATGCGAATGTTGCCAAAACAAAAAAAAGAGGTTGTTTTAAACAATTAATGACATTGGCAAAGGAAAAATATAGTAAAACGGACTTTTTTTAGAATTATTTGACCTCATCCCTAACCCTTCTCCTAAAAGGAGAAGGGGATAGAACTCGAAAGATTATAGACTTGGATTTTATTAATTATTTTGTCGATAACAAAACTTTAGAATTCAATCTCACTATCTTTATCAAATTGAGGTCTGTTCCCTTCTCTTTTAGGAGAAGGGTTAGGGATGAGGTTAAATAAGAATGAAATCACCAATCACCAAAATAATGATTGAAGAAAATAAAATAAAGTTGTTTGATGCTTATCGCAATTCGGAATTGTCGGATGCAGAACGTGAAGCGTTTGAACAACGATTGGAGAAAGAAGCTGTATTCAAATTAGAATATGAAGAATATTTGGGCATCGTTTCTGGGATTCGACAGTTTGAACGAGAACGTTTGAAAGCATTTTTAGAGGAAGAAACGGAGCAAGAAGCTTTGGAAGCAAAAGTGCTACAAATGCGGACATTTTCGCCATTTGCTTGGGTGAAATATGCGGCTGCAATTGTATTGTTATTGTGTATGTTTCCGTTGGTGAATTATTTTACTTTTGAAAGTAGAATGGTGAGCGAACACAGTTTGGAGCTGATTGACGATAATACAATGGGCGAAGTCGAAGAAGATATTCGTTTAAAATTCTATGAGGCAATTGAATTGAAAAAAGCAGGAAAAACCAATGAAGCTATTGCGAACTTTAAATCTATCAAATCAAATGATGTAAACATTTACTTTTTAGCACAATACGAATTGGCATTAATCGAAGTCGAACAAAAGAAAGTCGATGATGCAAAAACTCGATTAGACAAATTAATACAACGAAAAGAAAATCATTTTGTAAAAGCGAAAGCTGAATTGTTATTGAAAGATTTGAAGGGAACTAAATTTTTGTGATTGTATTGCTCGTTCCTCGTCATTGTGTCGCTTCGCTGATTGTATGATTGTTATCGCTTCGCTTATTATTTTTGACGAATATTCATTAAGAATTAGTGAAGTAACTACAATCATACAATTGCGAGGAACGAGCAACACAATCAGCCAAAGGCGACACAATCACATACTTTTCGTTTCCTCATCAATCCAAGTATGATAAATTCCCATCCAAGCGAAAAAACCAATTCCTGCGATAGACAAACCTGACAAAATCGCATTTGTTTCCTCATGAATGGCAATGATCCAAACGTTAGAAACAATAAAAAGAACAGAAGCTGCAAGATTCAACCAACGAAATTTTACCGTTCGGCTCGGATATAAAAACTTGACTGGAATAAAATGTAAAATCGCAAAAAAGACCACCAAAGCAAAGTTTAACCATTCTGATAAGCCCAAAACAAAGAACAAGTAAAAAGCAACCATATTCCACATCACAGGAAAACCGATGAAGTAATAATCATTGGAAATCATCCCTTCTTTTCCGTAATAAATCGCAGAAACCAATAAAATTATCGCTGCACCAAGTAGTTTATAATCTTCGGGAAGAAGCGGCGCTTCATAAATAAAGTAAGCTGGAATAATCGCATACGTTGCAAAATCTATTACAGCATCAATCATCGAACCGTCAAAATTCGGCAAAACTTCTCTCACTTTGAACATTCGTGCAAACGTACCGTCTATACCATCAATGATTAAAGTTAGGAACAACCAAAGCATTGCATTTTTAAATTCGTGGTCAGCAATTGCTAAAATTGCCATAAAACCTGCTACAATTCCTGTAGAGGTGAAGGCATGAACGCTAAATGCCAGTGCTTTTTGAGTAAATGTATATTTCATCGTAGAATATTATTTTATAATAAGCATAAAATTAAAAAAATAATTTTAAGAAAATCGAAATTACTGAAATGTATAACATCAATATTATTTATACATTAAATTATAGGTTTTTATATGTATAAGTCCGTGACTTATTGTAATTTTGTAACCATAACATTAAATATAACGAAATACACACTATTTTTTGTAATAATTTTTTAGTGTAAAACTCAATTTTAATTCTAAATATTTGATTCAATTATTAATTCTAAATATATATAAATACGTTTTTATTATGAAAAACTTTTTACTTTTTGTCTTTTGTTTGTTGATGAGTGGTGTTGCTTTTGGGCAGACTACGATAGCACATCAGAGTTTTGAAGGACTTGGCTCTGATAATTGGAGTTACACTCCAAACCCTACAGCAGGTTCTTTTGGGTCAGGAGATGAATGGGATGTCTTGACATCCTTATCTAATATTACTAATGTTCCAACAGATGGAACTCATTTTTTTGGAGGTGTTGACATTAATAATGGAAGTAATCCAAATGGTTCATATGGAGAAATAGATTTTGGAACAGTAAGTGTTTTAGGATATTCGTCTGTTGCTATTTCTTTCGATTATGATGTTTTCGGATATGATAATGGAGATGATGTTGACTATACAGTAACTATTGACGGAGTTGCACAAGCTTCTGTTAAATTAGTAGATGGAGCTGCTACTGTAGATGGAACAGAAACAATTAATATTCCTGACGGTTCATCTTCTGTTAGTATAATAGTAAAAATTACACAAAATGGTTCAGATTATTTTGGAGTTGATAATTTCAAAGTGGTTGGTACACCAACAAGTAGTACACCTGAAGCTAATTACGCAATTTCATCGTCTTCCGTTACAGAAGGAAATAGTAGTTCAGCAACGCATACCGTTACAGTAAATATGGTACCAACACCGACAAGCACTATCGTTTTAGATTTAACTGTAGATGGAAGTTCTACTGCAACATCAACAACTGATTTTACAATGCCTTCTGATTTGACTTTTAATAATGGTGATGCTTCAAAAACATTTGATATTACAGTAAATGGCGATACAGATTTAGAAAGCGATGAAACTGTTGTTGTTACTTTAAGTCTAAATAGCGGAACAGCTAATATTGGTACAAGTGATACTTATACATTGACAATCACAAATGATGATTTTGCTCCATGTACAGAACCTGCTGCTCAACCAACTATCCTGAATCTTACACCAAGTGTTGCTTCTATAGATGGTGATTTTACTGCGGCAACAGCTGACGGTTACTTAGTAGTTCTAAGTACATCTTCTTCATTATCAAGTAATCCAATGGACGCTACAACTTATAGTGTTGGTGATGCTTTAGGTGGAGGAACAGTAGTTTCAGCTTCTTCAAGTACAACATTTACAGCATCAAGTTTAACAGCTTCCACTCAATATTACTTTTTTGTATTTGCTTATAATGACCAAAGTTGTAATGATATTAACTATTTGACATCTACACCGCTTAATGGAACGACAACAACTACAGCACCTGTTCAGGTTTTGATTTCGGAAGTAGTAGATCCGAAAGATAATTTTAATGGTAGATTTGTTGCTATTGAAAATAGAGGTGCTTCACCAGCAGATATTTCGGGTTGGAAATTAAAAAAATATACTAATGGTTCAAGTTCAGCTGGTGCAACGGCTACAATTCCTTCCAGTACAACATTAGCATCAGGAGATTTTTACATTATTGGTAAAAATGATTTTAGTACTGTTTATGGATTTGCTCCTGATCAAGCAAGTAGCAGTACTGTAGATGGAAATGGTGATGATGCTTATGAATTAACAGATGCTTCTGATAATTCAGTTGATTTTTATGGTATAAAAGGAGAAGATGGAACAGGAAAAAACTGGGAGTATGAGGATGCTTTTGTAGTTAGAAATTCTGGAGTAACAAGTGCAAATTCAACGTTTACAATAGGAGAATGGACTATTAATAACGATTATAATATTGCTGATATTCAAGCATTAAGTGCAGCACTTCCAGTAGAATTACTACACTTCAACGCAAAGCCACAAAACCAAACAACAATCCTAACTTGGTCAACAGCAAGCGAAGAAAACAACGCTTATTTTGATGTACAACGCAGTACAGATGGAATCAACTTTGAAACTATCGGTCAAGTAGAAGGTGCTGGAACGACTTATGATGTTCAAGAATATTCATTTATTGACGAAAGTCCTGTAAATGGTTTGAATTATTATCGTTTACATCAAGTGGATTTTGATGGACAATTTGAAAATCATAAAGTTGTTTCTGTTATGATGAATGGAGAACAAAATAACGTTCAAGTTTATCCAAATCCAACTCGTGGTGAATTGAATATTGTATTGCCAACAATTGGTGAAAATGAAATTCAAATTTTCGATATTACAGGGAAAATGGTTCATTCATTCAATACCGCAGATGAAGGAATGACAACTGTAAATGTTACTGATTTAACAAACGGTCAATACATTATCAAAATACGTAATGCGAATAGTATTTCAACCGCATTATTTGTAAAAAATAGATAATAAGTATAATTTTGCATACAAATAAATAATACACGCAATCCCGCTAATTCCTAAAATTAGCGGGATTTTTTTTTGCCACAATAACTAAAAATATGCTTGATTTAAAAAAAACACTATTCGTAGTTGCGTTTTTTTTAACCAGTCTTTCGTATGTATCTGCACAAGATACATTGGAGGTCATGGTTTACAATTTATTAAACTTTCCGACAGTCGGAATTGCTGACAGGGAAGACACACTGCGTAAAATCGTCCAATATCAACAACCAGATATTTTGATGGTTTGTGAGTTAAAAACATCTGGAGGAGCAGATTTGATTCTGAACAATTCGCTGAATGTAAATGGAATAACAAAATATCAAAAAGCGAATTTTGTTTCCAATCAATCTGTTCCTTCTAATGATTTGCAAGGAATGTTATTTTATAATTCCGACAAATTAACACTCTACTCACAAGATGAACTGATAACCGAAATTAGAGATATTAATGAGTATATTTTGTATTATAACTCACCGACTTTAGCACAACATAACGATACTATTTTTATAGATTTTTATGTTGCTCACCTCAAGTCTTCGGATGGATCCGTCGAAGCGACTAAACGTTGGAAACAAGCCAAGATTTTTAAAGATTATATTGATGCGAAACCAACGGATAGAAACCGAATTTTTGCAGGCGATTTTAATATTTATGATTCCAATGAACCATCCTACAAAATGTTATTGGATACAGGAACATACAAAATGATTGATCCGATTAACCAACCTGGCAATTGGAGTAACAACGCCTCTTTTGCTTCAATTCATACACAAAGTCCACGAACAATGAGCTTTGGTTCAGGAGCTTCGGGAGGTTTAGATGATCGTTTTGATTTTATGTTGATTTCGGAACATATTGATAATGCTTTAGATAGTGTTTCTTATATTCCAAATACGTATCATGCACTCGGAAATGATGGAAATCATTTTAATCAAAATATTATTGATAACACAAATAATTCCGTTCCAGATAGTGTTTTATATGCAATCTATTATATGTCTGACCATCTTCCTGTTTCTATGCAACTGAAAATTGATGTGGATTTAGGTACTTCTTCTAATAATAATATTGTATTTGGTCAAGCAACAGATTTGATTATTTCGGAATATGTAGAAGGTTCTTCTAACAATAAATATATTGAATTGTATAATGGAACTGGAGCAAGTATTGATTTATCCAATTACAGAATACAAAGACATACAAATGGTGGTTTTGGTGGTACTTCTACCGAAAATTTATCGGGAATATTAGTAAATGGTAGTACGTATGTCATTGCGAATAACTCTGCTAATACGACAATCACAAATGTTGCCGATTTAACAGATGGAATTATTAATTATAATGGTGATGATGTGATGGAACTTCAAAAAGATAATGGTTCTGGAACATTTGTAATTATTGACGTTATTGGTGTCAATACTGGTATTGATCCTGGCGATGGCTGGGACGTTGCAGGTACAACCGATGGAACATTGAATCATACTTTAGTAAGAAAAAGTACAGTTTGTTCTCCAAATGATAATTGGACAACTTCGGCTGGAACAAATGCAACTGATTCGGAATGGATCGTCAATACACAAGATGACTTTACTGATATTGGTACTCATACACAAGATTGTTCTGTTCCTACGGTCAACTTTGATAATACAACAAGTAATGGAGCAGAGACAAATGCTCAAGTAAATATTTTGATTCCTGTAACAATGCAAGATTATAACAATCCAGTAACACTACAAGTTAGCGTTACTGGTGGAACTGCGAATCCTTTAGATTATGATTTGAATACAACATTGCTTTCCTTCACTACTGATGGTTCACAATATATTTCTTTTAGTATTAATCCTGATGGTGATAACTTAGATGAAACCGTTCAACTTACCATAACAGAACAGACTTCGACAGGAATAATTATCATCCGAGGAACGCACACGATAACAATTAACGATGATGAATGTCGTGTTGATAATGTTATTGCTTTGCCTTCATTGACTTGTAATGGTGATGATGCTGATTTTACAGTAACATGGGACGAATCGAACACAAGCGGAAGTATCGAAGTCGATATCAATGGAAATGGGTATCAAACAATGACAAGCGGAGGAACTTATACGGTTCAAGATGCAAATGCTGCAACTGGAGTCACTGTTACAGCAAGAGATGTAAATGATAATACTTGTAGTGGAACAACAACCGTTGATATTCCTCAATGTTTAACAATTCTTCCTGTGGCTTTTATTAATGAGTTTCATTATGATGATGATGGTGCAGATGATGGTGAATTTGTAGAAATTGCTATCGAAAGTTCGTTTTCTGGAAATTTATCTGATTTCAAAATTACACTTTATAATGGTAATAATAATCAAAGTTATGATACGGAATATGGCGATGATTTAATTGTTGGTAGTACCGTAAATGGATTTACGTTTTATACTTGGACGCAGTTTCCTTCAGGAATTCAGAACGGATCGTCAGATGGAATCGCACTAAGTTATCAAGGGACATTATTAGAATTTATCAGTTATGAAGGGACATTAACCGCAACAAATGGCGATGCAAGTGGTGTCACTTCCGTAGATGTTGGTGTATCAGAAAGCTCATCTGGTATTACAGGTATTTCTATTCAAAGAACTGGTGTTTGTTCAGGTGTTTGTCCAAATGGATTGACTTGGACTGGACCGACAACAGAATCACCAGGAACTATAAACACAAATCAATTACCAGTAGAATTGCTGTACTTTACTGCAAAAGCAAGTAATCAAATGACCATTCTAACTTGGGCAACCGCAAGTGAAGAGAACAACGCTTACTTTGAAGTACAACATAGTATAAATGGAATTAATTTTGAGACAATCGGAAAAGTAGAAGGTGCAGGAACAACGTATGATATTCAAGAATATTTGTTTATCGACGAAAATCCTATAAATGGTGTAAATTACTATCGTTTACGTCAAGTAGATTTTGATGAACAAGCTGAAAATTACGAAATGGTCATAGTTAATATCAATGATTTAAATACGAATATTACGATTGCTCCAATACCAGTTCGTAATCAATTTGATGTTGTATTTTCAGAAACTATTGATGCAACCATTAAGATGAATATTGTTTCTGTCAATGGTCAAATTGTGAAATCAACCACGATTAATATGAATGGAAATCGTCAAACAATTGATGTATCTGAATTGAATACAGGTGTTTATTTTATTCGTATGAATGTGAATAATACAATTATTACGAAACGTTTTGTGAAGTTTTAATTTATATTCATGTTTCGCTAATATTAAATTTAAAAACGAAAATATTACGTTTTGCTTTGCAAAACAATCATCTCACGCAGATTTTTCATTAACAAAATCATTTTTTGATTAAAAAATCTGTGTAAATATGCGTAAAAAAAGCATTTTGCGAAGCAAAATTTAGTAATTGTGATTGGCTCTTTATGATTCTATGTGGTTTACAGTAGCGGCTGCTTTAGCTGCCGTATGAGTTTGTGATATTTTCGGCAGCCCCGAGGACTCGGGGCCGTTACTTAGCATCAAAATATTCAAAACCACGTAAAATCATAAAGAA
>JBGCFH010000139.1:0-5107 GCA_045106825.1 Saprospiraceae bacterium | reverse complement strand
AATCTGCGTGAATCTGCGTGAATCTGCGTGAAAAAAGCATTTTGCGAAGCAAAATTTAGCAATTGTGATTTTTATTTTACGTTTCAGCGAAACGTAAATTTTAAAGATAATCTTTCTAAAGTTAACAAGATGGAAGTCATTTTAAAAATGACTTCCATCTAATTCATAAGGCAAAATTAGTTTTTTTATCAGATTTGTTTAGAATTGACGATATTGATTTTAATCATAAAAAAAACTCCGACGCTATAAGTAGCAACGGAGTTTGATTACCTTTCTCAGGTTATCTTCAAAAATTATAAAAGTTAGTTTAAAACATTAATTTGAAACGTTATTATCATTTACATGATACAATTGTTAATCAATAATCATTTGTTTTGGAATTACTCTTGATTCTCCTTTCACGACAACGTGATAAGTTCCTTTCTGTAAAGGCTTCGTTAATAATTCGACATTACAAATATCTTCTTTCGGTTCAACATTCAAAGAATATAATCTTTCGTTCGTTTTGCTATTGTAGATAAATACTTGAACTTTTTCATCTTTAAAATCATAGATTGTGATTGAAAAAGCTTCTTGATTTGTGTGTAAGAATGTTTTCAGAATATTAATTTCCTCTTCTGATACTTCTTCCATAAAATCAAGTGCAACACCTGATTTTTCTGTAATATCTGATTTTTGATTTTTTTTGTCTTCTGGTTGTGCATTAACATTAATGCTGAATACGCATACAAATACGATTAGACCAAAAGCCTTAATCAATGTTGAAAATAAATATTGTATGTTGGAGGGTTTCATAAAAATTAATTTTATTTGAAAAAATAATTAATCACTTTTAGGTACTATATAACTAATGATAATACCTTGCCAAATTTTGTTACTGTCATTTTTTTTCTATTTCTATCTATAGATTTTACAGTAATTTAGATTATTTGTGACATTTGTAATTGTGATTATTTATACGTTAAACAATTACTTTTGTTATTGTTTAATTCACATATTTATTTTTAATATTGGTATTAAAAATATAAAATGTGATTTTAGAAATCAAATTGCCAAAATGACCATTATAACCATAAGTTTGATTTTTTTTCTAAAAGACCGCAAATGTAGGGCAGTCAAGAGGTAGAACAAAGGAAAAATTCAAAAAACAATCGTTTAAAAAAAAATATATTGAGGTAATTAATATAATTAAACCTTATAATATTTGGATTTACATACATAATTTCAATGATTAACCAATCATCATGCCCTTTTTTTATTACTTTATTTGTAAAATTACAAGAAAACACCAAATAGAAAAAATCAAAATAATTACAAAAAATAATCAATTGTTACATAGTAATTTTTTGATTTTGAAAAAGAGGTTTCATTATGGGAACAACCATAGTATTAATCAAATTAATTGGGAATTATTTTCTATAACTTGGCATTTGATCATTAACAACAAATTAAAAACTATTTATATATTAAAACAACCAATTATATGCAAGTTGTCGAACTTTCACAACGTTTAGATTTGATGGAAAAAGCAGTTTCCTATTTTTGGAAATGCTGGGGAAGTGAAGCTAATTTTTCGTTTTATAATGATTGTATACAACATTCCATTAATCCCGAAAATGACCTTCCAAAATTCTATATTGTTTTAGAAAATGAGGAAATCATCGCTTCTTATGCTTTGCTGATTAATGACATTATTAGCCGACAAGATTTAGTACCTTGGTTCGCTTGTTTGTATGTATGTCAACGAATCTCATCGCAATCAGAGAATCGCTGAACAATTACTAAATCATGGATTGCGACAAGCAAAAAATAAGGGTTTCCATTATTTATATTTGAGTTCCGATTTGGAAAATTTCTACGAACGAAAAGGCTGGGAAATGTTTGGTGAAGGTTTTAATGTATTTGGTGATGCGTTTCCGATGTTTCGGAAAAGTACAATGTGACGGAAACACGGATTGAACGGATTTGATAGATTTAAACAGATTTAAACAGATTTAAATATCGAATTTTCCAAAACAATTCCGACCTTTGTCGTTCAAAATTCACTAATAAAATATGAGAACGACACCTTTTGAAGATTCGGAAGTATTTGAGGCAACTCAAGCGATTTTTAATGATGATGCCTTTGTTAATGGAATGCAGAAATATTTGCCTAAAGATTTGGTTGATTATTTCTTAAAAGCGAAAGACGAAGTACATTCTGTTTATGATTTTCAATCAAAAATGACTGCACCTTTTTTGCTGGCAATTCAGAAATCAAGCATGACTTCTCGAACGGTTACTGGAATTGAAAATCTCAATGGACGACATTTATTTATTTGCAATCATCGTGATATTGTCTTAGATCCTTGTTTTGTGAATATGGCTTTTCATGAAAATGGTATCGAAACTTGTGAAGTTGCTATCGGAAGTAATTTGGCAAAACATCAAGTAACGGATTATATTTTTAAATTGAATCGTAGTTTTATTGTTCATCGAGAAGGCAATCCAAGAGAGTTGTATCAACATTCGTTGAATTTATCAAATTATATTAAAGACTTGATTATCAATGACAAAGCATCGGTTTGGTTAGCACAAAGAGAAGGTCGTGCAAAAGATGGGAATGATAATACACAGCAAGGTTTGATTAAAATGTTGTCAATGGCAAAAAGTGGTAATTTGTTGGAACATTTTCAGTCTTTGAATATTATTCCGATTACGATTACTTATGAGTTTGATCCTTGTGATATTTTGAAAACGCAGGAATTTATCGAAAAACAACACAATCCAAATTATAAAAAGACTTTCGAGCAAGATGTTCAAAATATGTTGTTCGGTATTACTGGCGATAAAGGTCGGACACATTTTCATTTTGATACGGTTTTGAATGATAAATTGGAAACGCTGAAAACGATTAGAAAACCAAAAGAACAATTGATTGCGATTACCAAATTATTAGATAAAACCATTCAACAAAACTTTCAATTGCACGAAATCAATTATGTTGCTCATGATATTTTAGCTGATTCTGATACTTATTCTAAACATTATACGAAAGCAGATTACGATAAATATCAAACGAATTTTGAATCGAAACTAAGTATTTTCGATAAAAATGATTATGAAAATGCAAAACAATATTTGTTGGGAATTTATGCGAATCCTGTGAAGAATAAGTTGAAACTTTCGTAAAGTTGATTTTTAAATAAAATTCGTCAAAACAATTTAATCACCGAGGTTTCGGGATGCCTTCTCGGCACAGTTCAACAGTCTAACAATCAAATATATGTCCAACGAAAATTCTATATCATTAAATAAATTTATTAGCAGTACAGGAATTTGTTCTCGAAGAGAAGCGGATAAATGGATTGATGCAGGTCGAGTCAAAATCAATGGCAAAACGGCACAAAAAGGCAATCGTGTATTTGATAATGACACGGTTACGATTGATGGAAAACCATTGAGGTCGAAGCCAAAACACGTTTATATTGCACTCAACAAACCGCCAGGAATCACGTCTACAACAGACTTAAAAGATGAAGATAATATCATAGATTTTGTCAATCATCCAAAACGAATTTTTCCAATCGGTCGCTTGGACAAACCTTCTTCTGGTTTGATTTTATTGACGAACGATGGCGATATTGTAAACAAAATACTACGTTCTGAAAACAATCATCAAAAGGAATATATCGTTTCTGTGAACAAACCGCTTACCGATGATTTCGTTTTGAAAATGCGAAAAGGTGTTCCGATTTTGGGTACAATGACGAAGGAATGTTATGTCAAACGATTGAATGATAAAAAGTTCAAAATCATATTGACACAAGGTTTGAATCGTCAGATTCGTAGAATGTGTGAGTATTTTGATTATCGAGTGGTCAGTTTAAAGCGTGTTCGGATTATGAATATTAAATTGGCTGATTTGAAGGTTGGAAAATGGCGAGATTTGAGTAAGGAAGAATTGGAGCGATTAAAAAGTGATTTGGTTTAATTTTCATTGTTTGTAATCTTTAGCAATTGTGGTATTAAAAAGGGGTTTATCTTTTGCAAAACCCTTTTTTTGAACTATACCAATAGATAAATCATTACTTCAAACTATTCACCGTCATTAACAAAAAATCCAAAGCCTTCTCATAATCCAAATAATTGTATTCCAAACCAATTTTACGAATATTATCATAATAAGCTTTTCGATTGAGATAATAGTTTTTCTCCAACTCAACTGCGACAGCATCTTGACACTTGAAATCGAATTATAAAACGCAAAATAATCAACAAGTAATCGTTCCTGTTTCTTTTCACTCAATCGTTCTAATAGATTGAAATTGATGGTGTTTGTGAATTTTGTTTTTAGTGTGTTGGTTATCATTTGTGATTTTTAGAAGTTATGGTAGATACAAATATACGGAATTGTGGTATTAAAAAAGGTTTTGCTTTTTTTACAAAACCCTTTTTTGAAATCATTTTATTTTCTAAAACCTGCTAACGTAATCAATTTTAGTTTTCTTTATTTATATAATTTATGTATTTAATTCGCAAAAATATCTATTTTTTTTTACATATAAATAATTTTAATATAAATTGTGTGTTTACATTTTATTTTATATCTTTATCAAAAATTATAACATGAAGAAAATTACAGCCATTCTCGGTTTAAAAATTTTTATAATGCGTTTTATAAAGAATTGATGCTTTTAATGACTTTTTTGCTTAAATAAGAACATTCGACAGACGATTTTAAATCGCCCGTCGAATTCTTACTTAATTTAGATTGCAGATTATCGTAAAAATCACTAATTACAGCAAAACACATTACGAATTATTTTAAACCAAGAATAGCTGAGAAAATTATATTAATTTATTTTAGTTTGATATTAATGTTTGCAGGACAAAATCTCTATTCACAAAATAAAACTATTATAATTGATGATGATACAATACAAATAGGTGATATTGAAATAGACTTGAAAGTTGTTGAAATAACTTAATTTGAAGTTTTCAAAATTGACATAATGTATTAATAATCAATTAATTAACATGATTAAAATTTGCAAAAGGTCTGCTTATACTTTACTAATTCAAGTAATAACTTTAGCATCAAAATAACTCTAAAATTTGAACCTTT
>JBGCFH010000138.1:0-9753 GCA_045106825.1 Saprospiraceae bacterium | reverse complement strand
CATTTCGATTCACAATACTCAACGTTTGTTGCGTTGTTATTGGAATGTTGTTGTCTTGCAAAATTGTTGAAATTGGCCCTGTGATTAACGTTAAAGGTGTCCGAAGTTCATGTGCAATATTAGCAAAAAAACGATTTTTATTATCATAAACTTGATGCAATTCATTCGCTTGAGTTTCAATGATTTTTTTACTTTTTTGAAGTTTTTGACTTTGCCACCAAAAATACCAACCTGAGAATAACAGAAGAATAGCAAGCATAATAAAACCATTACGTTGAAGTGTTTTTTTAGACAATTCGATATTTTGTAGTGCTAATTGTTGCTCCTTCTCTTTAGCTTCAAATTCATTAACTTGTTGCTCGGTATTCATATCATAAATACTATCTTTTAGTATCTGAGAATGGTATAAATTTTCATAAGCTAATTCGTAATTCTTTAAACTTTTATAACTATTACTTATCGTTTCATAATAACTTTGTTGTAAAAATAATTCGCCATCATCTCCTAAAAGTTCCAAACCATTTTCTGCATATTCTATGGCTTTATTAAACTTTTCTTGTTTGAAAGACGATAAAGTTAAATAATATATAGACAAGCCTTTTCCATACGGATAATCCAATTTTACGGAAAGTTCATAAGCCTCATTGAGATATTTATTTGTTGAGTCGTAGACCTCTTTCTTACTATATGCTTTGCCAAGATTAGCTAAAGGGATTACTTCTCTAAACTTATTATCCATTTTTCTGGCAACTGTCAACGCTTTCTTAAGAAGAACAATCCCACTATCTATTTTGCCTTCAGCCAAATAGATATTAGCAAAATTATTATTGATAGTTGAAATCATTCGTTTATTGTCAGCAGTTTCTGCATATTTCAAACTTTTTAAATAATAAGCTTTAGCCTTAGGTCTATTTTTCCTTTCCGTAAAAATAATTGCCATATTATTTAAAGTATTGATAATCGTTGTGGTATCCTTGATGGCTTTCGCCAAATTTAGAGCGTCTAAGTTAAAAGAAGACGCTTTATTATGATTCCCAATTCTTCGATACGCCAAACCTATATTATTCAAAACATTTGCCTCTTTTGTTTTGTCACCACTCTTTTTATAATATTCTATTGCTTTATTGTAATAATCAAGAACGTCATCAATCGGCTTACTTTGAGCATCTGCATTAAACCCTAAACCGTTATACGCTTCTGCCGTTATAAAATGCCTTTTTAGCGGCTTGGAAATAACTAAAACCTCATTGATTAAACGATTACTTTTTTCAAAATCTCGTTCCTTATAGTATGAACCAACTCGGTACAAAACTTTCATTCGAGTCGTATCATGTAAAGTTGTCGTTTCTAAAACATGTTCAAGACTATCAATTGTAGCATTTTGAGCAAATGACAAGTAAGGTATGAAAAAAAGGAGAAACCCGATGCTTAATATTGTTTTCATGTTGATATAATTATAGTGACAATGTACTGATTTGTAATTTAGTTTCTAAGTTCTAAAGTCTTATCCCGAGGACTCGGGAGCAAAACTTGTGAATTCAAACTCGCAACACGCAACTCGTAACTCGCAACTATGGTAGTGGCTTCGCCACATTAGGTAAATAACTAACTTAATAAATCCTTGACAAAAGTAATTCCGAATGTCCTTTTTATAAAAAAAATGTAGTGTTTAGAATGATTTGAGCAAGTTATCTAACCTAATAGACACATCTATCACCCCGTAGAAATAAGGAACTACCCATTTTGAGATAATGACCTGTTATTCTAAATCTACTTTTGTAGTAATTCTATAAAATAAAAATCACTATCCAAATATTGTACTATGTACTATCCTTACAGATTAATAATAATAATATGGCTATTACCAATAACTTTATTGGGACAAAAAACACTAAAGGTAAGTGAATTTGAACGCCTTTCAAATTCAGATTTTTTGACAAGTTTTGTGTCAGATGATTCCTATTTAGCCAGTGTTTATAGAAAACAGCCCGATAAGATTCTTAATAATAAAGGAACAAACTTAATAGAAAATCATCCTGCACCGAATTTGAATTGTAGTGACGGTGTGACTTTAATTTCTCAAAAAACAGATGAAAAAGTAGGTTCGGGTGCTGCAAAAATTCCATCTATTTCTAATCTAAATATACCAACAGGTGATAATCGAGCGGTATTTATTTTGGTCAATTTTGAACGAGAACATTGCCAAAGTGGAGATAATTGCACCAATTCTAATACCTCTGGAGTTGGTTTAGGAGATAATTTTGCCTGTCCGACATACTTATCAGGAACGTATCAAATTACCGCAGACTTTTCAGGAATAGGTGGAGCAGTCAGTTATGAAAACCCATTGACTTCGCCAGATGGAGATTTAAGATTTGGATTTCAAGCTGGTTTTCCAACACCTCCAACGTCTAATTTTTCTGCAACATTTCATTCAAGAGAGAGCTATTTTATTGCTATTTATGAAAGTGATATTAATACAATTTTAGGCGGAAACAGCTCAGGAAATATTGACATTACTTTACCAAATGTAATTGCTCCATTAGATGATGCTGATGAAGCGATTATGTATGCTTTTGTTTTTGAAAATGTAGAACAGAATAATTTTGGTATTGTCAGAAGTGGCGTTAATACTGCTCTGGATAATATTACGTCAAGTGGCGGTGGATTAGCAGGAAATTTTTCAATAACCGTAACGGATTTCGATAATACTCAAGAACCAGACGAAGCAGGAGATGGATTATTAGTATTAGGTGTAAGTGGTTTGGGCGGAAGCAATATTGGAGGTTTTAAGAATATCACAGGTTACACCAAAGTCGCAGAAAACAAGATTACTAATGTCGGAGGTCATTTTACAACCTACAATGAAGCCGACGGTTTTAGTGCGGCAGTATATTTTAGAAATGGACCATCATCTGGAATTATCAATAATGTTACGATACAATCAGCTGCATCATCAGGACTTATTGCTAATGGAGGGATGTTATTTGTTTTTACTATTGAATCCGCTACTTGCCCTTTAGTAGAAATCTGTAATAACGGAATAGATGATGATGGAGATAGTTTGATTGATTGTGATGATTCTGATTGTAATGTAGGAACACCCGGACCAATTATTCTTGATTAATAAAATATTGTAATGTTTTCAAAAAAATGAATTTGCTAACATTGAACATTAATTTTTGAGAGAATATAGTAGTGACACTTTTAAGACTGTCGTTGATATTACTGCACGGCAGTCTTTTTTGCTTTTAATCCTTAATTCTACACTTTTTGTTAAATAGTATGATGTTATACCAATATCAACCGCCGAGGTTTCGGGGCAGGCAACATCAACACATCAACACATCAACACATCAACACAAAAAATTTACATTTATCACTGAGTTTTTGGAACATAAATCCGCCAAAATAGTGTAACACTTCAAATTCAATTACTTATGATGTCACTTTGGAAAAAATAAACAATTAATGAATTGTCATAATTTAGTAATTGAAAATGTACTTATAATTTTTACAGATACATTATTTATTAAATAAAAATTTTAAAAAAAAGCTTTGCAAAACATAAAATTGCTTAAACCCTTAGTTTGCAAAATAAAATATTAATCATTTTCAAAACCTTAAAATTATACTATTCTATTACCAGAAACCTACATAAATCATTGATTTACAGCACACATTTAAAAAACTAAATATTTAAAAAACAGTTAAGATTTGCTTTTTTTTAAAGTTATAAAATTGTAGCTTTGTGGCAAAATTGAGAACGTGCTTAAATCAAATTAAATGCTCGTGAAAAAATTTATGATTCGATTCGTTGCGATTATCGCAGTTTTACTATTAGTTACTCCAATCTTTGCAGAAGATAAAGACAAAGATGGTGAAGAACCAAAATATGATCCAGTAGGAACAGTAATGCACCACATTGCTGATGCTAATGAATTTCATATTGGTCCTTGGACTATTCCATTACCTTGTATCCTTTACAATTCAGATTCTGGATTGAAAATGTTTTCTTCAAGTAAGTTTCATCATGGAGAAAATATTGTAGAAGGTTATGTATTAAATCATGGTCGTGTGAACCGTATCATTGATGCAAATGCACCTAAAGAAGGTCATTTACAAGATGTTCATGCTGCACATGACAATCATGGAGAGCATCACGAAGACCACAAACACGACGAGGAACATCATCCTCATTATGTAGAAACTAAGACGGTTACTGTTGATGGTGCAGAGGTTGAAAAGAGTTACGTGTATGTTGATGGTCATGCCTACGAAATTGAGAAGCCAAGTACATTGACGGCAATGACAAATTTCTATGATTTCTCCATCACAAAAAATGTTGCAGGTTTATTTTTAGCAGCATTAATTGTTTTCCTTATTTTTACTTCAGTTGCTCGCAAAGCAAAAGCAAATGCAGGAAAAGCCCCTACAGGAATTCAAAACTTCATGGAACCGTTCTTTATTTTTATTCGTGATGAAGTAACTCGTCCGATGATTGGAGAAAAACACTACGAGCGTTTTCAGCCGTATATTATGACGGTTTTCTTCTTTATTTTAATATTGAACCTATTAGGATTAGTGCCATTCTGGGCAGCTAATGTTACAGGAAATATCGCTGCTACATTAGTATTAGCATTCTTCACTTTCTTGGTGACAAACTTAAACGGAAACAAACATTATTGGGAACACATTTTATGGATGCCAGGTATTCCTGCTGCTGTAAAATTGATTTTAACACCAGTTGAAGCATTAGGTGTTATCATTAAGCCTTTCTCATTGATGATTCGTTTATTTGCGAATATTACAGCAGGTCACATTATCATTTTGAGTTTAGTAGGATTAGTATTTGTATTCGGTAATGCAGGTGAAAGCATCGGCGGAGCAGCAGCAGGTGCAGCAATCGCAGTTCCTTTCACAATCTTTATGAATGCGATTGAGTTGATTGTTGCCTTCATTCAGGCGTTCATATTCGCTATCTTGTCAGCATCATACATTGGTGCAGCAGTAGAAGAAGGACATCATCACGAAGAAGCACATTAATTAATGGATAATTGATAATTAATTTTCCATTCAAAAAGTATTTATTTTTTTCACAATTATATAAATTTAAAGACCATGAGTGCAATTGGTGCAGGTTTAGCAGTAATCGGAGCTGGTTTAGGTATCGGTTTAATTGGTTCAAAAGCGATGGAATCTATCGCACGTCAACCAGAAGCAGTAAATGACATTCGTTCGAACATGTTAATCATGGCGGCACTTATTGAGGGTGTTGCGTTATTCGCAGTTGTTGTTGCTTTGTTACAAGGCTAAAATGGAAAGAAATTTGGTTGGGCGATTCAACGGTTGGTTGTAAGCCCAGCCTTATTCAATTCCGAGGTTTTTAATATTACTTTTGAAAATAATCATTAATAATATATAGTGAATTGTATAAATGACAATTCATCATCATAATTCAGAAATTATGTTTTTAGTAAATTTTTCAGTAATTGAGCCGGATTTCGGTTTATTGTTTTGGACAACGATTACTTTCCTTATCCTTTGGGGACTTTTAGGGAAATTGGCTTGGAAACCGATTCAGCAAGCATTAAAAGATCGTGAGACTTCAATTGATGATGCATTGCAACAAGCAGAAAAAGCACGTCTTGAAATGGCAGCTTTAAATGCTAAAAACGAAGAGTTATTAGCATCTGCTCGTGAAGAACGTTCTCGTATTTTGCAAGAAGCAAAATCAATGAAAGAGAATATTGTGAAAGCTGCTGAGACAGAAGCTAAAGAGAAAGCTGCAAAAATCGTTGCTAATGCTCAACAAGAGATTTTGAACCAGAAAAAAGCCGCTATTACAGAGGTGAAAAATTCTGCTGGTAAGTTAGCATTAGAAGTAGCTGAGAAAGTAATTCGCAAACAATTAGTTGGTAATGCAGAACAAGAAGCATTTGCTAACAGATTAGTTGCTGAAATCGAATTGAATTAATTTGATGTTCGATTGTTTAAATGTTTAAATGTTCAAATGTTCAAATGTTCAAGTGTTTTTCACACGCTTCGACTTTACAGTATTTAACATTCAAACAATAAAACACTCAAACATTCAAACATAAATAATTATGTCAAGAGTTTCCGCACGTTATGCAAAAGCATTGATTGACCTTTCGGTAGAAAGAGGTCAGTTAGAGAAAGTATATGAGGATATTCAAGGCTTCATCGAAGTAGCTGAAAATCGTGATTTTGCAAATATGCTTCAAAGTCCTGTTGTGAAAGGAGATAAGAAAGCAGCAATCTTCAATGCGATTTTCGGAGATAAAGTTGAAGCGACAACAAAGGCATTCTTTGATATTATTATCAAAAAAGGTCGTGAACCTGAACTATCAAATATTGCAACGGCTTTTGTACAACAATACAAAGCCATTAAACATATTTCAACAGTAACTTTAACAACTGCAACACCAGCATCTGATGATATGGTAACGGCAATTAAAGCAAAGTTGGAAGCAAGTGGTGAAATCAGCGGAACAGTTGATTTACAAACTGAAGTTGATGCAGACTTAGTCGGTGGATTTGTCTTGAAGTTTGGAGACAAATTATACGATGCAAGTGTTGCAAGTCAACTGAAACAATTAAAAAAAGAATTTTCTAAAAACGCTTATATCAAAAACTTTTAAATATGGTTGGTGTAAAACCTGATGAAATCTCTGCGATTTTAAGAGAGCAGCTTTCGGGAGCGAAAACCGCTGCACAGTTAGAGGAAATCGGAACGGTACTTCAAATTGGTGATGGTATCGCTCGTATTTACGGCTTGTCAAACGCTTTAGCGGGTGAGTTAGTTGAGTTTGAGAATGGCGTGCAAGCCATCGTATTGAACTTAGAGGAAGACAACGTTGGTGTTGTATTATTAGGATCTTCAGATGGTATCAAAGAAGGTGACACTGTTCGTCGTACCGCTCGTATCGCATCGGTAAATGTTGGTGAAGGAATGTTAGGACGTGTACTTAATCCTCTTGGTGAACCTATTGATGGTAAAGGTCCTTTGGGTGGTGACTTATATGAAATGCCTATCGAGCGTAAAGCGCCTGGTGTTATCTATCGTCAGCCTGTAAACGAGCCTTTACAAACTGGTATCAAGTCAATTGATGCGATGATTCCTA
Source organism: Saprospiraceae bacterium (assembly GCA_045106825.1). Classification (GTDB taxonomy): domain Bacteria; phylum Bacteroidota; class Bacteroidia; order Chitinophagales; family Saprospiraceae; genus CAWVWD01. Next base: position 2,608 of record JBGCFH010000138.1, on the reverse strand, counting down.
TCGGACGTGGACAACGTGAGTTAATCATTGGTGACCGTCAAACAGGTAAATCAACGGTTGCAATTGATACAATTATCAATCAAAGAGAATTTTATGAAGCAGGCGAGCCTGTATTCTGTATATATGTAGCAACTGGTCAGAAAGCATCTACCGTAGCGAAAGTAGCGAGAACATTGGAAGAAAATGGTGCAATGCCTTATACGGTAATTGTTGCTTCTTCTGCTGCAGATCCTGCTCCGTTACAGTTTTATGCTCCGTTTACAGGTGCTGCAATCGGTGAGTTTTTCCGTGATACTGGTCGTCCAGCATTAGTTGTTTATGATGATTTATCTAAGCAAGCGGTAGCTTATCGTGAAGTATCTTTATTACTTCGTCGTCCTCCAGGGCGTGAAGCATATCCTGGTGATGTATTCTACCTTCACTCTCGTTTATTAGAGCGTGCAGCGAAAATCATTGCGGATGATACAATTGCACAACAAATGAACGATATTCCTGAATCTTTGAAGAAAGCAGGTATCGTAAAAGGTGGCGGTTCTTTGACGGCTTTACCGATTATCGAAACTCAAGCATCAGATGTATCTGCATATATTCCGACTAACGTAATTTCTATTACAGATGGTCAGATTTTCTTGGAAACTAACTTATTCAACGCTGGTATTCGTCCTGCGATTAACGTAGGTATTTCGGTATCTCGTGTAGGATCTTCTGCACAGACGAAAGGTATGAAGAAAGTTTCTGGTACATTAAAATTAGATCAAGCTCAATATCGTGAGTTAGAGGCTTTCGCTAAGTTTGGTTCTGATTTAGATGCAGCAACTAAGTCTGTAATTGATAAAGGTGCAAGAAACGTTGAAATCTTGAAACAAGCTGAAAACTCTCCTTTACCAGTTGAAAAACAAGTTGCTATCATTTATTTAGGAACTAAGAATTTATTAAGAAGTATTCCTGCAAACCGTGTTCGTGAGTTCGAAGAAGCATATTTACAAGAATTGGAACAACGTTATGGAGATGATTTAGCAGCATTGAAAACGGCTAAACCTAAAACTGATGAGTGGAAACGCTTAACTGGTTTATTGGAAACCGTAGCAGCTGAATTATCTAAGCAGTTTAAATAAAAATTTTCTTGTTCGATTGTTAAAATGTTTGAATGTTCAAGTGTTGTAATAAACATTAGAACATTCAAACAATCGAACACTGAAACAATCTATTATAAAATGGGTGGAAGTTTAAAAGAGGTTCGTGACCGAATTAAGTCCGTTAAGTCAACACAGCAGATTACCAAAGCGATGAAAATGGTAGCTGCGGCGAAATTGCGTAAAGCTCAACAAGCGATTACTCAAATGCGTCCTTATGCTGATAAATTAGATTCAATGTTAGTCAACATTTTATCAAATTTAGATGGTGACGTTTCTACTTCGTATGGTGTTGAACGACCTGTCAATAATGCATTAATTATCGTAATGACTTCTGATAGAGGACTTTGTGGTGCTTTTAATTCTAATGTTTTGAAAGCAGCAGTTAAGTTGGTTGAAGGAAAATACGCTGATGCACACAAAGCCGGAAAATTATCAATGCTTTTCTTAGGTAAAAAAGGACAGGCTTACTTCAAGAAAAACTACAACGACATTCACTTCATCGAAGATTATGTCCACATTTTTACAAAATTGAATTTCAATGATGCTTCGAAAGTAGCAGACCGTGTAATGAAAGATTTTGATAATGGTGACTTTGATTCGGTAACAGTTGCTTACGCAAAATTCCGTAACCCAGCCGTTCAGTATTTTGTCGGAGAACAGTTTTTGCCTGTTGTTGATCAAGATGCAAAGGAATCTAACGAAAATTCTTTTAATGTGGATTTCATCTATGAGCCAAATCAAAAAGATTTGTTAGAAGAGTTAGTACCGAGTATTCTTCGTACAACTTTGTTCAAATATATGTTGGATACCGATGCTTCTCAACATGGAGCTCGTATGACAGCAATGTCAGCAGCAACCGATAATGCAGAAGAATTGGCGAAAGCATTAAAATTATCCTACAACAAAGCTCGTCAAGAAGCTATTACAAACGAAATCTTAGAAATCGTTGGTGGTGCTGCGGCACTTGATGGATAGTTTTAAATTGACAGAAATTTCAAGTTAAGATATATACGTTTTTATAAAACCTCAATGCGAAAGTGTTGGGGTTTTTTGTTATTATTGAGGATGATAAAGTCATTAATTTATAATAAAGTCTATTATATATCTTTAAGTAGTCGGATATAATTATTCTACGTTTAAAATAAAATAATTAATAACGTAAATGATTGATAATCAGACCTGAAAGATTTTAAAAACCTTTTAGGTTTTTGCAAATAAATATGTCCGACTACTTAGGGAACAGGAAATAAATAACCTACCCATTACTGAAATAAATTCAGCATAAACTTTCTATAAATTTTCCTTTATACTTCTTGTAATTTTCTTAGCGTCCCGAGGTTTCGCATAGGCATCAACACTAAAAAATAATATATGTAAAAAATAAATTTGACTGTAAAAAAATACTGCTTGAATTTTACTGTAGAAACAAAAATCAGTAACACAAGCAGTATTATGACAGAAGCTAAAATTAC
>JBGCFH010000137.1:0-5686 GCA_045106825.1 Saprospiraceae bacterium | reverse complement strand
AACTATTACGTTTATTAAAGCGGTAAACTGCACCTGTTTTAATCGTAAAACTTGGACGAATTAACCAATCAATTCTAAAGTTTTCTGCTTCTGGCGAACTTAATGTGTAAGTTTGATCACCATAACTAATCGTATCAATCGCACTTACTCTTAGTGTTGTATCGCTTAACTCAATAACTTTATGCTTCATAAAATCTTCATAAGCATAACCTGTCATTGCAGTTGATACATTGATAAAAGCAGATAATTTATTTTTGTCATATTCCGCCATTCCGAAGATTCCGCCCCAACGAACGTAACCTCTATAATTATATTCCATGGCATCACCAACACGAATTTTTTCATCCGGATTACGTCTATAATCTCTAAGTACAGGTAGTGTTGCATTTGGCGAACTCGTACTATTATTCAAAAATTCTCCACCATACAAATCATAAGGTGTCCTCAAATGTTCACCGACATAATCTCTCAAATCAATTCCACCTGAGAAAGTCCAATTATCATCCATCTCAAACTCTGCTGTCGAAAGTAAACCATACCAAAAATGATTGTTAACACCTGCACGAAGATAATTTTCCGATAAGCCATCTTCTTTAAAAATAGAAGATGTTGTATTAATCTCATAAGCACCATCTAAATCAATCAAGTTATCTTCCACTCTACGAGTTCGTGTAGCAGAACCTTGCGGGGCAGTTCCTCCACCTGATCCGATGGAAACATAAGCTACATTTGATAAAAAGAAACGATCACCTCCTTTCCATGAATGACGTAAACTCAATTGTGGTTTGTGATAATAATTAATACGTGTATTAACGACTTCACCGTTTAAGTAACCAGCGTTTGAATTATACTTACGACCTTGATCTAAAATAACGTCATTATTGACTAAGTCATTAATATGTTCTTGCTCAACACCAACTTCTTTGGCATAAGTGGTATCAAATGCCGCAACTGTTGTCGGAAAAGGACGTTGTCCGTGAGATTGTGGAGCTCCAAAACCTGAGAAGGTAATTAGGTGATTTCCTAACTGTTTATCAACACGTAAGTAATAAAAATAACCTTTTGTGAAGTTAGCATCAACCCAACCATTTCCTTGTTTGTAAGAACCAGCAACCGAAATTCCCCAGCCATTATCTAAACGACCCGAAGTATATCCGACAGTCGAACGCAAGAATCCATCGTTTCCGACTTCTTGACGAAAACGAGTTTGTTGACGTGAATCAATTCCTTTTGTTAGAATATTAATCGTTCCACCAACCGAAGGAATCGCTAACTTCGATGCACCTAAACCACGTTGAACTTGCATAGATTTTGTTACCAAATCTAAACCAAACCAGTTTGACCAGTAAACCCAACCATTTTCCATATCATTGACCGGTATTCCATCCAACATTACGGCAATATTACGCTGATCAAAACCACGAATAGAAACTCTTGCATCGCCATCTCCACCACCTTGATTTGTTGCGTAAGCACCAGGCGTAGAGTTCAGAATCATTGGTATATCTTGTGATGCCAATTCTTCATTCAGTTTAGCGGTAGGAATACTTGAGAAAGCAACAGGTGTTTTTCTCGAAATCGCTTGATCACTTACAACTTCAATCATTTGCATTTCGATAGCATTTCCACCCATTGAAACGTTTAATTTCACAGGCTCATTTCCGACATCAATTTTTTTCAATATATCTTCAAAACCAATGTAAGAAAACTTGATTTCGTAAGTACCAGGACTTAGTTTTAACTCATAATTACCATCAATATCTGTATTTGTTCCCGCTGTTCCGACCATAACGTTTACACCAATAAGTGCTTCGTTAGTTTCAGCATCTGTGACTTGACCAGTTACAGTAGTTTGTGCAAAAGAAAGGATGGAAATAAAAAGAAAGGTTATTAAAAAGCTTAATTGCTTCATCTTTTTAGTGATTAGTAATTAGTGATTAGTGATTAGTCTGTGAATATAAAAACCTATAAGGTTTGGTAAACCTTATAGGTTTAGAGTCAATGAATTATAATTAAAATCAATGATTATCAACAAACTAATCACTAATCGCTAATCACTTCCGAGGATTCGGAACTAATATTAATCTACCAATAATTTTTGAATCGCTACACTTTCATTATCAAAATAAATTTTGACAATATGAATGCCTTTATTAGTAGAATTTAAATTGATATTTGCTTTTTCAGCATTGAATGAAGCATTGTTATAAACAATCTGTCCAACCATATTATATACTTCTACTCTATTGATACGTTCTTCTGCTTCTACAACAAATGAACCTGATGTTGGATTTGGATAAACACTAAAATCAACAATATTGATAGGTTGTGTATTTGTGAAATTTGGATCACAAGCACAGTCATGTTGACCATCTAAAACAGTAAATGTATTTTTAGGATAAATTTCCCATTGTTCTGATGGCCATGTATTACCTAAATTTGAAATCAATGGACCTGTTCCTTCTTCAACGGTTGGTTTACGGACTAAAGTCTTATCTTTTGTCAACCAAAGACCTCCTGCATTAGTCCAAGCATCACCAGGATCTTCACCAATCACACCAATAACATCAATGACATTGCTACCATCGCCAGAAGGTGTAGTTCCTTTGATTAAGGCAACTGCATCATTTCCATTGAAATACATCGCATTGTTAGTAGCATAAACTGGACATAAAAACACATCTGCACGACCTTTCAAATCTAAGAAGTCATTATATACTGTTCCGTATAAGTGTAAACCGTCTGCATCATACTGAACACAATTAAAAATATTTCCGGCACTATCCAAAAGTGGCATACCACTTACAGCATCAAAACAAGTATCATATAATTGATAACCATTCCAAACTGGCGTTTCAAAGCCTGTTCCTAAAGAATCACGTTTATCTACAACTACGACATAATTTCCATAAGGCTCAATCATATCAGCTGGTAATTGAACACCTCTAAACTGTCCTTCACCATTAGAAAAACGCCCTACAGAATACGCTGATAAATCAATCGCATTAGCAGTTGGATTATATAATTCCAATGCACGGTTATTTCCATAACCTTCTGTATAAGCAGAAATAAATAATTCGCTACAATTTTGAGCGTTCATTGTTGCGAAAGCGAAAATTGCAAGAATAGATAGTAAAAATCTTCTCATTTGTAATAGTATTGTTGTTTTGGAAGAATTACCAAAACGATTAGTAAATGTGTTTATCAAAACTTTGTAATGGTTTTGCGGTGCAAAGTTACAAGTTTTTATATCATTACAGGAATTGGTTTTTTAATTTAATGTAAATTAACATTAAAGATTCATGTTTCGCTGATATTAAATTTAAAAACGAAAATATTACGTTTTGCCTTGCAAAACAATCATCTCACGCAGATTTCGCAGATTCACGCAGATTTTTCATTAACAAAATCATTTGATTGTCTGACAATTTTTGCCAGTAGCGGCTGTCTTTAGCTGCCGTCTTTGTTTGAAATTGTTTACGGCAGCGAAAGACAGCCGCTACGTAAAAAAAATAATTTTTGCTTTTGGCAAAAATTGTCAATGAACCAATCATTTTTTTATCAAAAAAAATCTGCGTGAATCTGCATGAAAAAAGCATTTTGCGAAGCAAAATTTAGCAATTATGATTGCTATTTTACGTTTCAGTAAAACGTGAGTTAAAAGTAAAAAGATACAAAACTTTCCCTAAAGTTAATTTTCAATTGTCCATTTTCAATTATCCATTTAATTACCTTTGTGAGTATTTTTCAAAAAAATTGTTCCAATATTATGCAACAAAACTACGAACCAAAGCAACCGATGAATCGCCTATTCAAATATTTGGGCAACTATTCGGGACAACTCAACTTCGCTATTGCGTCAAGCGTCGTTAATAAAATATTGGATTTGATGCCACCGATTATGGTTGGTTGGCTGATTGATTCTGTAAGTGGCAATACGCCAACTTGGATTGCAAATACATTTGATATCAGTGAACCTGTCGGAATCGGTGTATTTTTCGCTATTTTAATTGTATTAATATTTGGTATCGAAAGTTTCACGGAATGGTTGTTCAAACTCAACTTTATGCGTTTGGCACAACGAGTACAACACGATTTGCGGCTTGATGCGTACAAACAATTGCAAAGTCGGGAAATTGCCTATTTTGAGAATAATCGTTTAGGAAATTTGATGTCGATGTTAAACGACGATATCAATCAAATGGAACGTTTTCTAAATACAAGTTTGAATGAAATCGTCCAATTGATTGTATTAGCGATTTTCGCTTCTGCTTGGCTTTTTGGCGTTTCTTGGCAATTAACCTTAATTGGTTTTTTACCAATTCCATTAATTTTTATTGGTAGTTTTTACTTTCAACGAATCATTGGTCCTTATTATCGAAAAGTACGAGAAGCAGTCGGTGCGTTGAGTAATCGTTTGGAAAATAATCTTTCGGGAATATTAGTTATCAAAAGTTTCACAGCTGAAAAATACGAAACAGAACGAGTTACCGAAGTTTCTGCCAACTATCGTGATGCGAACTTTCAAGCCATCAAAATTTCGGCTTCTTACGTTCCATTGATTCGTATGTTGATTGCGTTAGGTTTTGCAGCGACAATGGGTTTAGGTGCATATTGGATTTTGATTGGAAATGGGAAATTAACCGTTGGAGAATTGACGCTTTTCGCCATGATGATTCAGCGTGTGCTTTGGCCAGTCACTCGTCTCGGAAGTGTATTTGATGAGTTTGAACGTGCAAAAGCGAGTGCCAGACGAATTTTCGGATTGATGGACACACCAAACCAAATTCCAAACCCTGAAAATCCAATTCAAATTGAAAATATAAACGGCCAAATTCAATTAAAAAATGTTCATTTCCATTATGATAATGGTTTAAAAATTATTAATAATCTAAATCTAAATATCGAAGCTGGTTCGACTATCGGAATCGCTGGAACAACTGGTTCTGGAAAAACAACTTTAATCAAATTATTACTTCGATTATACGACACTGTTGAAGGCGAAATATTGATTGATAATCACAATATCAAAAAATGGGATTTAACGACTTTACGTCGAAATATTAGTTTGGTGAGTCAAGATGTCTATTTGTTTCATGGAACAATTGCCGAAAATATCGCTTACGGAATCGAAAATAATTCTGCTAAAACAATTGAAAATGCAGCAATACAAGCCGAATTACACGAATTTATAATGACTTTGCCACAAGGTTATGATACGATTGTCGGCGAACGAGGCATCAAACTTTCGGGCGGACAACGACAACGATTAAGCATCGCCAGAGCAATCCTGAAAAATGCTCCAATTCTAATTCTCGACGAAGCGACAAGTGCTGTCGATACCGAAACCGAACGGGCAATTCAACATAGTTTGAATAAATTAACAGAAGGAAAAACGGCTTTAATTATCGCCCACAGACTTTCTACTTTACGTCATTCAGACAAAATTATTGTTTTGAAAAATGGCTCAATTGCTGAAAGTGGAACGCATGATGAATTATTAAATAAAAGCGGAATTTATGCAGATTTGTGGAATGTACAAATTGGCGAATTTTAGATTTTAGATTTTAGATTTTAGATTTTAGATTTTAGATTTTAGATTTTAGATTTTAGATTTTAGATTTTAGATTTTAGATTTTAGATTTTAGATTTTAGATTTTAGATTTTAGATTTTAGATTTTAGATT
>JBGCFH010000136.1:0-3040 GCA_045106825.1 Saprospiraceae bacterium | reverse complement strand
GACTTGCCTTTTTTATCAATAATTTCGTTGATCCCGAGGACTCGGGACGCCGAAGCAAAGGCTTCGACTGCGTTTTTCGCCTTATTCTTGACAAAAAATCCTGCGTCAAAGAACGTACATTTATTTATATTTCAATACTTACTTGAAAATAAAGCAGGATAAAAGATAATTTATTTATACATATATGTTGTTAATAAAGATAAAACTAAGTAATTTTGTCTATAAGAGCAATAGTACACAATTAGAATTAATAATACCTCAAAACATTTAAAATGAATCGTCAACTTTTATTTCTCGGAGTTTTTCTGAGTGGTGTTGCTATGTTATCTACATTAGCAATCCTATTTCTAACAGATGAAACAACCAACAATCTTAACAGCTATTCTAATTTTCAAATAGCACTTCAAGTCAACCTTTTTCATGCAATTGTCTTATTTGTTTTGGCACAAGCCAAACGTAAATACAATGATAAGAACTTTGTCACTGTTGGCTATCTCTTCGTCATAAGTACATTGTTATTAGCACTTCCTGCTTATATCGGTGTGTTTAATTCGTTTGGAGAAGTTCTATTTGACTTAGTTGGACTTTTTGGTGGAATAGGTTTGATTATCAGCTGGGTTGTTTTAACAAAATCGTTTTATAATATTTACTATCCAAAACGAGCTTAAATTTTACTGCTGTAGATTTATTTGGTTCTCTGAAAAAAATTGTGATTTTCGATGAAAATTGTAAAAAATGAAATCTGTTACGATGGTATTGAGTATTCGGTACTCCATTGATTTTCAATCAAATACCTGATATCTAATACCATCACAGAAAAGTTTTTATTATTTTGAATTTCGAGTGTTTCCACAAAACAATTTAAAGAACTATTTAGCTTAAACTAAGTATAAATCTACAGCTTTTAAAAATTCATTGGATTTGGTCTTTTGTATTTATAATTCAATATTTTTTTAGATAATTTATTACTAATGATTTTAAAACCCTTTGGTTGTTCCATTAAGAAAGTTGGTATTTCAAAACCATATTTCTCAGCTTGAAGTGGATAAAATTTTCCTTTAATTGGATGTTCATCAGCACAAATATTGAATATTTTACCAAACATATCTTGTCGAATCACAGCATAACTTACTCCAATACAATCATCTAAATGTACCAAATTTATAGGTATATTTCCACCTTTTATATTTTGCTTTCCAGCAAACCAACGTCCAGCAATTCTGTTTCCACCGACTAAACCTGCTGGTCGTAAAATCGTTGTTTCAAAGTGTTGATTTCTTTGTAATAACTGTTCCGCTATAACAATGGATTTTTGCGAATCTGTTTGAGGTTCGGGCTTGATCGCTTCTGTTACAATCCCATTTGTATTCGGATAAACACCAGTAGAACTAACAAAAATGACTTTTCTAATATCAAATTCTTCACATTTTTTGATTAAAAATTGAATCCATTTTGGATAATCATTCAGCACATTTGGATTTCGTCGACCAGGTGGAATATTGATATACAAAATATCCGTATGAAAAAAATCATCAATATTCTTTAATTGTTCTTGATTTAAAATTTTGTTAAGAACAATAGATTTTAAATCAATCAAAAATGGTTGAATGCCTTTATTTTCCAATACTTTCAGCTTTTTTGCTGTTGTTGTAGAACCTTTAACTTTCAAACCCTTCTCAATTAAATATTCGCCGAAAGGCAACCCTAACCAACCACAACCTACAATAGATATTGTCATATGTTTTATAAATTTTAATCACCAAAACTAAGAAAACATGAGAATATTATTTTTGTTTGTTGGACTTATTTTTATCACAAGTTGTCAAAAAACAGATTTGGTTACAATGGTATATCAAGAAACAGGTTGCAGTGATGCTTGGATGAGTTATGAACAGAATAATAACTCCCGAGAAGAAGCTATAATGGATTATTTTGATAAAGAGTTAGATATAAAACTAAACGATGTAAAAATTACAGTTGTAAGTAATGGCCCATTTTGTTATGCGTGTCATTGTCCGACTGGTCGAGAAATCGAAGTTAGTATTGACGAAAAATTCGTTTCTTCAATGGAATCTGAAGGTTTTACACGTAAATGATAGGAGAATATATTTATATAATTAATTAGACTTTATTCGTAACTACTCAGCACAATTCAGAATCTGCGTTTAATTGGGTTAAAAACCCAATTCTTTAGATGCAAAAATGCTAAGAAGCACTCGATTTTTAAACTTTCGAGTCTTACTTGACTATACAACATCTATAAAATCGGGTTTTTAACCCGATTAAACAAACAATTTTATAGAAGCTGAGTAGTTTTATTCTAAATAATTCAGCTTCATACTAAATCATTTTAGAATAAAGTCTATTACAAAAACTAAAAAAATATGAGAATATTATTTTTGTTTGTAGCACTTATTATGATTACAAGTTGTGATAAAAATGATTTAGTCACAATGGTTTATCAAGAAACACAATGCAGTGATGTTTGGCAAGACGGTTCAACATCAACCGAAGAAGCAGTTATTAATTATTTTGAAAGTCAACATGATATCAAGTTAGATGAAGTTACGATAAGAACCGTGAATACAGGTGCAACTTGTTTGGCTTGTAACTGTTCATCCGGTCGAGAAATTGAAATTTATATCAATGAATCCGAAATTACAATCGTAGAATCCGAAGGTTTTGTGCGTAAATGATAACTCAATATCTAAATACTTGACACACTTTTCTGAACAATCTCGAACAATCTCGAACAATCTCGAACACACTCCCGAATACGTTCTATAAAACACAAAAAGGTAGCTTCTAAAAGCTACCTTTTCATAATCATCACCTGTTTTATGTTGTCAATTCCTTAAACTTATGTCTTTTATTTCAAACATCAATATTCATGTTTCGCTGATATTAAATTAAAAAACGAAAATATTACGTTTTGCCTTGCAAAACAATCATCTCACGCAGATTTCGCAGATTCACGCAGATTTTTCATTAACAAAATCATTTTTTTTATCAAAAAAATCTGCGTGAATCTGCGTGAATC
>JBGCFH010000135.1:0-3940 GCA_045106825.1 Saprospiraceae bacterium | reverse complement strand
TAGAAAATCGTGGCGAAGTCGTTCACACAGAAGAAATTAAACCAACTCAAATTTCTCAATATCAACTCAAAATCCCAACCGAAAACTTGCCAATCGGAATGTCAAGAATCACGATTATTGACGAAAGTCACAATGCTTTAGCACAACGTTTGGTATTTTTAAATCAAGACAAACAACTCGATATTTCTGTAAAAACAGATAAAGAATTGTACTTGCCTCGTGAAAAAATCAACGCCGAAATCACGGTAAAAGACCACAATGGAAAACCAATAAAAGGCAATTTCTCAATGTCTGTTGTGGACGAAAATTTACTAAAATTAGCAGATGACAAACAAGGCAATATTTTATCTCAAATGCTGCTACAATCGGACTTGAAAGGCGAAATCGAAGAACCGAATTTTTATTTTGAAACGGATGAAGTTTATCCCGATGGCTCGGTGGCCAATGATAGAATCGACCGACAAAAAGCACTCGATTTATTGATGATGACACAAGGTTGGCGACGTTATGAATGGCGACATTTTAAGCGTGATATTGTGCCGTTAGTTAATGAAAAGGAAAGGAAAATTATTGCTGGAAAAATTATGAATGGCGGAAAATATGATTTATCAAAAACAACAATAAAAGTCGAAGGCACAAATATTTCTACGAAACCAGATGCACAAGGGAATTTTGCTTTTGAAAGCATTGATTTGTACGAACCTAAGACATTATTGATTAATCATCCAGACCTAAATGTAGAAAGAAAAGTTTTTGTTAATCGTTATCAAGATGATTTAAAATTACACTTTTTTCCAAGCAAAGGACAAGTGATTGATAAAGATACTGGCGAACCGCTTCCGTTTGCGACTATTGTTGTCAAAGACCAAAAAATTGGTGTACAAACGGATTGGGACGGATATTTTGATTTGGCGGAATTAATGCGTCAAGCGAATCAAGCAGGAATCGAACGACCAGATTTTCATGTGGAATATATTGGTTACCGACGTCAACAATTTACGTTTGAGCAATTGGAAAACAGTAATAATGAAATATTTAAAATTGAAGTAGAAGACCATTCTGTAATGTTAGATGAGGTCGTTATACAAAGTGCAAATCGCCCTCGAATTGGTAGTAGAAACAAATCAAAAAGAAATAAAACGCCTCGAAAAACTAAAGAAAAACTAAGCAACAAGCAACCAGAATCCAGAAAACCAGTCAAAAAAGGCAACGTAAACATCGACAAATTTAGCAAGATTTCAAACGCAACAAACGATAATCGTTCAGCAGCAAAAATTACGGCTACAAATGTCGTTTATTACTACAAACCTCGCACATTTCAATCTCCAAAATACAAATCAAAAAAGCCAAAAACTCGTACCGATTTTCAAACGACTATTTATTGGAATGGAAATATTCAAACGGATGAAAATGGAACGGCAAACGTTGAATTTACTAACGTTGATGCGATTACAACCTATCGAATTACCGTAGAAGGATTTGGACAAAATGGTGATGTTGGCTTTCAAAAAAACAGCTTGGTGAGTTCTATGTCTTTTGCTCTAAAACTCAAATTACCAACGCAATTAACGGACGGAGATTTGATTGATTTGCCAATCACTTTGGTCAATAATTCGGACAAAAAACTAAGTGGAAAATTGAAATTATCAATTCCTTCAAATTTGAAAATTATTGATAATTTCAATGCGAATCAAACGCTTCAACCGAACGAAGCCAAAACCGTTTTTGTAAAATGTAAGGCTTTCGTCCCGACTACTCGGGAATTGGAAACCTTAAAAGTCAGTTTTAAGAATGATGAATGGAACGATGCAATTGAACGAACAATCAAGGTCGAAAGCAATGGTTTTCCAATAAATATGGCTTTTGCTGATGCGAATGTGATGGAAAAAGCCTACACATTTGAAGTCAGCGAACCGATAGAAAATTCCGCAAATGTTTCCTTAAAACTCATGCCAACGGTTTTGAATCAAGTATTCAACGATTTGGAAAACATGATGCGACAACCTTACGGCTGTTTTGAACAAACTTCCAGCTCGAATTATCCAAATGTTTTAGCCTTACAATATATGCGAGAAATGGATAAAACCAATCTGAAAATCGAAGCGAAAGCGATGAAATTTTTAGCAGATGGCTATAAGCGATTAACCAGTTTTGAGTGCAAAAATGGCGGTTTTGAATGGTTTGGTCATGATCCAGCACACGAAGGTTTGACGGCTTATGGTTTGATGCAATTTGTTGATATGAGTGAAGTTTTCCCAGTTTCGGAGATTATGATAAATCGTACGGCAAAATGGTTGCTAAGCCGAAGAGATGAAAAAGGAGGTTGGAATATGAACGAACGTTCATTGCATTCTTGGGCAGGAACGCCAGAGATTTTTAATGCTTACATCACTTGGGCAGTTTCGGAAGTTGGATACAGCAATAAACTCAAAAAAGAACTCGACAAAGCCTACGATGATGCGATAAAAACCGAAGATGTTTACGTCATGGCTTTAGCCGCAAATGCGTTATTAAATGCCAATGACAAAAGAGGAAAAGTGTTGTTAGACGACATTGTATTGCGACAAAAAGAAAATGGAAGTTGGGAAGGTTTGAAGCATTCAATCGTACATTCGAGAGGACAAGGTTTGACGATAGAAACGACCAGTTTAGTAATGTTGGCGATGATGAAAGACAATCGTTATGGCGAACAAATCCGCAAAGCCAACGACTTCTTGATGAAAGCTCGAAACGCTTACGGTTTTGGCAATACACAATCAACTGTTATGGCATTAAAAGCGATTGTCGAATACGCTAAAACGGCTCAAAAATCACAAAAAGGTGGACAAGTTACCGTTTATTTGAATGACAATAATATTGGAAATTTTACGTATTCGGAAAATCAAACGAAAGATATTTTATTGAATAACTTAGTTACTAATTTGCCGAAAGGCAAACAAGAAATCAAGGTTAAATTTACAAAAACCAAAACACCAATTCCGTTTCAAATCAATGTCAATTATACGACAACATTGCCACTAAACGACAAATATCAACAAGTCGATTTGACTACAAAACTCTTACAAACAACCGTCAAACAAGGCGAAACTGTTCGCTACGAAATCAAACTCAAAAACGTCAATAATATGCTTCGCAACACACCGATTGCGATTGTCGGCATTCCAGCAGGAACGTCGCCACAACTTTGGCAACTCAAAAAACTCCAAAAAGAAGGCGTTTTTGATTACTACGAAAGTTTTAATGGTTACTTGGTTTTTTATTACAGAACGATAAAAAGTATGGAAGAAAAAACGATTAATTTGGATTTAAAAGCCGAAGTGAAAGGCAGATTTTCTGCACCAGCTTCGTCCGCTTATTTGTATTATATGTCAGAATATAAAACGTGGACAAAAGCGGAAACATTGAAGATTAATTAGACAATATTCTGAAATGAACGCAAAGCGTTCATTCACTCTCATTATCAATTAGTTAGAAAGAACTAAAATCATTTTAGAATAAAGTCTATTAAATGTAGAGTTATCGTGTGTTTAATCGGTTTTTATTAAATGCTAAAAAAGTCACAAAGCAACGCAAAGTGATTGATTTTACTTTGTAGCTTTGTGACTTTTAAGTACGTGGACAGAAGTAAGCACGTAATTATAATGAAGTAATTTTTTGTTCTACGATTTCAAAAAATGTGAGTATAGCAGAGTTACACAAATATTTTATGAAGAAGTAGAACAGAAAAAGTACGAGTTAGAATACGTGATTATTTTTGTTCACGTACTTAATACATTGTGCACAAAATAGCTTAATATTTGCATATATTAGTATTCAAAAAGTTGAGTACTATGAAAAAGCAACATGTAAAGTTAAGCGAAATGGATAAAAAATATCTACAAGAAAAATTAAGAGGAGGAACACTTAAAGTACGTGTACAAAAACGCATAAACGGTTTATT
>JBGCFH010000134.1:0-12581 GCA_045106825.1 Saprospiraceae bacterium | reverse complement strand
AGCTAAATTATCTTTTATCGCTACTCTTCGTTAACAAAATACTCATGTAGCTAAGGCTACACTCCGTTTTTGTCGCCTCGATTAGCAATAAAATCTTAATTTCCATTCATTACTAAACTATTTTAGAATAAAGTCTAATTAGTGTTCCTTTAATTTCCAATAAATATAAATTTCCACAGCGACCAGATTCAAAACCCAACCTAACCAAGCGACAACTCGGTAAACATCCATCGGAGGCGGATGAAAAAGAGCGACAAGGACATATTTCCAAGCTCGAAGTGTTATTGCAGACATCGCTAAAGCAAAACTACGCAACATCCATTGTTGGTGTGCAATGATGTTTTTTTGCTTCAATCGCAACATTGCGACAAGCGTAAATACAAACCACAAAACAGCTAACAAACAAAATCCAATTCGTGACCAAAATCCACCATTCGCATAAATCCCGATAATCAATCCTGAAGGTGCAGCAAACAGCAGCGTTGCGATGACATAAAGCCAACCTGAATATTTATGAATCTGAAAATAGTGCCTACGAATATATTTTGAAAACTGCGTAAATCCTGCTATTAATACAAAAATCGACGTAAATACGTGAATGAAAAACGACACGGAATAATGTGTCATCACGACATATTCCTGTTTGATTCTTAAGAAAGCGACATCTGTATTTATTGGAATGTATTGCATGGTGATTTCTGCCATTAAATAACAGAAAAAGGCATAAACCAAAGTAAGAAATAAATAAAATGTGATTTGTAACTTTTTCATTTTTAGGTAGCACTTTTCACGATAAGATACTTGTCCGATTATCGAATTTCGACAATCGGACATTAGAAATTAAATCTATTCTATTTTTTCATAAACTCTTATCCAATCCGTATACATATATTGTGGAAATGTAGTCGTTTCATCAGGATAACCAGCGTGAGTTCCACCAACTGCAATATTCAAAAGAATAAAAAATTCTTTTTGAAACTCTGAAAATATTGCTTCTGTAATTTCCATTGAACCATACGCTTCACCGTCAACGAGCCAGGTCATTTTTTCTTCATTCCATTCCAACTCAAATACATGAAAGTCATCAGAAAATTTTCCTTCTTTTAATTGATAAGAAATTGCACCCATCATAGCATGAGACTCGGACGAATCGGCATAATGTGCATTTGCTTCGACGATACTATCATTTTTTGAACCATATAATTCAAAGATGTCGATTTCGCCAGTTTGTGGCCAAGGTGTATCGCCACCGTTTTCATCAATATTTGCACCCAACATCCAGAAAGCTGGCCAAATTCCTTGACCTTCTGGTAATTTGATACGAGCTGCGATTTTTCCATATTTGAAAGCATACTTATTCGCTGTGTTCATACGAGCTGAAGTATATTGATTGATGCCGTGTTTTTCACTTTCGTGAATAGCTTTGATAACCAAACAACTATTTTCTACATAAGCATTTTCACTGCTATTCGTGTAACGCTGCCATTCTTCATTGAAACGACCTGCTTCTTCGATTTGATAATTCCAAGTATTGCTATCAATGCTTTCTCCATCAAATTCATCTGCCCAAACTAATGTCCAATTTTCACCTGGTTGGTACGTATTTTCGTTTTCCATTTGCTGATTCTTCATCTCTGATTCTTCGCTATTTTCACAAGAAAATAATATAAAGGAAGTTATTGATAGGATTATAACTGCTTTAAGTGTGTTTTGCATTTTTGTTGTATTTTATAAATTTCAAAAATATAAATGGATTTCTAATAAGCACTAATAAAAAATGCGATATTCAAACAAAGTCGAATATCGCATTTTTAATCAATTTAAAAAAGCTATTTTTTAAAATCTAAAGCCAATTGTTCCAACAAACTGCGTTTTAGAAATATTATTCTCGACAGTTGGTCCGATAATATCGTCAACTCCAGCTATATTTGTAAGACTATAAGCCGTATATGTTTCATTAAACATAAAACGAGTAAAGCCTAAATCTAAAAATACACTTTTCTCTCGTAAACCGATTCCAAAGCTTACGTTTGTTTGTCCTTCGTTTATACCTCCAAAACCTTCTTGATAAGGAGATGACGAATAACCAACACCACCACGAACTGCCAAACTTCCATATCGTGCTTCTCCACCAACTCGTATATTGACTGCTGAAGTTAAGGTATTTTCTATATCATTATTCAAATCTTGTTCAAAACCATCAGCATCTGTTAGTTCAAACTGTGAAGATGTATAATCAACATATTCTATATCTCCCGAAATAAAACCACGTTTGCCGAACATAAATCCAACACTACCAGTAGCTCTCCACGGAGAAATAAATACATATGAAAAGTTTGGATTAGCAGTAGAAGAAGATTCGTACGTCTGAGGTCCATCTGACTCCAAATACGTCGCTGCAATTGAAGTCGTATATTGTTCAGAAAGATTAAAAAACGTTGGTGTATGAACTGATGCACCAATACGAAGATTCTGATTCATTCGATAAATTATCCCTAATTTAGCATTAAATCCGACACCAGTTGTCAAGAAGTTTTCATTAAAAGTCATCGTTTCAAAATCAGGACTCACATTATTTATATCTGTTTCTGTATAATTTTTTTCTTCTTCATATCGTACAAATGGTAATCCTACTGATGCACCAATATATAATTTATGACGATAATTTCCACCTAACGTTAGATTCAAATCATTTATAGAACCTTCACGATTAATCGTTTGCTCTTTTTGGACAAATTGCGTTCCATCAGGTTCAATTAAGTAGTCGGCAGATGGTACATCTGGATCTGGATTAAAAATATACCCAACATCATAAGCAATACCTTCTTCAAAATCATATAGTTCATCTGGGAAAAAGCCATTTGCCAAGGTTTGCCAACGTTCTGCTATCGTACCTTGTGTTGTTCCTTGGTAGAAAAAATCTTGATTATTATTCGTCAAGCGATTCGTTCCAATACCAAAATTCACTGCTTTCCAATCAGATGCATCACTCGTTTTTGAGAATACAATACCGATATTATTTAAGTTAATATTTGTTCGATTGTCATCAAATTTAGTTTCCGCAAATGTCGAACCTGTATTTGCCACATTTAAACTTGGCGTAATCATTAAAGAAGATTTACGGTAAGTCGCAATACCAGCAGGGTTAACGCTTAATGTACCGAAGTCGCCACCAAAAGCACTTAACGCACCTCCAGTACCGATTGAACGAGCTGTTCCTCCAGAATTTAGTTGAGAATATCGTAAAGCATCTTGTATAGTTTGTGATGATAAGTCAAAAACGAAAAAGCAACTTATCAAAAGTGTTATCATTAATTTATTCATAGTTTTTTGTGTTTTGTTGTTTATTTCTTGTTTTTTTAGTCTCAAAAGTATTTTAATATCAATTAAAAACAATACGTCAAGTTAATAAAAATGGGTGAAGTTATATGGAAAAACCCATAAACAACACCCATTTTTTTATTTCAAAAATAGAATTGATACTACGTTATATTGTAATAATCTTCTATTTAATTCGCTTCAATTATTTTTCTAAATCATACTACTAATTGATAATGACCAATTGAATTTAGAAATTATTTTCCTCCTCTTCCACCACGACTTGAGCGACTTGCACCGCTTGAGCGACTTGAAGAACCAGAACTACTGCGTGAACTTCTACTTGGAGAAGTTGACGAACGATTACTGCTTCTTGAAGGTGATGATGTAGAAGAACGATTGCTACTACTTGGAGTCGTGGTACGACTACTACTTCTTGAAGGTGATGATGTAGACCCTGAACTACTACGAGTACGTGACGGAGAACTTACAGCACCTCCACCGCTTCTACGAGAACGAGAAGGCGTTGTCGTCTTTGGTGTTGTCGTTGAAGGACGAGTTGTGCTTGGTGTCGTTCTTGTCGATGTTCTTGGTGTTGACGTTCTTGGTGTTTCAGATGTAGAAGAAGAGTTTCTGCGTGTACTTGATGTTCTTGCATTACTACTACCTCTTGTTGCACGTGTTGTATTTGAACCAGTTGCACTTTTTGAAGTGCTTGTACGTGTCGAACTTGAACGACTTGGACGATTGCTATTAACATTCGTACCATTTGTACTATTTGTACCTCTACGAGGACGATTTGATACTGTTGGACGATTTGTTGTCGTTGTTCTATTTGTATTATTATTATTACCACTACCGTAAGAATCTAATAATGGAGTGCTACTTCCTCCACTTGCGAAAGTGTTCGTTGGACGGAATGCTCCTCCACCGTAAGGTACACACGCAGGATTGTAAGCATTGAAACCTGCAGGACTTGCGAAGCCATTATTCCATCCGTTATTCCATCCTGGATTGTTCCAAGAGTTCCATGTATTTGGATTGTTATTTCCCCATGTGTTGTAAGGAGTATTCCAACTGTTGTATGGATTGAATGGTGTCGCATAAGGATTATTCCAGTTGTTCCAACGGTTATATTGACGGAAAGAACGGTAAGAATAAGCTGGTGCAACATAAATTGTTGTCACAGGTGCATACGGATTGTAATAATAAGTATTTACATAAAAATCACTGTAATAACCAGTATTTCCTGTACGGTGAAAACGACGAATACGAGATGAATACTCGTAATCATTGTCTACATAATAATCTTCTTCTGCTGATTCTGATGAGCTATTGTTTGCTCCTGAATAGTCAGAATCGTAAGTCACATCGCTAACTGCGGAAACTTCATCACTTGGATTGAAGTAAATATCGTCGTACTCTTGTGCAGTAAGTGTAAAGCTACTTGCTGAAAAAACTGCAACAAAAGTTAATAAAATGAATCTTTTCATAATAAATTTGTTTTTATAGTCAATTATTAGACTCTCTTCAATAATAAAGGTGTTTTTACTATTTTTGTTCCGAATATACGACTTAATAACGGATTTCAACAACTCTTTTTTATGAGTTTAACGTTTTAAGAGATGAAAATGTACTCTCATCTATTTAACGGAATACGTAAAATTACAATTTAAATATACAATTTCTTTAGTTTTTTACAAACTATTGATTTTGAGTGAAATACTTGATATTAAAATTAAAAAATTCTAAATAAATACGATACTACATTTGGACGAAAGTCCTATATAAAAAGTATCAAGAAACAGGTAAAAATGGCAACGAACAAAGAGATTATAAACCGCTCGGAAGGTTACTCGGAATGGTACAATAACATTGTAAAAAAAGCTGGTTTAGCAAGTCATTCGGCGGTGAGAGGTTGTATGGTAATTAAACCTTATGGATTTGCAATTTGGGAAAAAATGCAAGCACAGTTAGACACGATGTTTAAGGAAACTGGTCATCAAAATGCTTATTTCCCATTGTTTATTCCAAAGAGCTTTTTGAGTAAAGAAGCGGAGCATGTGGAAGGTTTTGCAAAAGAATGTGCAGTAGTGACGCATCACCGATTGATGAATGATCCGAATGGAAATGGTGTTATTGTTGATCCGGATGCGAAATTGGAAGAAGAGTTGATTGTACGTCCGACTTCGGAAACAATTATCTGGAATACTTACCGAGATTGGATTTCGTCTTATCGTGATTTGCCATTATTGATTAATCAATGGGCGAATGTCGTTCGTTGGGAATTGAGAACTCGTATGTTTTTGCGTACAGCGGAGTTTCTTTGGCAAGAAGGTCACACGGCTCACGCTACGAAAAAAGAAGCGATTGAGGAAACAGTTCAAATGATTAATATTTATGCTCAATTCGCTGAGGAATGGATGGCTGTTCCTGTGATTAAAGGTGTGAAATCAGCTAATGAGCGTTTTGCAGGTGCTGAAGATACGTACACGATTGAGGCGTTGATGCAAGATGGTAAGGCGTTACAGTCGGGAACTTCTCACTTCTTGGGACAAAATTTTGCGAAAGCATTTGATGTGAAATTTTTGAATCAAGGTAATAAAGAAGAATACGTTTGGGCAACTTCTTGGGGCGTTTCGACTCGATTAATGGGTGCATTAATCATGACGCATTCTGATGATAATGGATTGGTTTTACCTCCAAAATTAGCTCCTTTGCAAGTTGTAATAGTTCCAATTCCAAAGGCAAATGGTGCAATTACAGAAGTTGCAGAAAGCATCATGACAGAGTTGAAAGCAAAAGGAATCACGGTAAAATACGATAAAGACAAGAAAAATCGTCCAGGTTTCAAATTCGCTGAATATGAGATGAAAGGTGTGCCAGTTCGTTTAGGAATCGGTAAACGTGATTTGGCAAATGGAGTGGTGGAAGTTGCTCGTCGTGATACATTGACTAAAGAAAATGTAGCATTAGAAGGTATTGCTGATTATATCGAAAACTTGTTGAATGAGATTCAAGAGAACTTGTTGAATCGTTCTAAGCAATTCCGTAGCGAACATATTACGAAAGTAAATTCTTGGGACGAATTCCAATCTGTGTTGGAAGAAAAAGGTGGATTTATTTCTGCTCATTGGGACGGAACGACAGAAACAGAATTGAAAATTAAAGAAGCAACAAGAGCAACACTTCGTTGTATTCCAATGGATAATGAGTTGGAAGATGGAAAATGTGTTTTCTCTGGAAAGCCTTCTACACAGCGAGTTTTGTTTGCGAAAGCTTATTAAACGGCCGCTTCGCTGACGGTTGATGGCCGTTCACTTCGTTCACTGACGGACGCTTGTTTTACTCGCTTGACGGTTAGTTCTGTAAATATTAAAAGCCCGAGTTGTTAACAAACAACTTGGGCTTTTTTATTTTCCGTCAGCGGAGCGGATATCCGCCTGCCCCGAAACCTCGGTGGTCAACCGTTTTTATTCAAAAACCTTTCTTTCGGAAATTTTCTTATTTAAAATTTTAGAATTAGAACCTAAACTTTTGGCTTTTTGCCAATACGTAACGGCTTCGTCTGTTCTATTGAGTTGGTATAAAACATCACCATAATGTTCTAAAATGACGAAGTTCATATTTCCACCATTGTCTAAGGCTTTTTTGAACCATTTTTCAGCTTCCGTATACTTTTTCTTTTTGTAAAATATGAACCCGTAAGTATCTTGAACAGTCGGTTGATTTGCGGCTAATTTATTAGCTTTTTTGATGTATTCTTCGGCTTTCGCCAAATCTTTTCCCTGCAAAGCCAAGTAATAGCTGTAATTGTTTAAGACACTAATGCTATTGCCATCAAGTGCCAAAGCTGCATCAAAGTTCTCGTTTGAACTATCATAATCTTTATCACCAAAATAACTTATACCTAACTCAGAGTGAACTTTTGCCTTCATCACTTCATCTCGTCCGCTCATCATCATCGCTTGTTCGAGTGCATCAATTGCATCTTCATATTCACCTTTTCGGTTGTAACCTAAGCCATTCATATAAAAAACAAAGGCTTGATTCGGAAAATAATCCATTGCATTTTCTGACGTTTTTATAATGTCATCAAATCGACCTAAAGTTTCATTGACAATCAAGACTTGTTCCCAAACGGAATACACCGAATTATCTAATTCTAAGGTTTTATTATATTGTGTCAAAGCATCAGTTGGATTGCCAGTATAATATAAAATGTCGGCATAAATCGCAAACGCTTTCGCATCATTTGGATGCGTTTCTGTCATAATTTTCGACAATTCTAACAATGCTTCTGGTACACCATTTTTTACATTTGGTAACTTATTGATGTAAGGATATAATTCTTTGACTTTAATATCAATCCCGACTTCATCTCGATTAAATAAAGGTTTCAAGCCCAATAAATATTGAGCTTCATTACCTTCTGCTTTCATGTTTTCTGCCAACGCAATACTTGCCACTGGATCTTCTGGATTCGCTTTTAACGCACGTTTGTAGGTTTCTTTCGCTTTTCCTGCTTTTCCTTGTGCATCATAATATTGTGCTAAAATATGATAATATTGTGATTCAGTCGGAAACGTCATAATTAAGCTTTCTAAAACTTCGGCTGCTTGTGTCGTTTTTCCCATTAAGTTATAAATCGTGTGCTTATGTCGAGAAGAACGTTCATTGATTCCAGTTTTAGTTTCTAAATCATTATATACTTCTATCGCTTTATCAAATTTCTTTGCTTTTGTCAATAAATAAGCTCTTTCATAATAATATTCTGACTGCTTTGGATTCGCACTAATAATTGCTTCGTAGACATCTGCGGCTTGTTGCCATTCTCCATCTTCGCCCAAAAAATCGGCATAATACGCACCATACCATTCATTAGTATTATCATTCACAAAAGCGTCTTTTGCATTCGCTTTTGCATCGGTTGGTTTGTTTAATTTTTCATAAACTTTTGCTATTTCATAATAAGCAGCAGCATTTGTTTTATCTTTTTTAATGATAGATTGATAAACCGCCAGAGCTTCTTCAAAATTTTCTAATAGCACTTCTTTTTTGGCTTCAATAAATAAACCTTCAATTTCCACGATTTCAATACTCGGACGATTGTCAGGTTGTGTAAAAGCAGGAATCGTTAAGCATACCAATACAGTTATTTTTAGAATAGTCTTCATCTTATTTTTTATCATAATAAATATCGTCATTTTCATCAAATTACCTAAACGTTATTTTGAATTACGAATTTAAGCATTTTACGATTAATACATTCATATTGATATTTATAAACATATTTGTAAGGAATATTCAAGTATTTTAACGAAACGGTAAGTGTTTTTCACACTTAATTAAATGTATATCAATTAATAAAAATAGTGTAATCAAACACCATAAATAGATAAGTTTTCGTCATTATTCCCTAACTAAATCAGTCCTCTTTTACTTGTATTGAAGCATCAAAAAAGTAGAAAAAAGTTCTAAAGAATGGCGAAAGTTACAAAAGAGGTTTGATCTCAATCAACGAATATCTATTTTCAATAACAAAATCTTCAATTTATCCGTTTAACGTTCAAGCAAAAACAATATTATACAAAAACTTGGTTATCAAATAATTTATTCTAATAACAATTATTTGCTAACTGCAAATTACGAAAAATGCGTTTTACCCATTTGATATTGGTAATCGTATCTTTATTACCAAATTTTTTATTGGCTCAAAATAAGGGAATTATTCAAAACGCTGGTTTTGAATCTGCCTGGTGTTGTCCAGATGGTTATAGTCAGTTTCATTGTACGACTAATTGGACGTTACCAACAAAAGGAACTTCGGACTATTATAGCGGTTGTGAAAATCGATTTTATAGTCCAGAAGCCAAAGTTCCTAAGAATTTTTTTGGCTCACAAGAAGCTTATGAAGGTATTGCTTATGCTGGTATTTTTACCTTTTATGAGGATAGTTATCGAGAATATATTCAGATACAATTGGACGAACCGATGACTGCAAATCAACGCTATGGATTCAGTATTCAAGTCAGTTTAGCAGACAAAGCTGGTGTTGCGATAAAGCGTTTAGGTGTTTCCTTTTCTGATACTTTAGTGAAACAACATAAGCTATTTTTCACACTACAATTACCACACGAAACTTTAGAAAACAAATCAAATACATTTTTAAACGATAAAGAAAATTGGACAGAATTATATATTGAATACACGGCAAATGGTGGAGAACAATTTGTAATTATTGGGAATTTTTTGGACAATACGGAAACCGATACGATTGCTGCAAAGACAGCAACAACAACGGAAATAAATGAATTTTCTTCTTATTATTACTTAGATAATGTTTGTTTAGCACCTTGGAAAGAAGATAATACATGCGACTGCTTTAATAACGGAGAACCGCCAATTTTAGAAACAAAATTTGTAGAATTAGAAACGGTTATTAAAGAGATACCGCCAAAAGTAGGCGATAAATTCGTATTGAAAAACATCTACTTTGAAACCGCAAAAGCGACTTTGTTACCTGAATCGAATCAATCTTTGGATTCGCTGTATAACTTATTGATTAAATATCCTTCGATGAAAATCAAAATCAGTGGTCATACGGATAGTCAAGGTACGCATCAATACAATGTTGTATTGTCAGAATCTCGTGCTTTAGCCGTTTATACTTACTTAATAGAACGAGGAATTTCATCAGAGCGATTAGATTTTAAAGGTTATGGTAAAATGCAACCGATTGCCACAAATGAAACGGTTGAAGGTCGTCAATTGAATCGTCGAGTAGAATTTGAAGTTACAAAAATATTGAACTCGGAATAACGTACCTTCGAAGCTCCAGCTTCGGAGTGATGAGTTGTTTACTCCGAAGCTGGAGCTTTGGAAGTACGTAAAAAATACAACTTGATAATGCTTTTTTTTACATCTAACGAAACAACCTAACTTGTTTTTTTGTTAGTTTTGCATTCATTATCAAGCAAGTAATCATATTAATAGCTTGAAGTATTTGTATGACAATTTTAAAATCAAAATAAATATGGAAACGACAGTTAAAAGTCCTGTTTTATTATATACAGAACAAACGCCAAATCCAGAATCATTGAAGTTTGTAACGAATAGAATGTTGTATCCGAATCAAACGGCAGATTTTCGTGAAACAGATCAAGAATTGGCAAAAGAATGGTCAGCTTTAGCAACTGAATTGTTCGATATGCCTTTTGTTCGAGGTATTTATATCTGTAACAACTTTGTGACGATTACAAAGGAAATGAATTATGATTGGGCGGATATTATGTTGAGAATCAAGAGTTTCTTGAAAACATATGTGGAAGAAGGAAAGGAAATCGTAAAAGATGGATTTGAGGCGGTGAAAGCCGATATGGAAAAAGAAAACACGGCAAAATACGAAGGCGATGATGCAGAAATCGTTACGAAGATTATTGATTTAATCAATACTTACGTAAAACCTGCCGTAGAAATGGATGGTGGAAATATCGAATTCAAAGCCTACAATGAAGGAGTTGTAACGGTTGAGTTACAAGGTGCTTGTAGCGGTTGTCCTTCATCAACGGTAACTTTACAATCAGGAATCGAAGGAATGTTAAAACGTATGGTGCCAGAAGTGACGCAAGTTGTTTCTGAAATGGGATAGATTTGATATTGTTTGAATGTGTTATTGTTTGAATATTCAAATATTATTATAAAATGGTGTTTTCGTTTTGGCGAAAGCACCATTTTTATTTTTAAGGAATTGATAATCAATTAACTAAAACTTAATCATTGCTGTAACAAATATATTCCTAAGATTTTTCTAAATTTGCCGAGTAAATATTAATAAATCTATTGATTTCGTCAACTATTAACTGTTGACTACCAACTGTGAACTGAAAAAATGCTATATCAACTAACAACAAAACATACTGACAAAACCTCTTATCTTTTTGGTACAATGCACTTACAGAATGAAGCGGCATTTACATACAAAGAACAAATATTAGCGAAGATAAATGAATGTGAAGCATTCGCAACGGAGTTCAAATTGGATGAAGCTGATGAAGAAAAGACAACAAGGTATATGAATTTGCCGCCAGGTATTTTTTTAGAAACATTGTTGTCCAAAAAGAAATTTGCTCAAATTGATGCTTTTTTGAAAAGCAATTTACGTATTCCTTTGATGGCTTTTAACCAAAGTAAGCCGTTGGTGATTACGAATCTTATTACAACTTCTATCTTTCAGCAAGATATGGAATTGGCTCTCGATATTTATTTATATCAATACGCCAAAATGCAAGGAAAAGAATTGTTAGGTATCGAAACATTTGATGAACAATTGGAAATTCTTGAAAAAATTCCATTAGAGTTACAAGTAAAATCTCTTAAAGATTTGATTAAAAATTTCGATCAACATCGCTTAGAAATGAACGAAATTTCACAGCTTTATGCAGAAGGAAAAACAAAAGAATTATACAAATTAGCAAAGAAAAGTGCTAAAGGCTTTCGCCGAATTATGCTCTATAACCGTAATACTATTATGTCTGAACGTATTGCTAAATTGATTACCGAAAAGTCCATTTGCGTGGCAATCGGTGCTGGACACTTGGAAGGCAAACGTGGTGTGATTAAGGGTTTGAAGGCTTTTGGCGTTGAGGTAAAAAAGATTGAGGATTGATTTTTAGATAAGAATGTATAGCGGGATATATACAGGTTTTGTGTTGATATCCCCTTGTTTGAAGTCATTTTGCCAACGAGCAAAGCATCGTAAAAAAAGGACAAAACGATTTTAAACAATCCTTGCAGTGTCTATGCTTCGGCAAAAGTCTCGCACATCATCGTTGGCAGTCCCGTTGTCTGCAAGCAAAAAAGAAATCCATTTTTAGTATATTTGCATAATAATTAAATAGAACAGACAATATGACATGGCTAAAAAAAATCAATCAAAAAGGTTAACAAATCAACATAAAAAATCGCAAGGTGTAGTAGGTATATTTGGTGATAAAGCTAAGTTACATGACCTAACTGTCGGAAAAATATCAACTCTTGTTATTGAACAGCTTGAAAAAGAATTTCCACAATTATCTTTTCAACATAGAACAAGTATAAGAAAGGAAGAGATAAATGAAGCATTAGAGTTGTCAAATTATAATTATTAATATGTAAAAAAAATAAATTTGAAAAATTAGTAAAAAATAAAGACTTTATCCATTGAATTAAAAGTAATGAATTATGGATAAATTAACAGCCTTTACCGAAACAAAAGGAAAGTA
>JBGCFH010000133.1:0-5298 GCA_045106825.1 Saprospiraceae bacterium | reverse complement strand
ATAATTGATTTAATATCATAATTAATTATAGTGCTAAATTAATAAATTAATTTGTATATGAATAAATTTAAGCTCATTATTTATATATTAAATTAATAACATAATTTAATTAACTATGATACATAATATATTATGTATCATAGTTAATTATTAAACACAAATATATCCTTATTGAATATCTTAATTAATTTAGAGTAACTTTGAGGAATAAATTAGATTTTCAGCATATACTTAGTGGAATAATTTTATTCAAAAAAATGAATAATTATGGCAAAGCGATCAAATAAAAAAAAGGACAAATTAATACCTTTGAAAAAGGAAGCACCAAAATTAGAAAAGCAATCTTTGCAAAGCATTGATGGCTTTAATTTGGCCGAATTTTCATTAAGTCCGCTAAGCTATCAAACCAAAAAATTAGCTCATCAACAGTTATCATTTGAATGGGAACAAAATATTGGCGATGATAAAAATAAACATTGCTTCTTTAAATTGTCTTATGGCGAAACACCTCCGAATGCAGATACTGAAGATTATCTATTGTTATTATTACATCTTGCTCAAAAAAAGGGCAATCAATTGTCTGTCGAAACCAGTTTTTATGAAATAATGAAAACGAAAGGTTTAGACTATAAACCAGGAAAACAGCATACAGAAGCCATTGTCAGACACCTTGATGCCTTAATGGACTTAAAAATTGAAACTAATTTTATCTACGATAGAAAAACAGGGAAGTGGAATAAAGGTATCAAAACAAGGGTAATTACCAGTTATGAATATAAAACGAAAGAATATTCAAGGACAAGGTTAATTCACTCAAAAGATGGTAGTTCTCCAAAAAAATTAGATGAAGAAATCCATGAACTTGGCAGAATAAATTTTGATCCAACATTCTATAAGCATTTTGTGAAAGATGCGATTGCATTTGATTTATCTACTTACTTTTCATTAGAAAATCCAACTCCAAAACGTTTATATCGATTTGGAAATAAATATGTCAATAACTTAGGTACATTCGGAATTGATTTGGTTCATTTTTGTATTACACGATTGGGAATGAAACGTTCTTATGTAGAGAGCTTCAGTTATGTATCAAAGCTTTCCGCCAAACTGAAACCACATATCAAACGTGTTAATGAAACCGTTGATAATATTGAAATATCCATTAGTAAAAATAAAGGCGAACCAAGTGGATATAAGATTTCATTTAACAAATCAGAAGGTGTTGACTTACCAACAGGAAAGGATAGTTTTACTAAAACAGAACAAAAATATTATAAGATATTAACTGAAAACGGAATTTATCCGACACCTGCACGAAAGTTAATTGTGAAATTACGGACACATTTAGGAATTGGAAAACGAGGAGGAGCTTATATTGAGTTTACAATTCGGAAATTCAAACTTTATCAAAAACGAACAACAATCAATTTAGAACAATCTAAACAAGGTGCAATATTATTAAAAGCCTTTCAAGAAAATTGGTATTTCCCTGAGTTCATGGAATGGCATAATAAGAAAAAGAAGAAGGAGGAAAGGGAGGAAATCGAACGATATGGAAATTTATTTGAAAAATTAGAACCACCTAAAACTATTGTTAATACGGCAAAAACATCAAAGCCTATTCCTAAAACAATCTTAAAACAACCATTTGATTTTAAGCGTTTTGTAAAAGATTATAATAAGTTATATAATGATATTTATGCTGCTCAAAAGAAAACCATAGAAGCAGCTGTAGAAGAGTATGGAATGAACTTTGTCACCGCATCAAAGAAAATGACGGTTGAACAGGTTATATCAAAAAGAGTAAAATTTTACTGCGAAGAGTGCTTTAATGAATGGCAAAAAGGAAATACGAATTATGTACCAAAAATGATAATTGACATTCAAAATTAATCTTATTTATTTATTTGGTTATCAATGATTTAAGATTGTTCACCTTCCTTTATACATTAAGAAAGAGTAAGGTAGTATAGTTAAGGGTAAAAATATCAAAAGGTAGTATAGTTAGGAGTAAAAAAAGGTAGTATAGTTAAGGGTAAAAATAATGAGTAGTATAGTTAAGGGTAAAAAAGGGTAGTATAGTTAAGGGTAAAAAATAATTTTTATCGCTGTAACTGTTGATATAGCTTAGTTATAGCTCATAAAAAAATTTATCTAAGTATTTTATATTTTAAGTATTTTAAGTATTTAATACATAAGTGGTTTAAAATCTTTAAAAAAAATCAGAAAATAGCTTCGCTATTTATTTAAACGTCTTTCCATAAATTTAACTGGAATAATTTTTCTAAAAATATTTTACTGGCGGCTATAACTAAGTTTTTAGTTGTAGCCGCCAGTAAAATATTTAGAAATTCTAAGTGTTTACAAATGTAAACAATAACTAATTTTACCCAACTTCACCTAAATTATCCTTAAACCCCATTTTTACTTCAAACTTCTCCAAACTCGGCAAACCATTTTTCATTTCAACAATAGCTTCCCAACTTTTCGCTTTTAACGTCGGGTTTTTCAATTTGTCAAATCGTAATAACGATGGTGTTTTAGAATCTACCCAAACATTGAAACCTTCAAATAACAATATGTTAATATGCTGTTGTGCGGTTGCCATTCTATTTTAAATTGTTTTTGATTTACGATTTTTCTCAAATGCTCGTCTAAATGATTGTCGAGCATTTCTAACGTGTTTTTCATAAGGAAAAAATTGATGTTCTAATTGTAGAACTGTTGCTGTTTTTGAATCTGTTTCAGGTTCGGTTTCAGAATTATCTTTTGAAACTGTTTCTGAAACTATTTCTTTAACATCAGATTGAAACCTTTGATCCTCAAAAGTTTCAGTTTTTTTGGTTTCTGATTCATTATTAGGTGTTGCTTCGGTTTCTTCTTTATCTTGATTCTCGGTTTCCCGTTTTGACTTTTTTGGTTTCGGTTTTTCGATAGTTCCGCCACCTTGAGCAAATTTCAAATAAAGCTCAAAACCCCACATTATCAAAAATGATAAAATATTAATTCCAACATTCGCACCCATTGCGATTAATCCAAACAAGGCTAATTTTTCTTGTTTACGGTTGTGTTCGGCAATCGTGGAATTGACATCATTGATTTTTGATTGTTCTGCCAAAACGATAGTTTTCCCGTGGCGTTTACGAGCGTTTGCTAAGTCGGTTTTTTCTTGTTTGATAAGATTAGATAAATTGGTATTTAGTGTAATCAATTGACGTTGACCGTTAATAATCGCTTCTCGATGTTCCCATGGTGCATCAACTTTATTGGCATAACCATTGACAATTTTTTGTTTTTGAACAATCATTTTTTCAATTTTTGAAATTTGTGTTTTGATGTCACTTTGTGCCGTTTTTGATTCGGTTTTTATGCTTTGAATTTCTGTTTCGTTCTTAGCTTCTTTTGATTTTATCAATTTGTCATTGTATATTTTATCTTTTTCTAATGATTGAGTGCGAAGGGTAGGAGAGAAGCTTTCGATGGCGTGAACGCTTCCTTTTTTACTCAAAAAGATAGTCGAATACAACGAACCGCCAGTAAATGTCAACGTCACCAAAAGCATCATTCCATACGCCAAACTGCGATAAAATAAACCTCGAAATAAGTTTTTAGCGGTAATTGTTGCTGATTCACCAAGCATAACTTGAATGATAATTGAACCAATAAAGGCAACAACAAGACTTTGCCAAGTGGATTCACGAGCAGCATAAACTAAACCGTAAATCACAAATCCATCGGCAAAACAACCTAAGATTCGCAACGGATAACCGATGACGTAATAGACGATAAACCAAAAAGGTGCGTAGAGTTTTTGAAAGTTATAAGAAGTGTCGGCATCGACTTTTTTCTGTATGAAATTTTCTATGTTGACCATGATTTTTTTGTTTTGGACACGGATTTACACGAATTACACGAATTTTTTATGTGTAATGTTTATAAATTCGTGTTTGTAAATTATTTGAAATAATGAATTTTGATAGATATTCCTATCTAAAAAACCAAACCTAATTCCGTCATACTGAACTTGTTTCAGTATCTCCTAATCTTTTAATTTCGATTTTTGATTAAACTACGAATTTAGAATCTGGGAGATGCTGAAATGAATTCAGCATGACGGAAAAGGTTTGGTTTTTTAATTTTGATTGGACTTTTGAACTATTTTTCTTCGCACAAAACCAATACAATTGCCCAGCTTTTCGTCCTCGTTCAACTAAGTTTTTGGCGTGTTCAATATCAGTTATCCAAGTATTGACCGCTTTTTGATTGTCTAAATCAAGATAAGATAACGCATTTTCATAAATGGCGGAATGTGTTGCTAACAATTGTAAACAGCGATAAAGATGAGCTTCATTATCACATTGTTGCGTGTAAATTTTGTTTAAAATCGCATTGGTTTTTTTTTTTATTTCCGCAACTTGTTTATGTGCCTTTTTGGGTGCTTTCGTTTGTTGTTCGATATAATTTGATAAAGCATTTTTATTCAAATTAGCATTAAACCAATTGAAAAAATGGCGTTTTATCGCTGCAATATTGGCGTAAGTTGTGCCGCTTGGAATGGAAGTTTGGCCAAAGTGCTTTAATAACAACTCAAATTTTGGAGCAGTCAAAATCTCGCTTGTGCCGATTTGTTTACAAATATCTTGACCGATAAACTGCTTTTTCCAAATTTCATCTTTTGCTAAAAAGGGTAGGAGAGGAGTTGCGGTTTGTTCTCCAGTAGCGGCTGCTTCAGCTGCCGTAATATTTTTCAAAACGGCAGCTGAAGCAGCCGCTACTGGAATACTTTCAAATTTTAAAAAATCATCATCATCAATTTTTGCTTGTTGTTGCTGTATTATAATATTACTATGTTTAGTATTACTACTATTAGTATTATTATGTATCATGGTTTTCTGTCGGTCGGGTTTGTTGTCAGGCGGGTTTTCCGACGTACTGATTTTTGGTATGTCGGTTTTTTCGGATTTCGGTAAATCGTTTTTTGCAACAGTAGAACCGTTAAATTTTAACGGCTTTACATTCAACGATTCTACCGATAATTGATAAATCGTTCCTTCAAACTTTCGGGTTGCTTTATTCCAAACTCGAACTAACTTGACATAACCTAAAGCCTTCAATTCCTTGAAACCTGTACGTACCGAATGTTTGCCGTCAAGATCCGAACGTTCGATAATTTCATCAATGTAAATTTTCCAATTTTTTGGTCGAGAGAGGAGGAGAACTAATATTCCTCTTGCCTTAAAACTCAATCTTTGGTCTAACAGAATGTCGTTAGCAATTTGGGTGAAATTTGCCTTTGTT
>JBGCFH010000132.1:0-57518 GCA_045106825.1 Saprospiraceae bacterium | reverse complement strand
TTCACGTTTCGCTGAAACGTAAAATAGAAATCACAATTGCTAAATTTTGCTTCGCAAAATGCTTTTTTCACGCAGATTCACGCAGATTCACGCAGATTTTCTAATAATTGGTAGAAAAAATGGTTTATTGATAATTTTTGCTTTTGGCAAAAATTATTATTTTAAGTAGCAGCTGTCCTTAGTTTCAGTAAACAATTTCAAACAAAGACGGCAGCTACTGGCAAAAATTGTCAAACAACAAAAAAAAATAATTTTGTTAATGAAAAATCTGCGTGAATCTGCGTGAATCTGCGAAATCTGCGTGAGATGATTGTTTTGCAAGGCAAAACGTAATATTTTCATTTTTAAGTTTAACATCAGCGAAACATGAAATCACATTTAAAATGTCTTCTGATTTCAAAAAATTGTTAAAAATGGTTGTTGCTCCAAGTTTTTTCAATTTATCATTATTGTCAACATCAATTCCGATAAAATGAATTCCAAGATTATTACAAGTCTTAAAATCCCATTCGCCATCACCAAAATAAATGATGGTTTCAGGAGTTTGATTTGTTTTTTGATTCAGTTGACGAATGACATCTTTAGTGATATTTTCTCTTGTTTTGTGATAATCGCTATTGGAAAAACAAATGTCTTTGGTATCAATTCCGATAGCTTCGAGTTTGAGGTTTGCAGATTGTTCCCATGCACCAGTTGCAATTCCTAATTTTATATCTTTTGTACAACTAAGTTTTTCAAAAAATACTTTTGCACCGTTTATTTCTGCAAACTGTGTTTTATCTTTTTGTTCTTCTTCTTTTAGTAATTGTACATGATTAGAAAGCATCAAATCATACTCTGCTTGATATGGTTTTCGCCCAACTTCTCTTAAAAAAATTTCTTCCGTTATTCCCCAATCCGTAACATGTTTTATAGCTTCCCATTTTTCGTTTTCGATATTGATTCCAAAGGTTTTCTCAAAAGCTTTTATAAAACATTTGTCATCTACTTTTTTGGTATTCGTGAGCGTTCCGTCAATGTCGAATATGATGTATTTCATGGGTTTTAGTTTTAGTTACTGTATTTTATTCCACTTCACTTTTTGAAATATCCGCTATAATCTCAATACCACTATTTTTCATTAATGCACTTGCGTTAAAATCGTGACAAATAGCAGGATGAAGTTTGTAGCTGAAAATCATGGCATTATCTTTAATTTCACTATTGAAACTATAATTTTTGACTAATTTTTTTTGTTCCAACAACTTCGCCAATTCAATATCGTGTGTGGCAATAATACCTGACGTTTTGAGTTTACTCAATTGATTAATCAATGAAAAACCGCCTCGATGTCTATCTTTTGAGTTTGTTCCTTTAAACATCTCGTCCGTCAAAAAGTAAACATCTGGATTGCTTTTGATTAGATTCAGCATTTGTTCAATTCGATTGAGTTCGGCATAAAAAGAAGAAACGCCTTTCATCAAATTGTCTTGCGTTCGCATACTTGTAAATAGTTTTAGATTCGAGACTTGAGCTTTTTTAGCACAACAAGGCGCACCAGCTAATGCCAAAACGATATTCACACCAACCGACCTCAAAAAGGTACTTTTTCCTCCCATATTTGAGCCGGTAATCACCACAATATCGCCATAATTTTCCGAATGAAAATCATTACAAATTCGCTGTTCGGAATTGATTAAAGGATGTCCTAACGACTCAAAGTGTACGAAATTTTCCTTTTCGGTAACTTCTGGAAAAGTATACGATGGATTTGAATAACAAAACCCTGCAAAACTACTAATGACTTCAAATTCACTGACCGCTTCTGCCCATGATTTTAAAAACGCTTTGTTTTTTATTTTCCATTTTTCTGTTCCAAGAATCAAGTGAATATCCAACAATAAAAAACTGTTTAAGATAGAATAAAAATAATTTCCACCTAAAGGAATTTTTGCAATCGGTCTTTGATGTGAAAAGTCCAACAACTTGCAAATACGAACAATTTCATTACTTGCAGCATATTTGCCTTTTATTAATTTCGATTGTAATTCGTTTAATTTTTTGGACTCGAAACGTTCTTTTTCAATTCTATTAATAAGCGTTTGATAACCTCTTAATGTACTTAAATTTGCAGTGGAAGTTTCGACGATTTCTTCTGCTAAGTCACTTAACTTCCTTAAAATCATATAGTTAATAAACAATACGACAAACATCACTAACAAATAAATGTATCTATCAGGCGATAATATTTTGTCTATAAAAGTGTAAAAACTAATCAAAAATAAGATGGGAAGAATTATAGTAGCGATTAAATATTGTTGTTGTTTTTTTAATAAAACAGTCGGTTTGTTGACCCAATCTAAGAGTTTATAATAATCTCTTTTTTTATTATAAAAATACATTCCTGATGCTTCAAAATCTTGTCTCCAATCCAATTTTTGAGCTAACTCCTTTATCGCTTCTTGCCTTTCTAATATTTCTTCATTCGATGCAGGTTTTGAGAGCCAATCTGCTAAACAAATCATTCCAGATTCTGTCGTTGTTCTATTTACCAATTGAAAAATAGAATGTTGTCCAAAAATGTCTAAGTCAGACGTATAAGGATGATGTTGATTGATAAATTTATCGCCACTATCCAACGTTTCCAGATTAGAAGCGGCTCTTATAAGTTCGGATTCGTTAACTTTTTTTAGTAATGTTGTATGCTTTTTTAGATACGCTATTTTGTCATAATATTTTATAACAATAGCAAAAGAAACGATTGAAATTGGTAAAACAATAAAAAACAGCGTCATTAAATGATGACTCAATAGGTAGATAATAAGACCAACCGAAATGATAAAAATGAACAACCTCAAAAACGATATTCTGCTTAAAATCGTTTGTAGTTTTATGACTTCAGCATCATACTTTTTGATGTTTTCTTGATAAATTTTCATTCGTTATTTTTGAAGTGTTAGCGTTTTGTTAGTAATAGAATTTATTAAGTATTCGTTCGATTTTGCCCTTTGCACGATTCAATTATTAGACAAAAACAACTAATACTATTCATTTCATTGTAATATTAAAAAACTCTTTTTTTAAAGTAGGTTTACTTAAATATTTTAACAATAAAATTTGTGATAAAATATTGTAACTTATTGATTATCAGACCTAATAGGTTTTTAAAACTCAGATTATATTATTAATGACCGATTATTTACCTACAATCCAATTAGCATAAAAGACACCTTCATGATTCATAAAAGCACCATCTTTTCTATTCAAATCTAATCGTCCGCCTTCAAAATTAGTCGCAGGTAAACCCAACTCATTATAAATACAAGCTGTTGCCGCAAAATCCCAAATACTTCCGCCTCCATTTTCTTTTTTCGGAAATTTCAGCATACAAGCTGGACCATTTTCTAAAACCAAAATACCATTAAGCACAGAACCCGAGCCATCAATTTCTTTGATTTTGTTCAAACCTAATTGTGTTGCTTTTTCGTGAAGTAATACTTCGATTTTATCAGGATATTTTGTGTTTTGCAACTTTCTATCCGTTACATAAGTCAAATGATTATTGGTATTTTTAATTTCCCAAAGTTCATTATTTTTATATGCTCCTTTTCCTTTGATAGCGTAATAAACGGTATTCGTACTCGGATTGTAAATAACGCCAATGTAAGGCGTTCCATCTTTTGCAATCAAAGCAATCGAGACCGAAAACCCAGGATATTTATTAATAAAAGCCAATGTTCCATCCATTGGATCTGTACACCAAAAAAAATCTTTCTGAAATCGGCTACCATCATCTTCCTGTTCTTCTGATAATATTCCAATATCAAAGATTTCACAAGTTGGCAATAAGAAAGAAAGAATTGCAGTTTCACACTTTTTATCTACTTCCGTAACCACTTCTGAAAAAGCACCAGTTATGCCGTCTTTTTTCTCTACTATAATCTCCTCATTCAAATATTGCAACATAATTTTACCTGCGGAAAAAGCCGCTTCAATCGCTATATTTTTAAGATATTCAAAATCCATTTTTTATAAAATTTCATGTAGCGGCTGTCTTTAGCTGCCGCATTATCGAGTATTAATGCGGCAGCTAAAGACAGCCGTTACTTTAAACACCGAAACCGTTAATAACTTTTTTCGTAACTCGCTCACTATAACTATTAATTTTCCAATGTCCAGGACTCCAACCTTTCAGAAAGCGATGAAAATCTGCCCAAGCAACTCGATATAAAGAACGCCATTCTGCTTCTAATTCATCATTTCTTTCCGTCAATTCATTTTGTAAATACTCAAAATAAGTATCCAAAATTTGACTTTCCAACCGTTCGCATTCACTTTCGTTCAAACAACTTCCGATGAAATACGCCACATCTTTCATCCCACAACCACCGCCAACATATTGAAAATCAACGCCTGCAACTTGTCCATCAGAAGCAAAACAGAAATTGGCTAACTTCGCATCTCCATGTACAAAAGTTTTGTATTGACACGAATTCAATTTGTCATCTATCAATGAAGCTGCTTTTTTTAATTGATAATCGTTTAATACTTCCAACTCATTAGGTCGAGTTTCCAAATGCCAATACGTTCCAACTTCCCAAAGTTCATCAGGCGTTTTTCCTAAATAACTTGCGTGAAATTGTGCCAACCATTTTAAACAAGCCGTGATTTCTTTCCATGAAACACTATATTTCCGTAAAGGAAAACCTGCTGCGTTCAAATCTTCCAAAACCATCAAGACTTCATCGTTTTGTGTTTCTACTGCTAAACATTTCGGCAAACGTGCTTTACTGAATTGACTGTACTTTTTATACCAAGTCGTTTCTACTTGATAAGATTTTACTTTTCGTTCATGTCCAATATCGGTATTCCATCCACGAGGATGATTTTTTTGTATTGGTAACTGAACGTGTTTGACAACAACACTTTCGATAGGCGAATTTTTTAATTCAACTCGCACAATTTTCCCATATCCACTCCACAATTCTTGAATAATTTCTTTTTCAACTAAATCGGTAGCTTCTGTTTGTTGTAGAATTATTGATTTAAAATGTTTGTTCATAAGATGACAAAGATAGAATTTTTGATGGTGAGTTTGATTGAAAGCATTTATAGAAATGGAATTTATATAAATTAAATGCATGAAATTAAAAAATTAAAAGAATCGTTAATTTTGTTGGAGGAAATAAGAAAAAATCTTTAAAGAAGTCGAAGATTTTCGGATAGCGAAAAAGGTTGGTTCTTTGAAAACTTGCTCCGAAATCTTGGAGGAATTTATTTAATGCCTGTTCCCTAAATTAACGTTTATAAAAATTCTTCTAATCACAAAAAAATCAGAGAACTGTTTTTTGAAAAACTCAAATTTTCGGAGATTTTATTCAATTAGAAATATATAGTTTTGAATGGTTTCTTATAAAAATCAGACAAGTTGATTTGAGGTGTTTTTCGACAGGATAAACAAGATTTTACAGGAAAACCGTTTATAGTTTTGAAATAAGATTAGAGATATGTTAAAATAAAAAAGACTAAAATAAAGCATAATATTATCAAATCTGTGATTTTGGTGTTATTACTGCTTGATTTTTTATGGATTATAAATTTAGTTTCTAAATAGTCAAGTCTTATCCCGAGGACTCGGGAGCAAAACTTGCAAGTTCAAGATTGTTAGTTACAGGTTGCGGGTTGCGGGACTGGCTGTCAAACCCGCAACTCGTAACTATGGTAGTGGCTTTGCCATGTTAGGGAATAGGTAATAAATAAGTTAGAATGGGGAGATTATTTGTTACCTGTTCCCTTAATCTTATTCTAAGATTTTTCACTAATATTGAATTAAAATAAACTTTAATACGATTTTTTAGTAAATTATAGAGTTGATATTATAAAATACCTAAAATCATTGAGTGTTATGAAAATTAAACTAACGATATTTTTCACATTATTAATTTCGTTTTCTGTTTTTGCACAACCTGAAACCGTTGATTATACAAAGTATAAAGATGGTTTGTTAGCCAAACGACAAGGTGAATATGAACAAGCAATCCAAGATTTTTCTGACTTTCTGGAAGAACATCCTGAACATCCTCGTTCGTATTATTATCGTGGACATACGTATATGAATGTAGGTGAATATGATAAATCATTGGCGGATTTTGAGCGATTGTGTGAGTTGGATACAAAAGACGAAGAGGCTTTTTATTCGGCTGGACGAGCAGCTTATGCTTCAGGAAATTTAGAGAAAGCGATTCAGTATTTTTCCAAAACATTGAGTATAGAACCATTTCATGCTTATGCTTTGAACGATCGAGGAATGACATATTGTTATTTAAAACAATATGATAATGCTGTAAGAGATTTTAAAAAAGCCGTTACGATTGATTCTTCTTTTGCGATGGCTTACAATAATATTGGTGCTGCGAGATATTTTAATCAAGATATCGAAGTGCCTTCGAGTTATGATATGCGAGAAGCTAAAAAGTGGTTTACGAAAGCGATTAAAGCTGATAATACGTTGTTTATTGCTTACTTTAATCGTGCGGCGATGAATTACTTTTTAAATGATTATCTTGCTTCGTTGGCTGATTTACAAAAAGCAAGTGCATTGAATCCTTCTGAATCCTTATCTTATTTTTATAAAGGAATGGTTTATCGAAAACAAAAAAGTTATGGTGCAGCAATTACTGCTTTTGAACAAGCAATTGAGATGAATGAAAATCTAAAATTTGCTTATGAAGAAATCGCTAATACGTATAAAGAACAAGAGCAATATGATTCTGCTTTGGAGTTTTATGAAAAGGCACAACACTTAGATAGAGAACTTGGCGGCGAAGTTTACAGTGGTCTAATGTATTATCGAAAAGCCGTGATTTACGCATTACAAGAAAATGAAAGAGCAATGTACTCTGCGTTGAAAAATGCGAAAGATTCTAAAGTCTTTAGAGATAAAAAAGTCTATCAAGATTTTTTGAGAGAAAATGCTTTTCGTAAATTTAGAATAGAGAAAGATTTTAAAAAATTCACTAAATCTATTCAGAAAAGTAAAAAGTATAACAAGTTTACAGATTCTGAATTGAGCTGGTTTAGAATGAGTATGTAAATTTTTGCGTGTGTCCTTTTAGGTGTAAAATTTTATATTTTACACCTAAAATTTTTTATTTACAATACTGAAACAGGCTTCTTCTCATCATCTAACGCCACAAAAGTAAACTTTCCAGCAATTGCTTTTTCACGATGTTCAGAGTACATTTGTTCAATATAAATATCGACTGAAATATCTAAACTTGTATTCCCAACTCGTGTCACTTTACCAATCAACTCGACAATTGTTCCGTGCGGAATTGGCTTTTCGAAATCAATTTTGCTACTACTTACCGTTACCATTTTTTTACGGCTAAAACGTGTTGCTGTAATAAATGCCGCTTCGTCCATCAAGTATAAGGCTTGTCCACCAAACATCGTGTCATAATGATTTGTGGTATTTGGAAAAACGGCTTTGAAAATGCTTGTTGTTGAGTGTTCAATTCTTTGTTCTATTGTCATGGTTATAGAACTGATTAATTTGATTTTTGTTTTTATCATTCTCGAACTTTCACCTCAATCACATATCGAAAACCCAAAGTCGAAAAAGATTGATTACTCGCTACAAAAGTCTTCGCAAAAATTCCATCACGATTTTTACCAGAAATCATTGAATAACGTTCGTCCAACCAATTTGCACCATAAACCAATCGACTTTCGTCAATAAAATCAACACTTTTTGGAATCGTTTCATAATAATACATCGGAATATCAATCGCTAATTTGGGTAAAGTTGAATCTTGTTGAAGTGATTGAATATGATTTTTAAAAGGTATTTTCCAATGTTCCGCATAAGTTTCTCGCATCCATTCCGATACATTTCCGCCCATTCCAGAGATATTATGGTCATCTAAATTATTTAATGATATTTTCTCATCATTGGCAATTCAAATATTTAACGCAACTTAAATCAAATGTATTTCTCTATTAGTATACGGAACTTCATTCTTTTATAATAATCAAGACTTGTTCCTATTTTTGTATAAAAAACCACAAAGACGATTCGCCTTTGTGGTTTATTTTAATAGTATAGAATAGAAGTATTAAAACTTACCATTTTTATTTTTCCATTCTGATTCAGCAGGAATATTTTGAATAATGTCCCAATGTTCGACGATTTTTCCATCTTCAAGACGGAATAAATCATAATAAGCAACATGATCACCTTTTCCGAATTTGCCTTCACTTACAGTCAGTACAAAGTTACCTTCACCCAATATTTTATGAATATTGTCATACTGTAAAACTAAGCCATTTTCTGCAAAATACTGTAACGCAGCACCTAAACCATCTAAACCATCTGCGATTTGAGAATTGTGTTGTAAATACGTTTCAGTACTTACATAATCTGTGATTTTGTCGGCTTCACCATTTATCAAAACATCGTTAACGAATGCTTTTACCAACTCTTTATTCGCTTCTGTTTTACTGGTTTCTGTAATCTCTGTTTCGCCATCTAATTGTGTTCTTCCACTTGGATTTGCTGGTGTGATTTCTGCTAAATTATCCCAATGTTCCACAATTTTTCTATCTTCAAAACGGAAAATATCGAATCCTGCTTTTGGGCCAAAGAAGTCATATTCGGTATGTAAAAATACAAAATCACCATCTTCAAAAGCTCTAATAACTTTTGCTTTAAAACCACCTTCTGGAGCATTAGCAAAGACTTCTCCGAATCCTGCTAAACCATCGCCAACTGCCAAGTTGTGCTGAATATATTTTTCAGGATTGATATAACCGATAGGTTCTTTTGCACCATTTTCAAGACTTTCGATAAGTGCAACCGCTTTTTGTTTGTTTGTTAATTCCATTTCTGTTGTTTCTTTTTGTTGTGAATCTGAATTTGAATCTTCATTTGTATTGCAACTACTTAAAACTATTGCAAATACAATGAAACTGAATAATGTTATGGACTTCATTTTAACTATTGTTTTATGTAAATAATGATAACACAAAGATGAAGTCATTTTCAGTTTATTTGACTATAACAAAAAGCAAAAAGACTGTAAAAATGGGAAAGTTAATGTTTTATTGAAAAATGTAGTAATCAGTAAAATTTAATAATTAGAGCGGAATTTCTCTGGTGTAAGTTTCGTTTGACGCTTGAAATATTTATAAAAATTAGTCGTTTCTTCAAAACCTGAAATGTAAGCAATTTCTTTTACGGTTAAATTTGTATTAATCAATAATCGCTTGATTTGCTGTGTACATATATCATCTATAAATGCCTTCGCAGACTTATTCACAATAGTTTTTGTAATCGTATTGAGCGTTTTGGTACTAATACCAAGTTGCAAGGCATAATCTTTCACTTTGACTGTTTGTTGAGCATTTTTTTCTACCAAACGCTGAAATTCAATAAACTCATTTAAATATTTTCGATTATTTATAATTTGATTATTATTGGACTTAATACGATACAGTTTGGCTAACAAAATATGTAATTCACTTCTAATAATTCCTAAAGTGTGATTGTCGTTAATATTAAAATATTCTTTTTTAATTCGATTAATCAAACCAATAATTTCAATAAAATCTGTGTTGGATAATTGTAATTTTGGAATACCTAAAAGTTCATTAAATAGTTGCAATGATTTTAAGGCTTCTAACTCTTCCAGATAACTCACCAAAAAATCATCAGTAAACAAAAGCACTTTACCTTTCACATCAGGATATTTGTGAAAGCGATGGATTTGATCTTTTCTTACAGTCAATAATGTTCCTTTCTTATAAGAATAATCAGTAAAATCAACGGTATGAATTCCTTCACCTTCTTCAACTAATATAATAATATAAAACTCGACCAGATGTAACTGAAAAGGTGAATGATTCAGATTTTTTCGAGTATATAATCCTTCCAATGAAATAATATCAAATGTAGCATAAGGATTTTGATGATTTTTAAATTTTATATGTATCGGATTATTTTTCATTCGTTTTAATCTACTAACCTAACTTACT
The DNA here is from genome assembly GCA_045106825.1 of Saprospiraceae bacterium. Classification (GTDB taxonomy): domain Bacteria; phylum Bacteroidota; class Bacteroidia; order Chitinophagales; family Saprospiraceae; genus CAWVWD01. The sequence goes on along the minus strand of JBGCFH010000132.1, from coordinate 47,504 downwards.
TCGCCATAATTACATATTGCTCTTCCAATAATTCCGAATTTACCTCAAACTCCGTAAAACCTGCTGTTTTCAACTCTTCCATCACTTCCGCTTCTGTAAACTTGTGGTCAACTGGCGGTCCATGAGTTGTTTTTTGTTTTTTGAAATCTACAATCATCAATTGCCCGTTTTCTTTCAAACCGTCTAAAACTTGTTTGAAATAATCCGTTCGATTTTCGATATGATGATACGTATTCACAATGATGACAGCATCAACTTCGGCTTTCGCCAAATTTGGACTATCGAAAGGTACTTTTCGAGTTGTTACCTTATCATTTTCTTTTTTATTAATAAAATCAATGAATCGTTCGTCCACATCAGCCGCAATAACATTCGCTCCTTTTTCTGCTAATCGAAAAGCAAAATAACCAGTTCCAGCTCCGATATCCATGATTGTCTTTCCGTCGATTTCACCTAACAAAGCAACAACTTCATCTGGCTTTTGCCATTCCACACGAGTCGAATCTTCAAACCGAGCCACCAATTCTTCAAACGAAGTCTTGTTCATGTGTTTATTCGATTTGTTGTGATCATGATGATGTCCATGATGTTCGTGATTATGTTGATGACTGTCTTCATTGTTCGTACAGCTAATTGCGAAAGCAATCAAAATGATTAGTAAATATTGCAGTTTCATTAGTTTTTTTTTTATTGTCCATTAAATTATTCTTCAAATTCAGGAATATCTACTTTTGGTTTTTCGGGTTTTTTAGGCTTTTCAGGTTTATCTAATCCTTCATTAATCGCCTCATATTCAAACTCCATAATAATAGAATCTACTTTTGGTTGTGCCGTAATCAAAACTGTTTTATAACAAATCTTTTGTTGTGCTTTTCGCAATGAATCGACTTTGTATTCTACCATTTTTTGGATTTGTCGCTCTTGACGTTTACTAAGTTCTGGCTCACCTTGCACACAACTTACAAGTAAAAAAATAGCCAAAAAGAAAATATATTTGATCATTGATAATTTAGATTTAGGAACAGAATTTATAATTTTCTCAGCGAATTATTCCTGTTTCGCTGATATTAAATTTAAAAACGAAAATATTACGTTTTGCCTTGCAAAACAATCATCTCACGCAGATTTTTCATTAATAAAATCGTCTTTTTTATCAAAAAAAATCTGCGTGAATCTGCGTGAATCTGCGTGAATCTGCGTGAATCTGCGTGAATCTGCGTGAAAAAAGCATTTTGCGAAGCAAAATTTAGAAATTAAAAATCATAAAACGCAAATATTCATAATATGAAACAGACAATCATTTACATTTTAGCAATTTTGTTATTCAGTTCTTGTCTTCACAAAAAGCACAATCAAATAAAAACAGACATTATAGCACAACAAAACAAAATGGCTGCAAAAACATTTTCATTATCAATTGTAGAAGCCTATTTTTCAGAAGATTGTGATAAGGTTTTCAATGTAATGAGTGATGCTGTTTTAATAATGGATGGCGATGGAATTTTTAAACCAAAAGAACATGATGACAAACTTTGTCAATCTATAAAAAGAGCGATTCGAGATAAAGAAAAGACAATGGAAAATTATCTTGAAACTTACAAAATTGAAATGTTGAATCGTGAGGAATTAGAAATTAAGTTTGATGCAAAATTACCCGATTATTATAAAACAGTAGATTCAGATTTCTTTTTTATTGGTTGGGAACTCAAAGAAGGTAAAACCAAAGTTGATAGTTTTATTTGGGATGATATGTTTGTATTTATGGTTAGAAATGAAAACGGTGTTTGGAAAATAAAAGGTATTAGCGGATAGAATTAAACCTTTCACTTATGAAATAGTCAAAAGGTAAAATCAAAAATATGAAATATTTTCAGCTATTATTATTTGTAATTTTTATTGTTAGTTGTGCAGACGATACACCTGATAATCCAGAACCAGAAACAAAACCAAATATCTTACTCATCATCGCCGATGATATGGGAAAAGATGCAACAAATGGTTATTCAGAAGGAAATATCAAACCAAATACACCAAATATTGATAAAATCAAAAATGATGGTTTAACTTTTAATAATGTTTGGACAAATCCAACTTGTTCCCCTACGAGATCAGCGATTATTACAGGAAAATATGGGTATAGAACTGGTGTGAAATGGGCAGGAGATGAACTTGATGCATCTGAAAATATTTTACACAATTATATTAATGAAATCACTGGTAATGCCTACGCAACAGCAGTTGTCGGAAAATGGCATTTATCGTCTTTCAATAATTTTAATCCAGAAATACTTGGCTTGGATTATTATGCAGGATTAATTCGTGGTAATGTTCAAGATTATTATGACTGGCGACTAACAGAAGATGGAGTCGGAAATTTTAATACAAATTATATAACAGAAGTATTTACAGATTTAGCCAAAGACTGGGTAAATACACAGACCAAACCTTGGTTTTTATGGTTAGCTTATAATGCTCCGCACACACCTTTTCATGTTCCGCCAAACAATATGCATTCACAAGGAAATTTGCCAGATTATGTTGATGGAATGGACGAAACACCTTATTATATGGCAGCGATTGAAGCATTGGATTTTCAGATTGGTGAATTGATGAAAAGTATGACAGAAGAAGAATTAAATAATACAATTATCATTTTTATTGGTGATAATGGAACACCAAATCAAGTCGCTCAATCGCCTTATTCCTTCTCAAAAGCAAAGGGTTCATTATATCAAGGTGGCGTGAATGTTCCTATGTTTGTTTCGGGAAAAGGAGTAACACGAACAGGTTCAGATAATAGTTTAATTGTTAGTACGGATTTGTTCAGCACAATTGCACAGTTAGCTGGTTCTACAACAACTGAAATCCACGATAGTAAAAGTTTTAAATCGCTTTTGACGATGGAATCAACTCATCGAGATTTTCAGTATACAGAAAGAGATAATGGAACAGATGATGCTTGGACAATTAGTGATGGTGAATATAAACTGATTGTGAATGCGAATGGAAATAACGAATTTTATCATTTGACAAATGATCCTTATGAAAACAATAACTTGGAAAATGGTACTCTAACTAATGTTGAAATTTCTGCTAAAGCTGCGTTACAAGCGGAATTGATGGAAATCAGAAATTAAGTAAAATGAGAGAATGAATATGATTATTCATTCTCTCATCAAATACTAATATCCATCTCCCAAAATCAATAATCCACCACCATAAACGAACATTGTAAAGAGTAAAATCACAAACGTATAACCCATGATTTTTCGCATATCCAAACCAGCAATTGCCAAAAGCGGAATTGTCCAAAACGGTTGAATCATATTCGTCCATTGATCGCCATACGCAACGCCCATAACGATAACACTTGGATTAACATTCAGGTTTTGAGCCGCTTCAATGAAAACTGGCCCTTGAATCACCCATTGTCCACCGCCCGAAGGCACAAACATATTTACGATTCCGCTCGAAATAAATGCCCAAAACGATAATGTACTGGCGGTTGCTACTTCCGTAAAATAATCAGACATCAACAACACCAAACCTGTTTCTTTCATCAATCCCATAATACCTGCATAAAATGGAAATTGTAATAAAATTGGACCAAGTGTCGAACCTGCATTTTTGACCAACTGAACATAGTGTAAAGGCGAACGAGTCAGCAATAAACCCAAAGTTAAAAATGTCCAATTGACAATATTTAAATCCAGTTTAAATCCTTTTTCACCAAACCATTTGATTAAAAAAATAAGTAAAACTAATCCAAAAATAGTCGTTAATAATCGACTATCATTTAATTTATCTCCAATTGATTTTTTTAAAATTTTTTCTTCTTTTTCTTTTGGAAATGATTTTAATAAATCCTTTGCTTTTACTCGAATAATATCTTTTTCGTCAGGTTGCATTAATGGACAAATGATAGCAATTCCTATAATTGTAACAATAGCAATGAGCATATTCCAAGTCGTAAAAATAGTTTCAGTCACAGGAAGAATACCAATTTTATCTTCTAAAATATGTCCTTCTGTCGCTACAAACAACGCTGAACTACTCGAATAACCCATGTGCCAAACCACAAAACCTGCATAAGCCGTAGCAACTAATAAAGGATAATGCAATTTTAACCCTTTTTTATCTGCTTCAATCGCCACTTGTCGGGCGATAATCGCACCAACAATCAAGCCCAATGACCAGGCAATCAAGTTACTAAAAGCAGCAATTAGAGCCACTAAAGCATATGCTTGTGTCGCTGTTTTGGGCGTTTTGGCTATTTTTGACAATACATTCTGCATCAAATCGGTATGTGCTAACGCATGCGCTGTAAACAAGGTGATACAAAGCTGTGCCATGAAAGTCAACAAGGCTGTTAAGCCATTTCCCCAAGCATCTATCGCATCAAGCGGTGTCGAATCTGTCAAACCAATGGCTAAACCAAAGGTTACTAAAGTCAATAAAATTACAAATACAAACGCATCAGGATAGTATCGTTCTACAAAAACGACAAAGGGATTTGATAGTTTTTGAAATATTTTCATTCGCTATGTTTTGGTTAATTTGGTTGATTCAAAGGTGAATTTGATGTGTTGATAAACTTCAAAATTTGTCTTATAACTATCTTAATACATTGTTTCAAAAGTTATTTAGAATATTAAATTTCGAGTAAAAAATCATCAGGTGACTTTGAATCATCTGTCGTCAACTTAAGCGATTGAACTTTTCTTCAAGAAAGGTCGGATGTAGTCACCTGATGACTTTAAGTCATCAGGTGACTTGCTAAAAACTTAGTTCTTTTCCTTAAGTTGACGACATTCGACTTTGAATCATCTGATGATTAAAAATGTAAATAAACTGTTGAAACACTGTACTTAATTAAACAATTTATAAGCAGCATTTACACCAATTAATCCAATTAATCCGTCTCGAACATCTTCACCTTTTGTCACGACATTGACTTCAAAACCACCCGCAAAAGCAGGTGCAACCGTCCAATGTTTACTGACTTTGAACTGATAACCAACTTCGACTGTCGGTTGAAAAACCGTGATTGCAGTTGTACCACTAATCGGCATCATATTCAAATCTTTATCTGTCCAATCAATATCTAACTGCCAAATATCGGCTCTTCCACCCAAAAACAACCCTTTTCGTTTACCAAAAAAGTAACGATAACCCAAAGATGCACCAAAACCTCCGCCAACTTCTGTTAGATTATGTGGACTTAAATCTTTTCTATTGACATCATTGTATGCCAATCTAAAATTCCAATTTACGTGTTTTCCTAAATATAAATCGGCTCTCGCAGCATAAACCCAACCAGAAGGATAATATTGAATTTCTGCTCCTAAATTCAATCGAGGGATTTTAATATCTGGCGATAGACCATAATTCATGATTACTTCCTCTTGAGCAAAAACTGTAGCAGTAATAAAGAGTAATAATACAGTTAGTTTTAATGATTTCATTTGCATACGTTTATTAATTGTTTTTTATTCAAATTATCAATTTATATTTTTTCATTGAATGTATAATGTTAAAAAACAGTTTTTTATATAAAATTATTTTTAATAATCGTTAAAAAAATTATAAAAAACTAATTTTTGGCATTAATGTTGAAAAGATTAAAGTAACAATAACAATTTCAAACTACTTATTGAAAAATTTAATTTTTTAGGGATTTGATTGAACGTAAATTTTAAGCGAGGCTGATTACCTCGCTTTTTTTTTGTCCAAAAATTACTTTTTTAATAAATAATTATTGTAGTACAATTTATCGCCTTGTTTATACCAAATATTAGCACCTGTCGGGCGAATAACAAAATTATCTACATAACAATTAAAATCTCGAAAATTATTATAATAACCTAAATAAATCCGATGTCGATGATCTGAAATTTTCATTATTAACGAAATACGAACCCAACGACCTAATGTTTCGGACGATAATGTTCCTAAAACTTCTTTTCTTTCTATCAATTCATTATTATCATCATAAATTTCACATTTCAAAATCGGCATACTCGGCAAATCTTCATTCGTATAAGTCCAAACAGAAATTTCAACTTGTTGATTATCATAATCAGTTGATAGCTTTCCATCGTATAAAACATGTTGGTTGGCACGTCCAAAATAATTTTGATTTCCAAAAGGTTGAGGTGTTTTCCAATCAACTGATTCGTTGTCAAACGTATTGATATGAACGGTTTTTGTAGGTTTATTACTAAACAAATTATCTTTGATTTTGACCAAACTATCTTGTCGATTTCCGTACACTGTTATGAGATTTTCCCGTTTTTCCTTTATCTCTTTTTTGTATTTAACAATATCTAATTCATAAAAATTGTACGCTTTACTTTCGTATATTACTTTGGCTTTCGCCAATAATCGTTTATCAGCTTTACTGAGTTTTTTGTTGGCACTAATAATGAGAAATGATCTTTCATCAAATAAGTCAAAATCTTCCTCAAATCTTGTCAAATCATGACTTATCCATCGTAGAACTTCAAAGCTTTTTTTGAGTGGCGAACGAGTAGAATAATGTGCTGTTGTCGGAAGATTTAAATCATAAGATGCACGAAAAGCATAAGATAATGAACGACTACTTCTCACAATCGCCAACTTATCTGAACCAAGATGATATACTGGAACTGGTATAATCGCTTGATAATCGGTCGATTTTCTATTAATTGAATCCAAAATATTTTCAAACTCATTCGTCAAAAAATAATTTGGTGTATCTTTTTTCAAACTCAATCTTTGGTGTCGTTCAACATTATTATAACTTTCCAGCGACCAAATACTGATACTTAATACTGCTAAACCAATTGCTAATTTATGGTTTTTAGCATTTAATTGATACAACCATTTTCGGACTTTGAAAACAACGAAAACGGTGAAAACATAATAAAAAACCCAAGCAAAACGACCTAAAGAACGAAACTGTCGAAGTGTTGGAATATGCTCCAATAATTGTGGAAACCATTGGAAAATCAACGCAAAAGAAAACAATAACACTAAAAAAGCAGCTTGTACAAATTGATTCAATTCTACATTATCCGAAAACCGAATACTTTTAGCAAATTGTCCTTTAATAAAACGTTTTAAGAAATTGATAATTAAGGAAATAAATACAATTTGACTAACAAAACCAACATAATTAAAAGCTTCTATATTCTGTATTTTTACACCAGTAATAGATTGCCAAAAATCAAAATATCGTCCGAAATTTGGTAAAAAGACACCTTCAAATGTTCCCATATAAAGGAAAAAACCACCAGCAACATAACCTCTTTCCGCAGCATAAGGATCAGTTATTTTCATAAAAATAATAAAAGCAATAAGCGGAAGGAAAGCCATGATAACAAATGTTATAAACCGACGATATTGAAATTGATTATTTTCATAAGCAGAAGTTACCGCAAAAGCTAATGCAAAAACTGCTGCTAATGGCAAATAATAAGGATGAATTGAACCAAAAAAGAACGCAACAACACCATATAATATCGCCCAAATCAATGATTTTGATTGATGTAATATTTGGATAATTAACCACCAAAGTAATGGAATGAAGATGATATAAGCCAAAGATTGATGGCTGCTGATACGATGCCATTGTGGTGAAAGTGAAAAAATAAGTAAAGCGGCTACGATAGCTTCCCATGGTTTAAAACCATAATGAACGAGAATTTTGAATAAAAATAATGGACTGATTATCAAAGCACTAAATATCAAAAAATGTAAAATGCCAACTGAATAATCCGAGATTTCAAAAATATGATGATGAATAAAATGTAGTATTTTTCCAACAATTCCATGACCATCAACGAACATAAAATGTTCTCCATAAGGATATGCCATTCCATCAAAATGCCAACCATTACCATGTTCTATAAAATATGACAACGTATAATAATGCTTCAATCCATCACCAGAAGTTGCCATCAGTCGATAGTTAGAAAAAAAATCACCACAAAAATTCCAAACAATCAAAAAGCTAATGATTAGTAAAATAATTGTTGGTAACGATTTTTGTGAAAATGTTGGTTGCATAATTTAATATTGTAAAGTATTTTATTTTTCACACACAAGATATTTCAAAAAATTGAATAGAGATTAGTTTGCCCTTTATTTTGTCCTTATGTTTGTGATCTAAATTAAAAATAATGGGAAAGTTTATAGCAAGATTGTGGTTAAAATTAGCAGGTTGGAAAGTAAATACAACCGTTCCAAAAGAAGCCAATCATTGTGTCATGATTGCTGCACCTCACACCACAAATTGGGATTTCATCTATATGCGATTAGCATTTTATGTATTAGATATTCCGATGAAAGTAGCAATCAAGGATTTTTGGACAAAAATTTTTTTCTTTGGTTGGATTATTCGTTCTTTGGGCGGAATAGGCATTAATAGAAGTCCAAAAAAGCCAGGCGAAAAACGTAGAAGTATGGTTGAAGCAATGGCAGATGTTATTAAAAAAAATGATAATATTGCTATGGTTATTGCTATTGAAGGCACTCGAAAAGCAGTAAAACGTTGGAGAATGGGATTTTATCACACTGCTTTAGAAGCGAATGCACCGATTACTTTTGGCTATTTGGATTATGAGAAAAAAGAAGCTGGTGTCGGAGGTGTTGTGCATCCGACTGGCGATATTAATAAAGATATGAAAGTCATTTTAGATTTTTATAAAACAATTGAACCAAAATTTCCTGATAAATTTATTTTAGATGAACGATATGTTTGATTAAGAATGTAGATAAAATTATTATCCTGTTGAATAAGTCATCTAATTCAACTACTTTTTTATCAACTATAATTTCTTGTATTCATTACCGAGGAAGGGGCTTTCTCATAAAAACTTTTAATGTATGAAATTTATATTTTTTGAACCACAAAAGAATCAATAGGCACAAAAGATATTCACAAAAGTTATATTTATTAATTCTTTTGTGAAGACCTTTTGTGCCTATTATGCCTTTTGTGGTTCAAATTATTTCTATGAAAAAGCCCTTTTACCGAGGAAGCGAAAACGAGAATGTAGACCCTTCACCGACTTTAGAAGTCAACCACAATTCACCGCCAAGATGATGAATAATTTTTTGGCAAAGAGATAAACCGATTCCTGTGCCTTCGTATTCTTCTTTCGTATGTAATCGTTTGAAGATTTTGAAAATAGTTTCTAAATGTTTTTCAGGAATTCCGATACCATTATCAGTGATACTTATGATATAGCGTTCTTCTTCTGTCTTACATTGGATTTTTATAATTGGAAAAACTTCCGGTTTCTTAAACTTAATTGCATTACTCACAAGATTTTGTAGTAATTGAAAAAGTAAAATTTTGTGTGTATTGACTATTGGTAATTGACCAACATCAAATACCGCTTCATTTTCTTGAATTTTGACATAAAGTACGGTTCTTATATCTGCTATCATTTGATTTACATCAACGGTTTCAGTAGGTTTAGCATTTTCGCCAATCGTTGCAAAATCTAATAATCCTTGCAACATATTTGTCATCCGTACTGCACCATTTCTGATATAACCAAAATACTCTTTATCTATTTCATCTGCTTCTTTTCGGTGTCGTCTGTACCATAGATTAGAAAAACTACTAATCATTCGAAGCGGTTCTTTCAAGTCGTGAGAAATCGCATACGTAAACTGTCGCAATGCTTCATTCGACATTTTTAGTTTCTTATTTTGCGTTTCTAATTCTCCCTGAAACTGTATTTTCACTTTATCTAATTCGAGTTCTTGTTGTAACTTTTCGATTTCACTTTCCTTATCCTTTAGTGCATATTGTATTTCTAAGTCAATCGTTCTTCGTTGACGCATTTGTAACATAAACTCTTCGCTGGTTTCATTAAATAGTTCTAAGTAATGAAATGCCTGTTCAAAATCACCTAAAGCCTTGTACGTATTTGCCATCGCTTTATAGGTTCTTTTTAAAGTTTTTAAGTTATTTTGTTTCGTACAATTAAGAATGGCTTCCTCGCCATATTCAAGTGCTTTTTTATACTCTTGACGCAAAAAACTTAATTCACACTGATTCGATAAGTAAGTCTCCAAACTTGGACGATTTCCTTCTTTTGGATAGACTTTTTCTGCTTCAAAACTGTAAGCAATCGCTGTTTCTAAATCATCTCTACGAATGTATATTTGAACCAATTCAAAATATACACGACTGATTAATAATTTGTGTTGATGTTTTTTTCCAATTTCTAATGCCTTACGAAAATAAACTTCCGAATTGTCCAAATCATCAAAACCTTTGTACGAACTTGCTAAGTTAAAGTAAGTAATACCAACAGAAACAGGATGTAACTCCTCTTTATAATTATCTAAAACTCGATTATAACTCTTTATTGCTTCTTCATAACTGTACAGTGCTGAAAAGATATTTCCGATATTCACCAACGTACTCGCAATGATTTTATTTAGTTGAAGCGATTCGGCAGTTTCCAACGCCATTTTCATGTATTCAAAAGCTTCTTTGTACTCACCTCGTACAGCATGAGGAATAGCTGCCGTATTTAATGCTTTTGCTTTATATTCGCCATTATTTTGGGCTTTCGCCAATGATAATACCTTTTGAGCATATTTTGGAATTGGTGTGTAACTTGCTTGAGAAACGTAATAATCCGCTATTTTTTGGAATACTTGAATCTTTAAATCAGCTTCAATATCATAAGATTGAATCACTTTTTCGGCTTCAAGTAAAAAGTGAATCACTTTTTCGGCTTCTCTATTGATTGTTGCTAATTCGGCTAATTTTAATAAGATTTGAATATTTTCAGTTGGTAAATTTTGAGCATGATTTAGTGCTTGTTCTAAATATTTTTCTGCTAAATTTTTCTTTTTGAAATCAAGATATGAATTACCAATTTCAAATAGCAATGTCACTTCTTCTTTCGTAGATAAATATTTTTTTTCAAATACCTCTTCAAAATACCTAACTGCTTTATCTAAATATTGTACCTCATTTTTAGAAATACTTTGCTCTTTTAAGGTCAAGCCAATTTCAATCAATATCTCATTGACCTCTTCAAAAAGTTCTTGTTTTTGTCCAAAAACAAGTGCTTTTTTAGAGAACTCAAAAGCTCGATCAAAGTTTTCCTCTTCTCGTTCGGCTTTTGCTTTTTCCAATAATTTATTGATTAACGCTGTATTCATTTGATTGATGCTCCACTTTTTTATTAGGGACTTATCTCACCATATTCAAATATATTGCCATAAGAAATCAAGTGAATATAAAGTATTGATTATTAATGTATTAAAAAAAATAAAAAATGTAATAAATGCTAATTTATTACATTTTTGACAGTATAGAAACATTTTAATCACTTTTAATAGCACATCAATAAATCAACTCATTCGTTGACGCATCACTTCATATAGTATCATTCCCGTTGCCACGGAAACATTGTACGAATCTGTTGTACCAATTTGTGGAATAATAAAAGTTTCATCTGCTCGTTTCAACAAACCTTCTTGTACACCTTTATCTTCCGAACCAATAATCAACGCTATTGGAGCCGTAAAATCTAAACTATAAGTCATTTTCTCCGCTTTCAAATCACTGGCGAAAACTTGTACGCCAGAGTTTTGAAGAAATTCAACAACAGTAAACAAGGAAGATTCACGACAAACCGAAATTTTTGTTAAAGCACCCGCAGATGTTTTTATTGCATCAGAGTTAATTAATGCTGCACCTTTTTTCGGAATAATAATCGCATGAACACCAGCAATTTCTGCTGTTCGAGCGATTGCACCAAAATTCCGAACATCTGTTACACCATCTAAAATCAAGAATAAAGGTGTTTCCGAATTTTCGTAAATCAACGGTAACACATTTTCTAAACCTTGATACTCAATCAATGAAATAAAGCCAATCACGCCTTGATGATTACTATTCGTGAATCGATTCAAACGTTCTTTTGGTACAACTTGTAACGGAATATCCTGTTGACGACAAGTATATCTCAACTCTTTTTCGTATTCGCCACGAATTCCTTGTTGTAACATGATTTTATCAAAAGTTTTTCCAGCCTTTAATGCATCAATAATCGGATGTCTTCCGTAAATGATATTTATATCTTTTTTTGCCATTTATAATCTTATAAAAAATATACATTTTAATTTTACATCAAAGTAAGCGTTTTTTTAATAAAATACGTCTATTTATAAGAGATATTGAGAATAATGATTTTCATAAATCTATATTCTCTAAACGATATTATATTCAAAATCAGATTACATCCAAGTTGAAAGGATAAGTAATCATTAATTAAAAATTACATGAAATTTATGAATTGGTTTAAGTTTGGAATAGCTGCGTTAGTGCTTTCCGTAACAGTTATGGCATGTGTCGATGATGCGGAGGAATTATTAGAAGATGATGATATTGCTGAATTAATTGAAAATGCCTTGAACTCAAAATCTGGTGGTTTTGATTCTCAATTAGAAGACATGCTTTATTTGGTCGAAAACTATCAAGATCAATGTGGAGAATCTATTGATAGTACATTCGAGAAGGAAAAAGGAATCGGCTCGATTGCAACGTATAACTACACCTATGGCTGGGAAGGTACTGTTAATTGTGATGCGAATGATGTACCACAAGACATTGATTTCTCTTACACAAGTACAGGAACTTATACTGTACCTCGTATGACTTCTTCTGATAATGGAACGTACAATATGAATGTTAGTGGTATTTTACCAACAGAAACACAATATAATGTTGCAGGTTCATATACAAGAGTTGGTACACAAACGACGAAGATTCGTAATGAGTTTACTTTCACCGCTACTTTGGGTGTTGCATTAACAGAAATGCTTGTAAATAAAGCAACTAAAAATATAGATAGTGGTACAGCAACTTTTACGGTTGAAGCGACTTCACCAGGTGGCGATGCTGTCAATAGAGAAGGAGATATCACTTACAATGGTGATAACACAGCTACTATTAGCTTTAATGGAAAAAGTTATGATTTTGATTTAGATTAGAGATCTCAGACGTTTTTAAGCTGATGTCTCATCAGAATCCATAAAATGTTATTAATTTTTTACTGAAAAGCCCTTAAAAATAATAGGGCTTTTTGGTAAAAAAGTCCTCCTAATATTTAGGTGTTTTACTTGCCCATTTTTTTCATAATATTACTAAATAGACTAATTTCATTAGTATTTTTTATTCCAACTTCACTTTTTTGATTATAAAATTTTCATTTTTTGCGATATTTTCAGTATTTTTGTATATTGTAATTTTGATTTAAATCATTCAAAATCAATTCTTTATTATATATAATTTAAGATATGCTAAATCATGTTGATATTGTAAATGTCCTTTTTTTGGATATAGAAACTGTTTCAGGTCATCGTTCTTATCATGATATGACAGATGAGTTCAAAAAATTGTGGAAACTCAAAGCAAGATCGGTATTGAGGAAATACGATGAGCCGATTACAGAAGAAGAAGGCATTGAAACATATACAGAACGTGCAGGTATTTTTGCAGAATTCGGTAAAATCTGTTGTATCTCGGTCGGCATTGTTACTCACAATCGTGATGGCGAAATGAAGGTTCGATTAAAATCTTATGCAAATCATGATGAGAAGAAATTATTAGAAGATTTTACAGGATTACTTAATCAGCATTTCAACGACCCTGTTCATCAACGAGGTGGCAAACATTATATGTGTGGTCATAATATAAATGAATTTGATATTCCATATATCTGTCGTAGAATGTTAATTCATCAAATGGAACTTCCTAAAATGTTGGATATTTCAGGTAAAAAGCCTTGGGAATTAAAATATCAACTCGATACTTTGACGCTTTGGAAATTTGGTGATTTTAAAAATTATACAGCCTTAAAAGTATTAACGGCTTGTTTCGGTATTCCTTCACCAAAAGACGATATTGACGGAAGTGAAGTCGGACGAGTATATTGGGAAGAAAACGATTTGGAGCGAATTGCGATTTATTGCGAAAAAGATGTATTAGCAGTTGTTCATCTTTTAATGAAATATAAACTGATGCCACTTTTAGAAGGCGATGCTGTACAATTTGTCGACAGAGAATGACAGAAATATTAAATCGTTTCGTTATTAGATTTGTGTTAAACGTTTTTGAAATAGCTCAAATCTAATAACAAAGTGGTCTAATATCTTTATTACAAAAATTCTTGCTCCCGAGTCCTCGGGACAAGATTTCAGAACTTAGAAACTAAACCATTTTATCATTTTTTAGTTGTTACAAATAAAAATAACAACTATGAAATACTTATTATCAATATTTTTATTTTGCTTGACGCAAATGATAGTTTACGGACAAACTGTAAGTATTTATTCTATCAATAAAAATGGTTCAAAAGGACAACTCACCCGAACTGAAACCTACCAAAATAAACAACTCATCGAACTCAATCAATACGAGGCATCAGGTGAGTTAGAGTTCACAATGACCAAAACCTACAACGCTCAACAGCAACTTATCAAAGAGGTCAAATCAATCAAAAAAGGACACGAATACGACTTAATCAAAGAATTTGATTACGACAGTAAAGGTCGAAAAATATACACTTTATTTGGTAATAATCGTACAGGAAAATGGTCATCCGAAGGTTATTCTTATAATGTTAATGAGGATGTAGATACAATATTTTTTTATCAAAAAAATGGTGACTTGACGACTATTCGAGTTTTTGATTATACTTATAATAAAGATGATAAAAAGGTAAAAATTATCCAAAAAAATATTGATTTAGAAACAGATGAAGAGACGATTGAAAGCACTTCTATTTACGATTATAACAAGCAAAATTTTGATATAATTATATCAGAATTAGACGAAAAAGGGACGATAATTTATAAAGAATGGATTACAAATAATGCAGATAATCAACCGAAAATCATGGAATATGAATTACCAGATTTTCCAAAAATCAAAAAAACATATTATTACAATACGAACAAAAAAACGTATAAAATCATAGAGTCAACAGGTGACGAACAAACAATGAAAATTACGTTCAAGTATAATGGACAAGGAAAATTGATTGAAAAAAAATATCTAACACAAAATAATTATAGTGGTGAGATTTATGTTTATTAAAACACTGATTTTTAGTATATTATCTATCTGTCAATTGACAGCAATCGGACAAGACACAATAACTTTTTTCCCATGGATCAACGATGGACAACTTTGTCAAGTTAACGCTGCTGGAATAATAAAGTCAGATACTATTTTGACAACTCTTGACTATCCGACTTATAATACAACCGATGAATTAACAGCTTACGAAGCTCAAGGTTATTATGGTTTCAAAGATGCTAATGACAATATTGTTATTAAAGCAGGTTACGAAAAAGTTGGACATTTTCGAGAAGGTTTCACTTGGGTAAAAATTGACTACAAGCGTTATTATTATATTAATAAGGTAGAAGAACCTTTAGTCAACTTTACCTTCGATAGGTGTTATGATTTTCAAAATGGTTTAGCTCGTGTATATGATAAAAATACAAATATCAATCATAATGGTTTTGGTTATATCAATACTAAAGGTGAAACAGTTATTGCATTACAATATAAAAAAGCATTTGATTTCGTAAATGGTTTTGCTTTAGTTCAAGACAATGACCAAAATTGGTGGCTTATCAATCAAAAAGGTGAAAAGATTCAAGGTCCTTGTGTAGGATTAAAAGTCAATAAAACAGTTTTCAATGTAGAATAAATAAGGTTGAAATCACTCAAAGTAACGTTTGCCAAACTCAGAAAAAGTTTAGCAAACGTTATTTTTTCACAGGAAAGAATTTTATCGTTGAATGATAATTCGTTGCGTCTGTATTCCTTCTTCTGTTCTGAAACTCACAAAATAAATGCCATCTGCTAAACTACTTATATCTAATTTTTGATTTTGATTATACATTAATTGTCCATTAAAAATTTCACGAATTAATTGTCCTGAAATATCAAATAACTGAATTGTTGTTTCTATTGGCTTTTCTACGAAAATAGGAAGCATCACAAAGTCATTGGCAGGATTTGGAAAAACTCGTCCGATTGCTGCATTCAAAATTTGAGGTTGTGTCGTAACTTCCATATCTAAGACAAAGTTCCAATAACCTTCTGGTGCAGACATCGGACGAACTTGTTGTTTACCAGAATTTGCAGTTGCTGAAATGTAATAGAATAGCTCATCACCAGGTGTCTGAGCAGGAATATAACCTGTCCAATTATCATCAGAAGTGAATGACATTGATGCAGTTTGATAACCTTGTGCGGTATCTGTTGTATAATAAATCGAAGCATTCGCAATACCCGAACGATGTTGAATCAAAGCATCAATCTGATAGTCTCCAGCAATATTTACAGTATCTTTATAAGGTTGATGAACGATTCGTAAAGGTGATTTTACACCGACTTGCTTTGTGATACAATGTAATGCTCCACCTAATTGAATAATAGAATTACAATTGATACCAACGACATTATAACCAGGTAAAGCCTTCCGATAAATCTCTAATGCAGGGTTATCATAAGTCGGATTATAAACAGGAACTAATATTGTTTTATTAATAAAAATACTATTCGTATACGTTCTGTAATCTCCTCCAGTATTAGGATACTGACCTTGTGCATCTGGCGGCATTTGAATACGAATAAAGCGGTAAGGTGTACCGTAAGCAGAAGTATAATTATTTTTAATATAATTAATGTTTGCTTCAATTTGTGGTCCATCCGCAATACCTTGCGGATATTCTCCTACGAGAATTGTTTCTTCATCTAATAATTTCATGTGCATATCAATATGATGAATACCATCATAAGGTAAAGTCGACATTTTGATATACGGTTCGATTCCCATAAAATGCTTCATTATTGTATCAATTTCAGCGTTGTTTTTTATAGAAACACCGTAAGGATTTCCAATATCGTTTTCTTCCAAAATAAGCGTTGAAGCAAACCCAGTTCCTAAACCATCAGACATAAAATTGCCACCAGTATTCACCAAATCAGTTGGTACTTGTGTAGTAGCGTACAAATCCAAATCCATTTTATCCGCAATCCATTGAGGAATTTGGTCATCATTTGGTCGAGGTCGATTATATATCCAATCCACTAATACTAATGAATCTACATCGTCTAAATAAACAGAATGTTGTCCGTAATCTCTAATCCAAATGGTATTAAAAGGTTTTTCAATAAAACTTACATTATCGTTAGTAATACCATAATTTCCTAAATAACTTTTTACAGCATTTGAATCACTACAAACAATGATAACTTCGGCTTCTTCCTTCGCATGACGAGTAATTTCTCTCAAAACCGAAGGAAAACCTGTCCAAGTAATGGTCAATGCTTCTACTTCTTCCCATTCCGCCATTGTACGAACGGCTGCATCGGGCGATGTTGTATAAGTAGAACGATTGTACATCGGTGGTGTATAATTTGCCAATTTTGCTATTTCAGTTGGAGTCAAATGGATTGGTAAGTTTCGTTGTGCCAATACATTGAATGAGATTGCCAATAATAAAAATAGGAAGTAGAATCTTTTCATAGTTTTCACTTTTTTAGAAATTATAAATTAGTTGACTTATGAGTGAAAATGATATTTATAATATTTTTGAAATTATTGATTATGAATTTTTCAAATTAAAAATTTTCATGTAAAGTCTTTTTCGTCATTATCGCTCGAACAACCAAATATAACAATAAACCAACTGGTCCAAGCATAAATGTAAAAATTAAACAAGGAACAATTTTCCAATGTGTCAAACCTAAACGTTGAGCGTTTGAAGTTATCCAAGCTCCAATAAACAAATCGAATGCTAAATAATGTGCCCAACCAGCCAATAATGCAATATCATTTTGAAACAATATTTTCAATCCAGCTAAAGAATTAAAATCGCCGCCAGTTGCTTCACCAGTAAAACTCCCAATGATAAAGTAAATATAGAACAAAGCTAATATTGCGGAAACGCCACCACTTGCAACGATTGCAAATGTCCATCGTTTTTTGGGAAAGAAGATTAGAAATATCCAACCGACGAACGCTATAATATTTATAATTGAATAAAGTGTTTCCATTATTTTTTGTTTGGTTTTTCATAGAGTTAAACAGCGTTTTTCACAGAAAATACGGAGTATTAAAATTTCTCTGTGTTCTTCGTGTAAAACGCTGTGTTCTTTGTGGGAAATATTTAAACCAATACTTCTCTCGGTGTATGCAAAGTCGCTTGTCCGCTATTCATTAATGTATAAGCTAAACTGCGAATTTTCGGTAATTCATACAAGTAGTAATATTGCAAGGTATGCATTTTTCCATTATAGAAATTTTGATCATCTTCTCCCAGTTCACCTTTTTCAATAGCTTTTGCAGCAACAATTCCTTGCATCAACCATTGCCAAGCAATCGTAATATGACCAGTCATTTCTAAATATAAAGTTGCATCAGTAAGAAAAACTTCAGGTCTGTCTTTTTGTGCTAAACCGATTAAGTAGCCAGTAGTTTGTTGTAATTTTTGCATTGATTTTTCTAATGCTTCCGCATAATTTGCAATGCTTTCGATTGCTTTTGCTTCCGCAATTGTTTTACCGACTTCTTGGAAAAATAGTTGAGCAGCTTGTCCGTTTTTCATTAAGACTTTTCTGCCTAACAAATCCATTCCCTGAATACCAGTCGTACCTTCATAAATCGAATTGATTCGAGTATCTCGATAATATTGTTCTAATGGAAAATCCTTACAATATCCATAACCGCCCAAACACTGTAAACCAGCACTTACCGAAAGGTTACCCATTTCAGAAGGATAGGTTTTAACAATTGGCGTAAGCAACTCCAATAATAAACGGTATTTTTCACGTTCTTCACCTTCCGTAACGTGTTCCATATCTGCATAGAAACTACACAAAGTGACTAAGGATTGAGCACCTTCTACAACTGATTTTTGGAATAATAACATTCGGCGAACATCTGCGTGTTCAATGATTTCAACTTGTGGTAAGCGAACATCTTTTTTAGAAATATGACGACCTTGTGGACGTTCATTCGCGTATTGCAACGAAGCATAATAAGCCGCAGAAGAAATAGCATTTGCAGTCATTCCGACAGCAATTCTCGCTTCGTTCATCATCTGAAACATATACTTCAAACCATGATGCGGTTCACCAACTAACCAACCTCGACAATCATCATTTTCACCAAAAGATAAATGCGTCGTAACGTAAGCCGTACTTCCCATTTTTTCGAACTTTCCAGCTGTAATAACGTCATTACTTTCAAAACCACCATCATCTGTAAAACGATGTTTTGGAATGACAAATAATGAAATTCCTTTTGCTCCAGCTGGTCCACCATCAATCTTGGCTAAAGTCAAATGGACAACATTTGGAACACCAGTATGATCACCACCAGAGATAAAAATTTTCTGTCCTTTGACGTTGTAATAACCATCGTTTGTCGGAGTTGCAGTCGTGACAATATCTGACAAAGAAGAACCAGCTTGAGGTTCTGTTAATGCCATTGTACCTTGCCATTTTCCCGTGTACATTGGTTCTAAATACTTTTCTTTCAAGATTTCTGACCCAAAACTGTCGATTAAATTAGCCGAACCGGAAGTTAAGAAAGCATAAGAAGCCGCTGCAAAATTCGCTGCATAAAAAACACATAACGCATTATTCAAAACAGCGTAAGGCATTTGTTGTCCGCCTAAATCATAAGATTTTCGAGCAGCAATCCAACCATCTTCACCTAAACGTTGGATAACTTTCCCAACTTGTGGATGAACCGTAATATTTCCATTTTCTAATTTTGGATTCATTTTGTCCATTTCCTCGTAGTAAGGAAACATCTCAGAATCCGCTAACTGCTTTGCAGTATCCAAAATCATATCGAACATTTCTGCATTATAATCTGCATGATATTCGTAGTTACTTAATGATGCGATGTCAAAAACTTCGTGTATAAGGAATTTCAAATTCCTCATACTGATGTACTCATTTGCCATAATATTTACATTTCGGGTTTCGAGTTTCGGGTTTCGAGTTTTACACATTGACGACAGTCTTTATAAATTATTAAAAAATCCTAATTATGATTTAGAATCTTTGTTTTTTAAATAACTGTCATTGAAACGGTCAAACTCGCAACTCGTAACTCGCAACTCGTATAGTTTATCGAATGCCTAAAATTACGTAAAGTCAATAGATATTTTTGTAAAAAAAACTAATTTATCCAAAAAACTAATGGACTTGTCTAAACGTTTGGTGTAATGATAACCTTTCCGTATTTTTGAAAAAAACGTGTTGCGAGTTGCGAATTACGGGTTTGACGAATTCATGATAATTTGTGGATTTAGTATAAAATGCTTCTACAAATAAAAAGTATTTTGCTTTTATAAATTTTAGTTTACAAAACTAAAATAAGTTATCATTGGTTCGTCAAACCCGCAACTCGTAACTCGCAACACGGAACTAATAAAAATAATGACAAATAATAGAAGTGGATTTGCTCAATTTCGAGGTTGGCAAAGTTTATTAATTACGGCTGGAGTATTGATATTATTATACTTTGTGGCCAAAGCGATTTTTAATGTTTTGTATTTTTTGGCAATTCCATTATTGATTGCAACCGCAATTATTAAACATCAAGTAATTTTGAATTACTTCAAAACAATTGGTAGTTTATTCAAAAGAAGTCCATGGTTGGGCATTGGTGCTGGTTTGTTGAGTGCGTTTTTCTATCCAGTAGTGATTGGTTTTTTGTTCTTTCAAGCCATGATGTATCGTAAGGTAGATAAAATCCAAGAAGATATTGATGCTCAAAAAGAAAGCGAATATGTAGAATATGAAGAAATTAGTCATGAAATAGATTCTGAAAACCTTTTAGAAGATTTGAATCGTGAAAAACGAGAAGCAGAAGAAAATTTAGATTATTGGGATTTGTTGAATGATGATGAACCGCCAAAACGTAAGGATCTTTGGTAAAGATTGATAAACAAACAAATAAATATACATTCTTCGCTGCTTCTTTTTCCCTTATTTTCCACTTCAAATTTGGTTACTTATCCCAATAAACGCCCACTTTTGAAGCAAAAACTAAGAAAAAAATAATCTACCAAGAGAACGTGCATTTATTTATTCATCAATCCTAAAATATTTTGAACTAAAAAAATATAAAGATTTTTTTGAATAGTACAAAATTAGTTGGAGAGCATTTTGAAAATGCTTTCCAACTCAAAAAATCCGTGTTCATCCGTCAAATCCATTCAATTTAGTTTATTCCGATACAATCGGAATGTTCCCATCACGAACCATTACACCAAACCTTCCCGAATCAAATCATGCAAATGAATCACGCCAACATATTCTGAATCGTCCATCACAATCAACTGCGTAATACTTCTTTCACGCATTAATTCCAACGCATTTACCGCCAAAGCATCTTTATCAATCGTTTTCGGATTCGCTGTCATAATATCTGAAGCAATTAAGTGTGCGACTTCTCTTTCTTGATTCAACATTCGACGTAAGTCGCCATCCGTAATAATTCCGACTAAGTTTTTATTATCATCTAAAACGGCTGTCATTCCCAATCGTTTAGAAGAAATTTCTAAAATAATCGGTCGCAAAGGCGTATTTATATTAACTTTTGGTTGTTCATTTTTTGGATATAAATCGCTGACTCTGAGATACATTTGTTTGCCTAAAGTTCCGCCAGGATGAAATTTCGCAAAGTCTTTTGGCGTAAAGCCTTTTACCGCTAACAACGAAGTTGCCAACGCATCGCCCATTACGATTTGAACCGTTGTAGACGTTGTCGGAGCAAGATTATTTGGATCTGCTTCCTGTTCGATTGGCGTATGTAAAACATAATCAGCTTGTTGTGCTAAGTAAGATTTTTCATTGCTTACAATCGCAATAATCGAATTTCCTAAGTTTTTAATAAAAGGCACTAAGACTTTGATTTCCGAAGTTTCGCCACTTTTCGATAAGCACAACACGACATCATCATCTTGAATCATTCCCAAATCACCATGAATCGCATCAGCTGCGTGCATAAAGATAGCTGGCGTTCCCGTTGAGTTCAGCGTTGCTACAATTTTCTGCCCGACAATCGCACTTTTTCCGATTCCAGTTACAATCAATCGACCTTTGCTTGTCGCAATT
Source organism: Saprospiraceae bacterium (assembly GCA_045106825.1). Taxonomy (GTDB): domain Bacteria; phylum Bacteroidota; class Bacteroidia; order Chitinophagales; family Saprospiraceae; genus CAWVWD01. Next base: position 25,327 of record JBGCFH010000132.1, on the reverse strand, counting down.
ATTTCAACAGCTTTTACAAAATCTTCGTTAATACTTTTGGTCAATGAAGCAATTGCTTTTGCTTCAATCTCGATGGTATTTATTGCGGTGTTTTTAATTTTACTTATCACGGAATATTTTTGAACTCACCCCCAACGCCTCTCTTAAAAAAGAGGGGAGTCAGACGATAGTACTCGAACGTTCGGATATTCGAGTACTATCGTCTGGCTCCCTTCCCTTTCAAGGGAAGGGCTGGGGAAGGGTTAAACCCAAAAAAGTAAGGGCGACAAAAGTCGCCCTTAAAACTGCCAAATATTATCACAACTTCATACAAAAGTAATGCGATAATCTGACTAAACAGATGCCAAATAGAAAAACTTTGGCGTGAATTCATTTTAGTTTTACGACATTATGAAACTGAATTGTATCAAATACGTTATTTTGTGGAATAATGACGACTATGAAGCAAAGATTACTTAATATATTATATGCCTTTCCAGTTCAACTTGTTGTACTACATTTCAAAAAAAATGTATTGCTTTTGAGTTTTTGGGCAATTTTATTGTTATTCATCACAGGCGGAATTGGAAAAAGTTTTGGTTTAAAATACCTATTTTTAGATCCTGAATATTTGCATCAAGTTAATTTTTGGAGTTTTTATTTCGTCGGTTTAGCTTTCGCAGGATTTGTTACTGCTTGGAATATTTCTACCTATTTATTGCATAGTACACGGTTTCCGTTTATCGCTTCGTTACATCGTCCGTTCATTCAGTTTAGTGTGAACAATTCACTTTTTCCGATTTTATTTATTGCTTTTTATTTTTATAAAATCATAAATTTTCAAGGCGAAAATGGTGCAAGTTCTTCTATGATATGGAAATATCTACTGGGTTTTGTCGCTGGATTTTCAACCGCTTTACTCATTTTTGTTATTTATTTTCGCTTAACGAATAAGGATATTTTCAGTTATGATGTTAATAGACGATACAAAACACCAAAGTTTCTAAGAGGTTTGGTTCGACAGCGAGATAAAAATCAAGAACGGACAATAATTGATAAAAATAAATGGCATGTTGATTTTTATATCAGCGGAAGATTACAGTTTCGTAGAGTGAGAAGTGTTGCTCATTACAATCAAAAAATACTGACAGACATCTTCAATCAACATCATAAAAATGCGACAGTTCTACAATTACTTACGATTGTTGCTTTGATTGGTTTAGGTTTTTTGATGGATTTCAAACAATTCAGGATTCCAGCTGGAGCAAGTATTATGATACTATTTGCCATGTTTACCAGTGTTTTGGGTGCGTTGTGGTACTGGCTTCGAGGTTGGCATGTTTTCACGATTTTAGGTTTATTAATCATCATCAACGCTGTAACGGTGAATACGGATAGCAAATTTAGAAATAAAGCCTACGGTCTAAATTATAAAACTGAAAAAGCAATTTATAGTAATGACAGTTTGGTTAATATCCAAAATGCTACGATTATTCAACAAGATATTAAGGCAACTTTAAAAACATTAAATAACTGGCGAAGTCAATTTGGAGAAAAAAATCCAAAACTGGTGATGATTGGCGTTTCTGGTGGTGGATTACGAGCAAGTCTTTGGTCGATGCGTGTTTTACAACATTCTGATAGTTTACTTAATAATAATTTGACCAAACAAACGACCTTAGTTACTGGTGCTTCTGGCGGAATGTTAGGTGCTGCATATTATCGAGGTTTATATCAAGAGTTTTTGTTCAATCGTTTGAAAAACAATTTATATCATGAAAGATATTTAAAAAATATCGGACAAGATTTACAAAATGCAGTCGCATTTTCAATAACAGTCAATGATTTATTCGTTCCATTATCTACTTTTAAAATTCAAAATCAACGTTATCCAAAAGATCGAGGTTATCTTTTCGAGCGACAATTCCATGAAAATACTAAAAACTTACTTTCAAAACGAATTATAGATTTTCAAGAAATCGAATCATCCGGCAAAATCCCAATGTTGGTGATTACGCCAAGTATTGCGAATGATGGCAAACGATTTATTATTTCGTCTCAAGGCGTAACGTACTTAACTGCTCCCAAAACTGCTCATAAAAACCCTAAAAGTCATGATTTTGATGGTGTTGATTTCAGGCGATTTTTTCAGAATCAAGCTGGTGACAATCTTGAATTTTCGACAGCTTTACGCATGAATGCGACTTATCCGTATATTTTACCAAATGTTCATTTACCGACTTCACCACCGATTGAAGTCGTTGATGCAGGTTGGCGAGATAATACAGGTGTAGATTTACCTGTTCGGTTTGCTCATGTTTTCAAAGATTGGATTGATGATAATACGGATGGAATTATCTTTATTCAAATTCGAGCATTTGCAGAAGAAGATACCACCAAACTATCTGAACATCAAGGCATTATCAAAAGTTTATTTAATCCATTAGGTTTAGTTGGTCAATTTATGCATATGCAAAATTTTCATAAAAAAGACTTTATGAATTATATCAAAAGTATTTATGATGAAGATAAAGTCGATTTGATTCAGTTCTTTTATTCTCCTTCAAAACTCAATGAAGAAGCGTCTATGAGTTTTCATTTGACCGAAAAAGAAAAAGAAGATATTATCAATGCAATTTATTTAGAACATAATAAAGCAAGTACAGAACGATTGAAGGAATTGTTAGAATAACGTAATCAGAACCTCCAATTTCAAAGGTAAATCTAATCTTTCAAAACTGGGTTTTTGAAAGATTTACTGTGAATTATTTAACATTAAAAATGCATACTGTTTAATTTTTATTGATTCTAAATTGCAAGATAATTGAAAATAAAGCCATATTTTTGGCATTAATTGTTGTTAAGCTTTAAGTAAAAGCTTTAGATGTGAAGCAATTAATAATTAATAATTAATAATTAATAATTAATAACTAACAATTAATAATTAATATGGGAATTTTATTAGAAAACGAAATCGGCACATTACATCGCTCATCAAAAACAGATTTGTATCAAGGTCACGATCATTATAATATTGACGAATTATTGGATGAAGATCATCTTTTAGCAAGAGATGCGGTTCGTGATTGGGTGAAGCAAGAAGTTAGTCCAATCATTGAAGATTGTGCTCAAAAAGCTGTTTTTCCTAAGCATTTATTCAAAGGTTTAGGTGAAATCGGTGCTTTTGGACCAAGTTTGCCGATAGAATATGGTGGCGGAGGAATGGACGAAATCGCTTACGGAATCATTATGCAAGAGTTGGAACGTGGTGATTCTGGAGTTCGTTCTGCGGCATCGGTTCAAGGTTCTTTAGTAATGTATCCAATATATAGATATGCGTCAGAAGCTCAAAAACGCAAGTATTTACCAAAATTAGGAACAGGTGAATTTGTTGGTTGTTTTGGTTTGACGGAACCAGATCATGGTTCAAATCCATCAGGAATGGTGACGAACATCAAAGATGATGGCGATTGTTATATTTTGAATGGTGCAAAAATGTGGATTACAAATGCACCGATTGCGGATGTTGCAGTAGTTTGGGCAAAAGACGAAGAAGGACAAATCCGTGGAATGGTTGTCGAAAGTGGTTGGGAAGGTTTTTCTGCTCCAGAAATCAAGGATAAATGGTCGCTTCGTGCTTCTGTAACTGGTGAATTGGTTTTTGAAGATGTTCGTGTACCAAAAGAAAATGTTTTTCCAGATATTCGTGGACTAAAAGGCCCGTTATCTTGCTTATCAAAAGCACGTTATGGCATCGCTTGGGGAGCAGTTGGAGCGGCGTTAGATTGTTATGATTCGGCTTTAAGATATTCGTTACAAAGAGAACAATTCGGAAAACCGTTAGCTGCTTTTCAATTGACACAAAAGAAATTGGCAGAAATGATTACTGATATTACAAAGGCTCAGTTGTTGGCTTGGCGATTAGGAAAATTGGCAAACAAAGGAAAAGCAACACCTGCTCAAATCTCTATGGCGAAGCGTAACAATGTCGAAATCGCATTAAGAATCGCAAGAGATGCAAGGCAAATGCACGGCGGAATGGGAATCACGGGCGAATATCCGATGATGCGTCACGCTATGAATTTGGAATCGGTGATTACTTATGAAGGTACACACGAAATTCATTTGTTGATTACGGGAATGAATGTTACTGGTATTAATGCTTTTAAATAGTTTGAAGAATTGATATGAAAAGAGGCTGTCTCAAAAGGACATTGAGACAGCCTTAATACACAATTAAATCACTTATTTTTCAACAATTAATCTTCGATGAATTGGATCTATATTATCTCAAATTTTTAGTATCGAACACAATTTGGCAGAAAGTAAAAAATCAAAGAACCAAAATCAATTGATGGTTTAATCATATTTCAAAACATTTTTTTCTTATCAAAAAAAATGTAATTGATGATTGAAATACAAAATTATTCGGCAATTTTGAATAAATAAAAACCAATAATCAAAATTATAAAAACTTCAATTATCTTTGATTTACAATAATTGAAGATGATTTGATTAGCAACATATCCAAACGGATAATCGTTATTTTTCCGATTATCCGTTTTTAATTAGATTTTTAGTCTAAAATCTAAAATCTAACGTCTAATCATCTAATCTCTATATAAATTTAACATCAATAATTTTATGATAAAATATGCAATTGTTGCAATACTACTGTGTTGTGTGAATATTACAAATGGACAGATTTTAGAAGTTCCGTTGAGTTCTAATCCTAAACTAACCAATTATCAACCGCCTTTAGAACATCGTCCAAACTTCGACAAAAACGCTGGTGATACGATTGATATTCCTTTCTTAGATGATTTTAATTACGAATCATTATTGCCTTCGGGCAAATATTGGGAAGATCAATTTGTTTATGTTAACAAAGGTTATGGTGTAAATCCACCAACTTTAGGTGTAGCTACTTTGGATGGAATTGATGCTGATGGCAACGCTTACGCAAATAGCGGTTCGGGAATACGTGATTATTTGACTTCTAATCCAATACGTTTGGGTAGCAAAACGGCTACTGATAACGTACATTTGAGTTATTTTTATCAAAAAAAAGGGTTAGGAGAAAAACCAGAAATTGGCGATAGTTTAGTTGTAGAGTTCAAGAATAATCAAGGAAAATGGGTGGCGATGGATAATGTTCCTGGCGTTCCTGATTCTGTAAATCCGAATGTAATTCCGCCTTTCGCACAACGTACGATTGCGATTGATGATGCCGAGTTCTTGTATGATGGATTTCAATTTCGTTTCAAAAACTATGGTGCATTAACAGGAAGTGTCGATCATTGGCATCTTGATTATGTTCGAGTAACGGAAAATAATACACCTTCTTCTATTTTGAATGATGTTGCTTTTACGAAGGAAGTGAAGCCGATTTTGGAATTTTATACGTCAATGCCGTGGCGACATTTTGAAAATAATAAAGTTGATGAAACGGATGATACATATCGTGTTGATTTGTCTAATTACTTTTTAGCAACTCAAAATATCAATCCGAGTCAAGTCATTATCGAAGAAGCTACAACAGGAACACAATTGATGCAAAGTAATATTCTATCGTTCAATGAACCTCCAATTGCTTTAGGAAATATTCCTGTCGGACATCATACAGTTATCAAAGAATACGAACCAACGAAATTTAATGATATTATTTCGGGTTTGAATAATTTTGATAATTCAACGGAATTAACGATTAATTCTTACTTTATCGCCAATCCATCTAATCAAGATGGAACGCTTTCTGCGACATTGGCAAACGACACAGCCTTTGTGGAAACTGTTTTTGATGATTACTTCGCCTATGATGATGGAAGTGCAGAGTTAGCAATCGTTGCCGCACGTTCTGGTGATGAAGTTGCCGTGAAATTCCATACAAATGTAGCCGATACTTTACGTGCTTTTCAAATGTTTATTTCTCAAATCGCTGGCGATGTTACTGCCCAACAACGTTTTAATTTAAAAGTTTGGGTTGGAGATTTGAACACAACTCCAGTGTATCAAGTAGATTTTCAAAAACCAGTTTATGTAGATTCATTGAATGGTTGGACGACGTATTCTTTGGACACAACACCTGTTGCGTTGCCTGTTGGTGATTTTTATATTGGTTGGCAACAAGCAACTGATCCTTCAAGTCCAAATCAAGCAATTCCTATCGGTTATGATAGAAATAATAATGATAAAGTCGTTAATAACTTTATGAATATTGGAAATGGTTGGCAACCTTTGAGTTCGGCAACTGCACCGATTCAAGATGGTGCAATTATGATTCGTGCGATTGTTGGTGATTTTACACCTTTCACAACAAATACAGAAACGCCAGAAGGTGAACCAATTTTTGCAGCAATTTATCCAAATCCGACTGATAATCAATTATTTATACAATTAGATGATAATTATAATGATTATCAATATCGTATTTTCAACCTTGCAGGACAAACCTTACAGCAAGGAACTTTACAACAAGAAATCAATGTAAGTGATTTGGTAAACGGTATTTATTTTATTAATATTCGCCACGAATCAAAAGCAATTAATTTAAATCATAAGTTTATTAAACAATAATATTATGTTCGAGTGTTTAATTGTTTGAATGTTTAATTGTTGGAAACAACATTTGAACATTCAAACAATCGAATATTTAAACAATTAAACATAAAAAACATGAAAGAAATAACGGTACAAGATTTAAAAAAAATGATGGACGAAGGTGCTAATTTTCAACTAATTGATGTCAGAGAACAGCACGAATATGATTTAGGAAATATTGGAGGCGAACATATTCCTTTAGGAACTATTCCTTCAAATATTGATAAAATTTCAACGGAGAAGCCAGTCATTATGCAATGTAGAAGTGGCGGAAGAAGTGGACAAGCGGTTATGTTTTTAGAACAAACAACTGACTTGAAAAATCTTCACAACTTAACAGGCGGAATTATGGCTTGGCAAGCAGAAATTGATTCTTCAGTAAAATATTAGTTTAAGTAGTTTGGTAGTTTCAGTAGTTTCAGTAGTTCCTACGTATTAAAACTACTGAACTACTTAAACTACTGAAACTACCAAACAAACTACTTAAACTACTGAAACTAATCTATGATTATAATAACTGGTGCAGCGGGATTTATAGGAAGTGTTGTTGCGAGTGCGTTGAATAAAGCTGGTCGTGAAGATTTGATTTTGGTAGATGATTTTACGAAAACGTACAAATCGGACAACTTCGCTCATATCAAGCATTTGCAGCGTATTGAACGAATGGAGTTTTTTGACAAAATCAATGATTTAGGTCAAATTGATTACATCATTCATTTAGGTGCAAGAACTGATACAACCGAAACGGATGTTGATTTATTGGATCTATTAAATCTAAATTATACGAAGCAGATTTGGGAATTTTGTGCAAAACATCAAATTCCATTAATTTATGCTTCAAGTGCTGCAACTTATGGTTTAGGCGAATTTGGTTATAATGATGAACACAAACTTTGCGAAAAATTACAACCATTAAATGCTTATGGACGTTCTAAAAATGATTTCGATATTTGGGCATTACAACAAGAAAATCAGCCACCAAATTGGTTTGGTTTGAAGTTCTTCAATGTTTATGGCCCAAACGAATTTCATAAAAGCAGAATGGCTTCCGTCATTTTTCATACACATCGACAAATCTTGGCAACTGGCGGAATGAAATTGTTTCGTTCACACAAACCAGACTTCAAAGATGGCGAACAAATGCGAGATTTTATTTATGTCAAAGATGTCGTAAAAGTCATTTCATTCTTAATGAAAAACGAAGCCGAAAATGGTATTTACAACTTAGGAACAGGAACTGCTCGAACGTTTTGGGATTTGGCAGCCAATACATTCAGCGCAATGAATCTTGAACCAAATATTTCCTTCATCGAGACACCAGCAGATTTGCGAGATAAGTATCAATATTTTACCGAAGCAAATATGTCAAAACTCCGAAACGCAGGTTATGACGAACCGTTTTTAACATTAGAAGAAGGTATTACGGATTACGTTCAGAATTATTTGATGGATAAAAATTATTTTTAAAAAGTTTCGATTCACGGATATTCGATAACTCGAAACCCGTAACTCGTAACTCGCAACACACAAAACTCATGACAAAATACTTTTACTTCCTTTTTGCTTTCGCAATAATCAGCATAACTGCTTGTCAATCAGAGCAAAGTACAGACGACTTAGCAACGGAAATCAAGGCTTTAGAAGATAGCGTTTTTACAGAAAATATGGAAGGATATAAACCTCTACAAGATGAAAATGCTCGATTGTTAGTTGAAAAATATGAAGCTTATGTCAAAACTGATATAGAAGAAGTTAAAGCCCTTATTGCCTTATCAAGAGCAATTGGCATCGCAGAATACAATAAAAGTTATGCAAAAGCAGCTCAATTAATACAACAAATATATACAGATTATCCTGAATCAAATGCAGCTGCAGATGCAAGACTTCGTGAAGCAATTTTATACGATACAAAAATTCAAAATGTTGATAAAGCAAAAGAATTGTACGAGGCTTTTATAAAAGATTATCCAAATCATAAAGATGTTGATTTGGCAAAACAGGCTTTAAGTGCTTTGGGCAAAAGTTTAGAAGACATTCTAAAAGAAGCGAAAGAAAAAGCTGGTGAAGTTGTAAAATAAAAACTCTGGAAGAGTTTAATATGAATAATCCCGAGTATTCGGGATTGTACCTATGGAAAAGGAAAAAATGCAATATTTCAAAATAACTGCTAACAATCAACTTAGCAAATTGGCAAACAAATTAGGGCTTTACGACAGTGAAGCCCTAATTCGTTTTATACAAAAAACACCTTACGGCAGAACATCAAATCGAACCGATATTAGCTTAGTTTTTACCGAAAATCAAGGAACTTGCAGCTCCAAACACGCTTTGATAAAAGCGATTGCAACGGAGAACAATATTCAAGATTTAGACTTAGTTATCGGAATGTATAAAATGTCGGAAACGAATACACCAAAAATCGGCAATGTCTTATCCGAAAACGGTTTGACTTATATTCCAGAAGCACATTGTTACTTAAAACATAACAATCAACAGATTGATATAACAACAAATGATTCTGATTTTGAAATTATTAAAAATGCGATAATTGAAGAAATTCCAATTGAGCCTAAACAAATCGGAACATTCAAAGTCAATTATCACAAGGATTTTTTGAAAAATTGGTTAAACGAAAATAATTTGTCATTTTCATTTGAAGCGATTTGGGCGATTCGAGAACAATGTATTGCAAATTTATCAAAAAAGACCTGACAGATTTTAAAAATCTGTCAGGTCTAATCATTAATAATTTATATTGTAGATTGTAGATTGTAGATTGCTACAATCTACGTTTCACCTTACCAGTTTGGTCAATAATCATTTCGTCATTTCCTGTAAAAACAACCGCTTTTCCATATTCAAATGCTTCAGCTCTATCATATTGAAAATCAATGACCAATTCATTATATTTATTGATATAACCGTATTTCCCATCTTTCTTCACAACAAATAAACCTTCCGAATAACCACGAATCATATCATATTTAAACGGAATAATTATTTCATTATAAATGTTAATTCCGCCAAATTTTCCATCTTTTTCAACGATAAAAAACCCTTCAGAATTTGCAGGTAAACGTCCCATGTAACCCATTGCGTTGTTGTATTCGCAAGGAATTACCAGTTTTCCACTGTAATCAACATATCCATAATGACCTTTATCACGGACAACGGCAAAACCATTCGAGAAATTCGGGCGAATGTATTCATTATCAAAAGTAAACTTCGTTTTGGCTTTACCTTCTTTATTAATAAAACCCCATTTTCCACCTTTTTTGACACCGATTAAACCATATTGAAATTCAAAACCAACATCTTCATATTTGAATGGAATAATGGTGCGGTTTTCATTATTAATAAAACCCCATTGTCCACCTTTTTTGACGATTCCTAAACCATTTTTAAAGTCGTAAGCGTGTTCGTAATCAAATGGAATCACTTCTTTAAATGCCTCATTCACATAACCATAACTATTGTCTCTTTTGGCGTAAGCCAAACCGTCTTCATTAAATGCACCTAATTTATCGTATTTAAATCCGACTTTAATACGCCCTCGATTATTCAAAGCTCCCCATTTTCCACCGATTCTTACAATACAGGTATTCTTTTTATAATCCAATGCTTGTTCGTAATTAAATCTAATAACGACCTTATTTTGTTGGTCGATATAACCGTATCTATCATTCTTACGAGCGTAAGCAATTCCATTGTTAAATTCACCAATTTCATCGTACTCAAAAGGAATAATTCTATCGCCATCACGGCTGATAATTCCCCATTTTCCACGTTTTTTGACTCTCGCTTGTCCATCTTTAAAACGTAACGCTTCATCATAAAAAGTAGGAATAACAACACGACCTTCGGTATTCATGTAGCCATATTTTGTACCAATCAAAACAGGACAAACACCTTCATAGAATGAACCAATTTCATCATATCGTAAAGGAATTACAATTTCGCCACGATCATTGATAGCACCGAATTTCGTATCTTTTATAACCGTTGCTAATCCGCTACGAAATGGAAAAATTTCATCATATTCCAATGGTACAACTTCAATACCTTTTTTATTAATCATTCCCCATTTTCCATTACGGACGACAATCGCCAAACCTTGGTCATAAGGAAAGATTTTATCATAAATATAAAGCACAATCTGTTTACCTTCTGCATTGATAACTCCCCAACGTCTTCCTTTTCGTACACAAGCCAAATCCTCCGAAAAAGTCGTAACTTCATCATAAATCATCGGAACTTGTAACTCCGTTGTTTTATCAATAAATCCCCAACGAGTATCTTGACTGACAGCCGCTAAGTTATCTTCAAAATCCCAAACTTCGGTGTATTTTTTTTGTGCCTTGGCGAGTGCTTCTTTTGTGCTATACTTTTTTGTATTAACTTTTTTCCCCAGCAATCCCGAAGAACTACAAGAGTAGAAGCCAGCCGAAAATACAGCTATTAGTAATAAGGTTTTTATAATTGTAAACACTTTTTTCATAAGCAGTTAATTAGTTGTTGCATTTTATTGGGAAACGACTTTTTTAAAATAAAATCGTCAAGTACCATCAAATACAAATTTGCTTGTATCTGTTAGTTGTTTATTGCTTAATAATAAGTGTTATTTATTAGGTGTATTAAAAAATTGTTGAATTGTTAAGCTATTGAATTGTTTTTGACAAGTTGTTTTATTTCAATAAAAATTCGTCAAAAAATAATATAGCAATTTAACAGTCAAGCAATTAATTTATTCAATCAAATTTATTAAAGTCTTATAATCATCAAAAGGTGCATCATCATTTTTCATCTCTAAGTAGTTCTCAATATTTGCATAAGCTTCTGCTTCATTTTGAAGGTTTCCGCCTGGTTCTTCTAAATCAGGATAGGTAAATTCTGTACGAACTTCTATTTGTCCTGCTTCTAATTGTGACAATCGCCATCGGTAGGTTTCCACCATTCTACGCCAAATCAAATTGTTTGTTTCAAAGTAATCAACATCAGATAAAACAGCAATTGCTTCCTTGAATGCTACATTGTTTCGAGCAATCATTTTAGCATCTTGAATGATATAAAATGCCGTTTGTGCCACAGATTCATCAGTCGTCAATAACATCGCATACATCACCAATTGTAAGTCTTCTTTTGACCTAATCATGCGTTGTCGTCGTGCTGCACCTCGCCATTTCAAATCTAAGATAGTAAATTGTCCCTTATCATTTCTCAGAACTAAGTCAGCTTTTGCTTTGATGCGTTTTCCATTAAAGTCACCTTCAATAGATTTTTCGGTTGCTTCTATTTGCCAACCATTGTTACGAATCATGTTGATTAAGCTCCAAGCTGAATATTGTAACGTGTTTACGAAAGCTGTTTTTTCTGGTTCTCGACCATACATTAACAAAACAGCACCTTCACGCTCCAATAATTTTTTAATATTTTGACTAACCCAAGATTGCACTTTTGCTTTATCCCAAGTCAAAACATCCGATTGATTAAACATTATTTCAAATAATCGGTGAGCCAAATTTCCCATTAAAGTTGGTTCTTTAACCACCGAAAGAATGGACGTTTTTCTCAACCCTAACTTGTATTTAAATACCCATTGATATGGATAATAAAATAAAGACTCTAAACTCGTAAATGTTTCCTTTTCACTTGCAGCAATATTCTTGCCATTTGTGACAGTCAAATATGGTTTAGGTTGTCCTAAATTCTTAGTTTGAACACTAACTTTATTATTTATATTAAAATTACTTAATATGTTACTATCTGATAATGAATTTAAATCAAATATTAATTCTTCTAAATTCTCAAAAGTAGCTTCTAAGTCACTATGCAACGGATGAGGTTGAGATTCTGCACCTTCTACCATTTTAGAAACCACCAAAAACAAACAATTGTGACAATGTAAAATTGCTCTCGGGCGTTGCCATAACAGCATTTGATTATCTTCTTTTGGGCTTGATAAAGTGACATTTTTTGATGCTAAAAAACTTTGTTCTTTTTTGTACCAACGTGCAAAAAAATGCTCAATTTCGTTCTGAGAAAAGTTCCACCACACCAAATCATCTACCTTTTGAATAATTGAACTCGAATGATGTACCAAAGGTAAATGATGAACTTCTCGTTCCTTAAACGTTATTGGCGAAGGTTCATAAATCGTTTTAACGATACGTTCTAATTGTAAATGCGATAAATGCGTTTCCGTTTCAGGAAAAGCATTAAGTAACTCACAAATTCGTTTTGCTTGTTCGCTCAAAACTAATAATGAAGGTTGCTTACTTCCCAAATGTTCAAACTCTTTTAATGCCCAAGAACTGACATAATCGAATATTTCCAAAACGTCATCTTTGGAAACGACCGAACTAATATCATAACGTTGACGACGAAACCAAAAATCGTATTGTTTTTTGACTTCTTTTATTTTGATACTTTTATCCGTTGCTGCTCGTTTTTCCAAATCCTCGAAATATGTCCGAATCATGATTTCCCAACGATCAGAACGCAAACCTGGTGTTTGAGCCATTTCAGTTGCAATCAAATTCGCCAAATCATCACGTAATGGCTTTACAGCCAATGATACAAACTCCATGATTTTAAACGGATCAATCGGTCGCCAAAGAAACGTTGGTACTAATTTTAAAATCTGTAAAACAGGTCGTGCTAAAGAAGCAGATTGAATCCCCAAACTCGGCAAACCTTCTTGTATCAACGCATTGTCCAACACTCTATTTTTTTCAGGAATCAAACACAATGGCTTGAAACTTCGATTTTCTCGAAACAATTTCGCTAAAAACTCTGCTGCTTCTGTTTCTCGTTTTGCTTCTATGATGACCAACGAACCATCAGCTTTCGCTTGAATTTTCTTTCGTTTTCCATTTTTTTTATTAAATAATGCCTTGCGAAATTGTCCTAAATCAGAATCATCAAAATTATTATCTAATTTTAATTCCTCAATTAAAACACCTTGATTGCCTAATTCATAAAATAATTTTTTCAAATATTGTGGCAATAAGTCCAACGGTTCATTCAAAAATATTTGTTGAATTGGTGTTGTTTCTTTTTCTAATTCCTTGATTACCAATTTAAATCTATCCGAAAAACCAAAGTTTAATCGAAATGGCTCGTCTTCATTTTTGTTATTTAATTCGGCTTCAATTGCTGCCAATGTTCGCAGTCGAACAGGCATATTTTCTTCAATTTCGAAATCCCAGTTTGCTAAAACTAACTCATCCCGACGTTCTAATAAAGCATTTGCAGTCGCTAATTCATCTGCTTCAAATGATAATTTATAAAATACATTTGGATTCAATTCCAAATATTTTCGCAATGCTTGACGATATTGTTCAATTCGGATATGTGTATTATTGTGCGGATGTCCAACCAAACCCAAGTGAATTTCTAATAAATTCAGTAAGTGTTGTTGACCACAATATTGATAACCGATAGCAACGTTTTTATCCACAATTTGAGTTGGATAAACGCTATCATCTAATTTTAACCCAAAGAATAAGGTCATTCAAAATATTTTAATTATTAAAATAATATGCTAAGATAGGACAAATTTAAATATACTTTAAATATCAGTTGTCTTATCAAAATTGATAATGAATGATAAAATAATATATTTCTACATTTTGGCTTGATTTTTCGGGTTTTTCCTAAAATCAAATGATATTTAAGCTTTTTATCAGGAATAGCTATCTTCTACTTAATAATTCCCATCACCAATAAACTATATTAAATGGAAACAATTATATCTTATTTTTTACTTAATGATGCAAAAAAAGATATTTCATCGGCTTCAAAAGAACGTACAATGGTGTTATATCTTTTAGTAATGTTCGCTGTAAGTATAATTACAATTCCTATCTATATCTATGCAGAAATGAATATGTTTTTAAAGTTTATTTGCTTTTTATTTGTCGGTAGTTCAGCTTTATTAATTTATTTTAAAATCAGTCATAATCTAAAAGTTGCTTCCTATTTATTTGTTTCGATTTGCTTTATTTTCTTCTTTTTAAATATCCTTTACTCTGGCGGAATCAACTCTTCTTTAGTCATTTGGATTGCCTTTTTACCAATTTTTGCGATTACCTTGAACGACACTTCATTGATACAATATACAATTGTGAATTGTCTATTATTACTCTCTATTATTATTTTATTTCATTATTATTCTTATGAATTTCCAAATGAGATGAAAGATAAATTCGGAACTTATTATGGTTTTACAAATCATATTAATTTCATGGCTTTTATTATTACGATAGTATATTTCTATGATAAACGTAAAAAATTGGATACTCAAAAATTGGAACAATCTAACAGAGATTTGGAGCAATTCGCATATGTTGCTTCACATGATATGAAAGCACCTTTACGGAATATAATGAATTTTGCTCAATTATTAAGTCGTATAAATAAAGGCAAAATTGATGCAGATAGCGAGAAGTATATTCAGTATATATTATCAAATGGCTATCAAATGAATGAATTAATTCAAGGAATATTAGATATTTCAAAAATAGATAAACAAGAATCAAGTGTTTATAGTCATACAGATTTGAATGAAGTATTGATTAAGGTAAAATCGAATTTATCCAATCAATTAAATAAAGAAAATATCATCATAGAAACCAAAAGATTACCAACGGTTTCTGTCAATGAACCACAAATTATTCAAGTTTTTCAGAATCTTATTGAGAATGGCTTAAAATATAATCAAAACGAACAACGGAAAATCACGATTTCACATCAAGAAGATAAGCAATTTTTTTACATTTATATTAAAGATAATGGAATTGGTATTGCTCCAGAGTTTTTTGATAAAATATTCGAAATGTTCAAACGCTTACATTCTGGATACGAATATAAAGGAACTGGAATCGGTTTAGCGATTTGTAAAAAGATAGCCTTGCGACACAAAGGTGATTTGGTTGTAGATTCTTCGAGTAATGAAGGAACAGTTTTTAGGTTATCTTTACCAAAGTGATTTTAAACAAAAAACCTCCTCAAAGCACAAAACTTCGAGAAGGTTTCTATATCAAGGAATTCCTAATTAACAATTCCTAATTCCTAATTAAATTCTTACATCATACCTGGCATTCCGCCACCAGCTGGCATAGCTGGAGCATCTGGCTCAGGTTTATCAGCGATAACACATTCCGTTGTTAACACCATACCTGCGATTGACGCTGCATTTTCTAAAGCGATACGAGTTACTTTAGTTGGATCAATAACACCTGCTGCTTTCAAATCTTCATAAACATCGGTACGAGCGTTGTAACCGAAATCACCTTCGCCTTCACCTACTTTCATCATTACCACCGAACCTTCAACACCTGCATTTGATGCAATAATACGTAAAGGAGCTTCCACAGATTTGCGAACGATGTCAATACCTAAGTTTTGATCTTCGTTATCACCTGTTAAATCTACTAATGCTACTGATGCACGAATTAACGCTACACCACCACCAACAACGATTCCTTCTTCTACTGCGGCACGAGTTGCGTGCAAGGCATCATCAACACGATCTTTCTTCTCTTTCATCTCTACTTCTGTCGGTGCACCAACATAAAGTACAGCAACGCCACCAGCTAACTTTGCCAAACGTTCTTGTAATTTTTCTTTGTCGTAGTCAGAAGTTGTCGTATCAATTTGTTGTTTGATTTGGTTGATACGAGCCTTGATTTGCTCTTCAGAACCAGAACCATTTACAACAGTCGTATTATCTTTATCCACAGTGATTTTTTCTGCAACACCTAAGTGTTCTAATCCTGCGTTTTCTAATTTGTACCCTTTTTCTTCACTGATTACAGTTCCGCCAGTTAAGATAGCGATGTCTTCCAACATAGCTTTTCTACGATCACCGAAACCAGGCGCTTTTACAGCAACTACTTTCAATCCACCTCTTAAACGGTTTACCACCAAAACACCTAAAGCTTGAGAATCAATATCTTCAGCGATGATTAATAAAGGACGACCATTTCCTAATGCTTTTTCTAAGATAGGAACGATGTCCTGCATGTTAGAAATCTTCTTGTCATGAATTAAGATATATGGATTTTCGTATTCAGCAACCATTGTTTCTGCATCCGTTACAAAGTACGGAGACAAATAACCACGGTCAAATTGCATTCCCATTACTTCCTCAACGTAAGTATCTGTTCCTTTTGCTTCTTCTACTGTGATTACACCATCAGTTGTTACTTTTTCCATTGCATCAGCAATTAAAGAACCGATTTCTGCATCATTATTTGCTGAAATAGAAGCAACTTGTTTGATTTTTTCAAGATCATTTCCAACTGTTTCAGAAGAGCTTTTCAAACCTTCGATTACATTAGCAACCGCTTTATCAATTCCTCTTTTCAAATCCATTGGATTTGCTCCTGCTGCAACATATTTTAAACCAGAAGCGACCATAGATTGAGCCAAAACAGTAGCTGTTGTAGTTCCATCACCTGCTAAATCAGCCGTTTTAGAAGCTACTTCTTTTACCAGTTGAGCACCCATGTTTTCAATAGCATCTTCTAATTCTACTTCTTTTGCTACTGAAACACCATCTTTTGTGATTGCTGGAGCTCCGAATTTTTTCTCTATTACAACATTACGACCTTTTGGTCCTAATGTAACTTTTACTGCGTTTGCAAGTTGGTCAATACCCGATTTCAATTTCTCTCTTGCGTCGCTATTGAAGCTAATATCTTTAGCCATGATTTTAGTATTTTATTTGTTCTTTAAAGAATTTGTTAGCAACGGTTTGGCTTTCCGTCTTTTCTAAGTTTTGTTACGTAGTAATTGGTGATTAGTGATTAGTCACATTTTCACCGAAATAACAACTACGATTTTGAAAGATTAGAAGTTATTTGAATATGTAGTTAATAAGATTAGGAATTAAGTGTCAGCGACTAATCACTAATCACTAACTACTAATCAAGTATAACTAAAATATCATCTTCACGCATAATTAAGTAATCTGTACCTTCGTAAGAAAGTTCTTGACCACCATACTTACCATAAAGTACAACATCACCAACTTGAACAGTCATTGCATTTCCATCTTTTCCTGGACCTACAGCTACGATTTCACCTTTTTGTGGTTTTTCTTTAGCTGTGTCTGGGATGATAATTCCGCCTGTCGTTTTTTCCTCTGCTGGAAAAGGCTTTACTACTACTCTGTCGTTAATAGGCTTCATCATAAAGCAAACTATTTTTATAATTTAGATTAGTAAATTAATTTTCGTTTTATTTATTTTATGACTTCAAAAGTCATAGTATTCTTTTAGCGATTCTTATGCCATTAGAAAATACTGTCAAATTTGCAGTTAGTGTAAAAAAGTTGGCAAAAACAAACTTTATTTTTAAATGTCAATTTGTCAATTTGACGCTCATCTAATTTTAATAAAAACTAAAAAGCCACAAACACTTTGATAGCATTTGTGGCTTTATTCATTCAATACAAATTATTATTACATATAATAAGTATCATTATCGTTCAATTCTTTTGTTGGTACTTGGTATTCGATATTGTTTTCTCCTGTTGGAGGTGCTGGATTCTCTGATTTAATAATCAAACTTGTCACCAAACATAAAACAACTAATAAAGCAGCCAAAAACCAAGTTGCTTTTTCAATAAAGTCAGTAGATTTCGCTGCACCAAACATTTGA
This sequence comes from Saprospiraceae bacterium, assembly GCA_045106825.1. Classification (GTDB taxonomy): domain Bacteria; phylum Bacteroidota; class Bacteroidia; order Chitinophagales; family Saprospiraceae; genus CAWVWD01. The sequence continues at coordinate 7,081 of JBGCFH010000132.1, read as the reverse complement.
TTTCCTGCTCCACCAAATGATGCATCTAATCCACCACCTTTTGGGTTTTGAATCAAAACTGCTCCCATCAATAACAAACAAACTACTGCAATCAATATTGTTAATAACGTAATCATAACTTATTTAATTATTAATTATGAATTATGAATTATTGTTAAAATAGTAAAGGATTTTTCCTTTGATAACTCATAATTTAATTAGATTTTTTTAATTAACTGTTTAATTTTGGCTGCAAAGTAAACCTTTTTTTGTGGATTTTTCAAAATTAATTGTTGATACAATCGAATTGCATGTTCAATTTTACCTTGTTTTGCCAAAAGATTGCCATAAGTTTCTGTAATCACTTCAATTTCACTCAACGGAATTTTTGAAATTCGTTTTAAAGCAATCTTAATTTGTTGTTTTTTTATCTGTTTATTTGTTGTCTTATTAAACAATGTCGCTCGAATTTCATCTACATTTTTAGTTGAAGACATTACCTCTTCCTCTTCTTCCAAAGGTAATTCTTCTGGATCTTTTTCAGTCTCAATAAGTGTTGTTTTGAGTTGTTCCATTGGTTTGACAACTTCTATTTTTTCCTCTTCCTCTACAAGTTCTGGTTCATCATTTTGAGGTATTTCGTCTAAGAAATACAAACCGCCTTGCTCAATTAATTCCTCTTTAGAAAAAATATTATCAGGAGATAATTCATCATTATTTTCCTCTTCATATGACTTAACCGGATCTATTTCATCATCCGTTTTTTCTTCGTTTATTTGCTCATGAATAACTTGATGCAACGGTTTTATTTCTAAGTCGTGCTCATGTTCTTCGTCATGTTCTTCGTCATGATGATGATGATGTTTTACCTTATCAAACAACGAAAAATCATCATGGTCATTAATGATATTTTTATCAATTTCAAATCCAAATTCAATTTCATCATCTAATTTTTCTAAAACATCTTCATGCAACAAATTATCAATATCTTCTTCGATTGGAGCGTGTAACTCCATTTTTTTACTTTCTAAAATGATATTTTGAAGTTCCAAATTACTTGTTCTTTCTACTGAATCTTCTACATCTTCCGAAACAACATCTTCAACCGTTTCAACAACTTCATTTTCAATCAATTCTTCAGCTGTTTCTACATCATTTTCAACAACTTCTTCTGCTGTTTCAACATCTTCAACCGTTTCAATAACTTCATTTTCAATCAATTCTTCAACAGTTTCTATTTCATTTTCAACAACTTCTGCTGCTGTTTCCTCAACATGTTCAACCGTTTCAACCACTTCATTTTCAATCAATTCTTCAACAGTTTCTATTTCATTTTCAGCAACGTTTTCTGCTGTTTCCTCGACATGTTCAACCGTTTCAACCACTTCATTTTCAATCAATTCTTCAACAGTTTCTATTTCATTTTCAGCAACGTTTTCCGCTGTTTCTTCAACAACTTCATTTTCAATATTATTCATTGCATCTTCCATATTATCTAAGAAGTCATCTTCGACGGCTTCTTCCCAATCATCAGAAGGAAATGCCAATTGTTGTTTTTGCTCAGGTCTATCAACAATATTATCAAAAATAGAATGTTCGACTTTTTCACTTTGTAATTTATCCAAAGGCATCAATTCCAGTGTTTCCAATTGTTCTGCCTCTACTTTCATCGCAGGATATTCGATGATATAAATCGGTTCTTTATTAATATAATGTTTCAAAAAAACTCTATCATAAGCATAAGTCGCTGTTTTATGCAAATGTTTTTCAAAGTCTGGATGATTGGATAAACGGAGTTTTTTCAAAAACGCAATACGTAAACTTTGAACATAAGGATATTGTTGAAGCATGTTTTCAATTTGCTCCACTGAAAATTGGTCACTTTCTGGTGATTCTAAAAAGGCTGCAAATTCTTTTGATGTCATTTTCTAACGATTGACGGTTGACGGCAAACGGTTGACGGCTATTAAATCGTTCCGTTTCTATTTATACTTTAAATAGTAGATAGCTAACCAAATTTTTTTTTAGATTGTTTGAATCTGCAAATTACGAATTTTCGATAAAAGAGTAAAGTATTTTTTAATTTGATAAAATCTGTAATTTGTAGATGCCAATTTTCAACTTTACAATAGATTCCCTAAATTAGCTTTTAATGAATAAAGTAAATAATGTTTTCAATAAAACACCTCCTACTTTATACCTTATATTTTATACAAAAAACTATGGCGAACGTTCTCAACAATCCGTGTCCTTCTTGTGGTGGAAAACTGTTATTTTCTGCTGAAAAGCAAATGTTAGCTTGTGATTATTGTGGTTACACAGAAGATGTAAATCGCAATAGCGATGAAGTGATTGAACAAGACTTACGAGAAGCCGTCTTGAAAGCAGCTCAATTTTCGCCAGAAGAATATGGCGAAAAAGTATTGCATTGCGATAATTGTGGTGCAAATACAATGGTCGAACAAACGGCTGTTGAATCAGAATGTCCATTTTGTGCTTCAAAAAAAATAAATGTAGAAGCTTATAATCATAACTTAATTCAACCCAACGGAATTTTACCATTTCAAATTCCGAAAAAAGAAGCGATTGAAAAATTCAAAGAATGGATTGCTAAAGGTTGGTTTCATCCGAGTAAGCTCAAAAAAATGGCAAACTTAGAAGAACTCAACGGCATTTATATTCCTTTTTGGACATTTGACGCAAAAACAGAATCTAATTGGACTGGCGAAGCAGGTCATTATTATTATGAAACAAGAAGGGTTCGTGTCAATGGCAAAATGCAAACCCAGCAAGTTCAAAAAATACGTTGGCAACGTAGAAGCGGTTCATTAGCACATTTTTTTGATGATGTTTTAGTGCCTTCTTCTGAAGGTTTGGACAATCCAAAGTTTCAACGTATTCTGACTTCTTACCGATTAGACGAAGTTATTAATTTTGATCCAAGATTGATTTTGGGTTGGAATGCCGAAATTTATAATGTCGAAGTTGATAATGGTTATGACATTGCCGATAAAATCATGGATGCTCGAATTCGTGGTATGTGTATTTCTCGTTTGGGCGGTGATACTTACCGAAACCTAAATATCAATACTGAAAAACACGACCAAACTTTTAAGCATATTATTTTACCTGTTTGGGTTGCTGCTTATCGTTTTAATAATAAAACATTTCAATTTGTTATTAATGGGCAAACGGGTCGAGTTGGTGGCGAAAAACCTTATTCGTGGATTAAAATTACGGTTTTTGTATTGTTGATTATTGCAATTTTGGGCTTAGTAGCTTTCGTCATGGGCGAAGTACAATAATTGTTTCTTTTTTATTGCAAGAATTATTAATCGTTACATTCTAAACAACTTCATCTTGATTTTATTTTCATTAATATAAAAAGTTCGGTCATCTGTGGGCTTATGTTTACAATTGCATTATTGATGTTCTATCTAAAAATAGTTCGTACTTCAAATTAATGAATGATAAAATTCAATCAATATGATAAAATACTCAACCCTTCAAGGTTTTGGAATAAGTATATTTTTACTGTTCTTCTTGCCATTTTCTGGAATAAGTCAAGGTGATTCTTGGTCACTGGAAAAATGTATTAGTCAAGCAGAAAAACAAAGTTTAACGATTCAAGAATCTCAAATCGGTGTGCAACAAGCCGAAATCAGTTTAGAAAGAGATAAACTCAGTCGTTATCCAAATCTTAGTGCAAGTACTGGACTTAACTATAATTTAGGTCGCTTTATTAATCCTGTAACCAATGAATTTATTACTACAAATTCTTTGACTAATAATATTGGATTGAGTTCGGGATTGACGATTTATAACGGTGGACGACTTCAAAACACTATTGCGAAAAGCGAACTTCAAAGAGAAATTAGTAAAACAAATTTAGAACAAGCTCGTCGTGATGTTGCTTTAGATGTTGCCTCTGCTTATTTAGCGATTCTGTTAGCTATCGAGCAAGAAAATAATGCGAAGATTACGTTGACAGAATCCGAACAACAATTGGAACGCATCAATAAATTAATACGTGTCGGTTCATTGCCTGAAGCAGATAAATACGAGGCAGAAGCACAAGTCGCACGTAATGAACAAAGTCTGGTTACAGCCGAAAACTCCGTTGATCAAACGTATTTAACGTTAAAAACGTTGTTACAAATTCCTATGAGTCAAGATTTTAAAATTGAGCAGCCAAATATTCCGATTCCACCACCAGAATCGTTGATATTACAACCTTATAGTACAATCGTTCAACGTGCAGTTGCAAATCAGCCAAGTATCAAAGCTGGTGAAATACAACTCAAAAGTTCAGAAATAGATATTGAATTGGCGAAAGCTGGAAAGTTACCTTCTGTAAATCTAAGTGCAAATACAGGAACTAATTACGCAAACGTCACTCAAGCATTAAACGGAATAGGTTATCTTGAGCAGTTTAATAATAATTTAAGTGGTTCTATAGGTGTATTTGTTTCGATTCCTATCTACGATAGAGGTTCGACAAAAGCAGCCGTCGAACAAGCTAAACTCAGTCAATTGACACAACAAATATCTAATAGACGTGTTCGTCAAGCATTAGAAACACAAGTACAACTGGCTTTCGCCAATGCGAAAGCAGCAGCAAAACAAATGCAAGCAGCTCAACGCACATTGGATGCTTCTCAAAAGGCTTTTGATAATACGAAAAAACGCTACGAATTAGGTTCTTCAACACTTTTAGAATTTAATACTTCTCGTAATAATTTAGAAACTGCAAAGTTTAATACGGTGATTGCAAAATACGATTACATCTTCAAATTAAAAATATTAGACTTTTATCAAGGTAAAAATATAACGTTGAAATAGTATTTTTGATGTTTAAATGTTCGAGTGTTTGATTGTTCAAATGTTTTGTTCAACACTCGAACACTCGAACATTCAAACAATTGAACATCTAAAAAATGAAAAAAAATAAAACGATATGGATTTTGTTGGCGGTTGTGGTTATTTTAGTCGCAGTTGCAGCTATTTTTGGTAATAAAAAAGAGCGTGGAATCAAAGTCACGACCGAAAAGGTGGAAAAGCGTTCGATTACAGAAGTCGTATCTGCAAGTGGAAAGATTTACCCAGAATTTGAAGTGAAAATCAGTTCTGATGTTTCAGGTGAAATCGTTGAATTGTTGGTAGAAGAAGGCGATTCAGTTACGAAAGGTCAGCTGTTATTACGTATCAATCCTGAAACGTATCAAGCATCTTTTGAGCGTTTGGTTGCCAATGCTAATTCATCAAAAGCACAAATTGCCAACTCTCGTTCGCAAGTTGCACAGCTTGAAGCAAACTTAGCACAAGTCAATGCTCAATTAGTCAATGCTCAAAATGCACATAATCGTAATATTAAATTAAAAAAAGAAGGCATCGTCTCACAAGCAGATTATGAGCAAACAGAAACACAAGTATTAACTGCCGAAGCTAATGTAAAATCAGCGGAAGCTAATATTACAGCAGCAAAAGAAAGTGTAAAAGCGGCACAATTTAATGCTGCTTCTGCTGAAGCATCCGTCAAAGAGGCGAAAGAAAACTTGGCAAGAACAAGCATTTATGCACCTGCAAATGGTATTGTTTCTTTATTAAATGTAGAAAAAGGTGAACGTGTTGTCGGAACATTACAGATGACAGGAACGGAGATTTTGCGTATTGCGAATATGAATACAATGGAGGTTCAAGTTGATGTAAGTGAAAATGATGTCAATCGTGTAAATCTTAAAGATGAAGTTGATATTGAAGTTGATGCCTATTTAGGCGAAACATTCTCAGGGAAAGTTACAGAAATTGCGAACTCTGCACAAAGTGTTTTAAGTGCAACTTCGACCGATCAAGTTACGAATTTCACGGTTACCGTTCGTATAGATCCGAGTTCGTATAGAGACATAAAAAACAAAGTTCGTTTTCCATTTCGTCCAGGTATGTCCGCTTCTGTTGACATCAAAACGAATACAAAAGCAGATATTTTAACCTTACCGATTCAAGCCGTAACTACTCGTGATGATGAAGAGAATAATGACGAAAAGTTAGAAGTTGTCTTTGTTTACAGTGCTGATACCGTTGGAATGATTGAAATCAAAACAGGTATTCAGGATGATAAATACATCGAAATTACTTCTGGCTTGAAAGGCAAAGAAGAAATCGTTATCGAACCTTATGATGCAATCATGCGAAAATTAGAAAGCGGCAAAAAAGTCATTAAAGTCGATAAAGATGAATTGTTTGGACAAAAAGAGGATTAAAATCATTGTGTGATTGTGTTGCTCCTTCGTCGCAATTGTATGATTGTTTAGACGAATATTCGATTAACAATCATCGAAGCGACACAATTACACAATCATCGAAGCGATACAATTATAACAAATGAAAAAGTATTTTCAAGATTATATGCCAGGAAACATCTGTTTCGGTTGTGGAAAATCACACGAAGATGGATTGAATATTATGAGTTATTGGGAAGGCGATGAAGCGGTTTGTCAGTGGACATCACAAGACAAATTTCAAGGTTGGAAAAATCTACTGAATGGTGGAATTTTAGCGTCTTTGGTTGATTGTCATTGTATGTGTACGTCGATGGCTGCTGCTTATCGCAATGAAAACCGTGAACTCGATTCACTTCCAGAATATCGTTATGCCACAGGGACTTTGACCGTAAAATATCTCAAGCCAACGCTCAACGATGCTCAAATCGAACTTCGTGCAAAAGTCACCGAAATCAAAGGTCGAAAAACAGTTTTGACTTGTGATGTGTTTGCAAATGGCGAAAAAACGGCTGAAGCAACAGTTGTTGGTTTACGGGTTTTTGATAGTAGTAAAGAAGACAATGGTTTGTTTTCGGAGTAATTTGTTCACGCAGATTAACACAGATTTATCGTAAATTTTCTGTTCTGAGATATTGTGAAATCTGATTTTTGGAGAATGATGATTTTTGTGATAACTTAGATATTATTCACGTTTCGCTGAAACGTAAAATAGAAATCACAATTGCTAAATTTTGCTTCGCAAAATGCTTTTTTCACGCAGATTCACGCAGATTCACGCAGATTCACGCAGATTTTCTAATAATTGGTAGAAAAAATGGTTT
>JBGCFH010000131.1:0-1639 GCA_045106825.1 Saprospiraceae bacterium | reverse complement strand
TGATAATCATCGCTTTTTGCGATTTCGATTTTAGTATTTTTATTTTGAATTTCCATTTTCAAAATTCTATTATTTTTTCAAAATTCGTCCTGCATTTCCATCTCTAATTTCTCGTTCTTCAATCACTAATTCTCCATTCACCCAAAGATATTCTACACCCGAAGAAAGGCTTCGAGGAGCAGTATAAGTCGCATTTGCTTTAAGCGTTTTTGGATTTATTAAAACCAAATCCGCAAAGTAGTTTTCAGCAATTTGACCACGATTTTTTAGTTTAAAAAATTCAGCAGGCAAATACGTGATTTTATGAATTGCTTCTTCCCAATCTAAGGCTTTTAGATTCAAAACGTAACGTTCCAAATACGCTGTAAAAGCACCATAAGAACGAGGATGCGGTTGACCGATTGACTTTGGTGCGTTAATCGGATAACTCCAAGAATCGGTGCAAATCATCGCCTTTTTCCACAAGATTGCAGTATCAATATCGTCTTGATTGATACAGTGATAAACAATCCAAGTTTCTGTGCTTTTCGTTAGTATTTCTGTTATCGTTTCGCTTTCGCTCAATTGTCTTTCTGTGGAAATTTGAGCAACTGTTTTGGCAAAATACTCAGGAAATTCATCAGAAATAATCATCATTTGTGTCAAGTCATAATCACGGACTTTTATCCAATCTGCAATATCTTCGACCACCTTTTTATCTTCCAATTTCTTCGGAACATTCGCAATACCTTCTTTCAAAATATACTTTGGAATAAAGGCTCGAAGTTTGGTTGAAATCGCTGTATAAGGATAAACATCAATCGCTGCTTGAAGGTCAGGATGCGATTCATTAAACGTTTCAATTTGTTGAATAATCTTCGGAATCTTTCCCCAGTTTTGCTGTTCTGCTGCTTTCAAATGACTGATTAATGTCCGAACATTTGCTTGTTCACTTATCGTTAATGCTTCGTCAATTGCCTCTTCTACATCGTTTCGTTCATCTCGAACATGTGACGCATAAACGCCACTTTTTGCTGCTACAACCTTTGCTAATTCTATGATTTCATCCATTTCTGCAAAACAACCAGGAGCATAAATTAAACCAGTCGAAAAGCCAATTGAACCTTCGTCCATCGCTTTCGCTAATTCAGTTTTCATTGTTTCCAATTGCTCTGGTTGCAATGATTTCCAATCATCCATATTTCCAGCTCGTAATGTGCTATGTCCGACTAAGGTTGCAATATTGAATTGTAATTTATCATGAATTCTATCGAAGTATTCATCAGTTGTTTTCCAATCGAATGGAAAGCCAATCTCGTTTGATAAACGATCCATTGTTGACATCAAATGTTCGCCAATCGGAGCTGGAGAAGTACCACAATTTCCAAAAATTTCGGTGGTAATGCCTTGATATAATTTATGATTTGCTGCTTCTGGAAAAAAGTAACCAAAACCAGTCGAAGCGTGCGGATCAATGAAGCCAGGAGCTAAAATAAAACCTTTGGCATCAATCACTTGCTTTGCTTCTGGCAAGTTATCATCCGCCGAGGTTTCGGGACAAGTATTCTCAAAAACAACTATTTTATCGTCTGAAATACCAACGGTTTTAATCGTTGACTTTTCATTTAAACCAGTGCAAATTCTGGCGTTTTTTATTAGG
>JBGCFH010000130.1:0-4606 GCA_045106825.1 Saprospiraceae bacterium | reverse complement strand
GTTGCAAATTCACCTCAAAATTGGGAACAAGAGATTTTTAATAAAGTAATCATTTACAATCAGTAATTTTATAACTAAGGAATGATAATGATAAATCAAATATTTAATTGTACCTATTCTTGATTTATCATTTTCTTTACTCTAACAAAATTTATTATGGATGCAGCAATTGCACAAGATATTAATTTAGCAATAGAACAGGCTAATAGTATTATCGAAGTCTTAGCAACAAAGGCAGAAGCTCTTCAAGGTCTTACAGAAGATTACAATCAATTAATTGAAGAGATGCGTCAGGAAAAAGAGCAGTTAGCAAGTGAAATGGAAGATATGAAAGGACAGATACAGCAAATGTATGATGAGTCCTCTCAACTTAAAGATGAAATTCAAGGTTTTAGAGAGCAAGCTTCTCAACTAACTGATGATACTGAGGAATTAAAAGGACAGGCAACCCAGATAGTTGAAGAAGTTAATACAATTCGGGACGAAACTCAAACTATAAAAGATGAATCTCAAGCTTTACGTGATGAAACTGAAACTATCAAAGGCGAAACAGAAACACTTCGAGATGAAACGCAAACTATAAAAGATGAATCTCAAGCTTTACGTGATGAAACCGAAACAATAAAAGGTGAAACAGAAACACTTCGAGATGAGTCACAAGGTTTACGGGATGAAACAGAAGCATTAAAAGACGCAGCAGAAACATTACGAGGAGAAACCGAAAATATCAAAGATGCTACCGAAGAGTTGCGAGGTGTAACTGAAGGAATTAAAGATGCTACCGAAGAATTAAGAGGTGAAGCGGAAGGTCTTCGAGGTGAAACAGAAGGGCTACGGGATGAGTCACAAGGTTTACGGGATGAAACAGAAGCATTAAAAGACGCAGCAGAAACATTACGAGGAGAAACCGAAAATATCAAAGATGCCACCGAAGAGTTGCGAGGTGTAACTGAAGGTCTTCGAGGTGAAACAGAAGGACTACGTGATGAGTCACAAGGGTTACGGGATGAAACAGAAGCATTAAAAGACACAGCAGAAACATTACGAGGAGAAACCGAAAATATCAAAGATGCCACCGAAGAATTAAGAGGTGAAGCAGAAGGTCTTCGAGGTGAAACAGAAGCATTAAAAGACGCAGCAGAAACATTACGAGGAGAAACCGAAAATATCAAAGATGCCACCGAAGAGTTGCGAGGTGTAACTGAAGGAATTAAAGATGCCACCGAAGAATTAAGAGGTGAAGCTGAAGGTCTTCGAGGTGAAACAGAAGGACTACGTGATGAGTCACAAGGTTTACGGGATGAAACAGAAGCATTAAAAGACGCAGCACATCAATTAAGAGACGAAACTGACGAATTAAAGGGTCAAGCATCAGCTCTACGTGATGAAACAGAAGGTATAAAGGACGAATCATCAAGCTTAAGAGATCAAATAGATGATATAAAAGGACAAAGCGAAGAATTATTAAATACAATTGATAGTATTAAAGATAATTCAAATGAGCTACGTGATAATATTAATAATTTATTTGATGAAAGTACTTCCTTAAAAGATGATATTATTGGTATTAAAGATAATTCAACAGAGTTGTTAGATAATATTAATCAGCTTCATGAACAAGGTAATCAGTTATTGGAAATGATTAATGGTATTCATGGAGATAGCGATAATGTATTAGGAATGATTATGGGTAATAAAGAACAAAGTGTTGCATTATTAGCAAATATTACGGGAATGGATAATGAAGCAACAAGTGTTTTAACTCAATGTCTGTCAACTCAAGGGCAAATTCAATTAGCATTCCAAGCTGTTCAAGGCATTATGAATTCATTAGATGATATTTTTTAAATTAAAATATTAGTTTAACAAACCAGAGGCTTCAGGGAGAATGAGAGTGTTCAGAAAAGTGTGTCACTACTAATATTAAATATTGACATGCTTTTCGAATCTTTCTCCAAATTCTCTAACTAAATCACGTTGAATAGCTTTGTAAGCATGAATACGTTTTTTCCAAACTGTCTTGTACTGAAATAGCTTTACACCAAAAGTAAGGTTATGCGTAATAAAAATGGAATAAAACGAGTAAAAAGTCAGAGACGTTATCCAATAGATTTAAAACGGAAAATAGCTAAGTCGTATTTAGCAGGTGAGGCGAGTTATGCCGTATTAGCAGAAGAAAATGGGTTAAAAAATAAAGATGTTGTAAAAGAATTCGTAAAATGGTATCGCAAAGAATTACTAAAAGAAAAATCAATGGAAGGCGATAAAGATTTAAAAAAGGAGGTAAAGGTTAAAGATGAGATATCTAAAATTTCGACAGCTAAAGCACTATCAATATCAGAAGAATTAGCTTTGTTAAAGCAGGAATTATACGAGTCTAAATTAAAGGTAGAAGGTTTAGAAACAATGATAGATATAGCCGAGACGACCTATAAAATCGCTATTAGAAAAAAGTTTGGCACCAAACAGTCGAAGTAATGAAAGGCTACTATAAAACAGTTAGTTTGAGTTTTTTATGCGATATGTTTGGAAAGAGTCGCCAAGCTTATTATGCTTATTCTAAGCGAAAAGAACGAGAGAAATTTGAGGATAGTATAATTGTAGATTTGGTAAAAAAAGAACGAATAATTGCAAAACGAGTTGGCAGCAAACGGTTATACTTGATACTAAAACCTGATTTGCACCGACATGCCTGCCCCGAAACCTCGGTGGGAATAAAGATTGGTCGAGATTTATTTCATGAGGTTTTACGGATTAATGACTTGTTGGTAAAGAAACGACGCAACAGACAAAAGACAACCAACAGTCGTCATAGTTTGCCCAAATATCCGAATATTTCAAAGGAAATAGAGGTTACAAAAGCAGAACAACTTTGGGTGAGCGATATTACGTATGTTAGAGTTAGCAATAGTTTCTGCTATTTAATATTAATAACAGATGCCTACTCACGAAAAGTTATTGGATATAATTTTTCAACGACTATGAATGCCGCTTTTTGTGTAGAAGCCTTAGAGCTTGCTATTGCCAATCGTCAATTTCCAAGTCGTTTATTAACACATCATTCTGATAGAGGTCTTCAGTATTGTTCAAAAATTTATACTGAAATGTTAATCACTAATGGGATTAATATTAGCATGACTGAAAACGGTGATCCTTTAGAAAATGCCTTGGCAGAAAGAATGAATGGAATTTTTAAAGATAACTTTGATCTTAGTCAAGATTTTAGTGATTTTGATACTGCTGAGGGTTGCATTGATGAAGCCATAAATTATTACAACAATAGATTGCCACATTCCTCTTGCAATATGAAAACTCCTGCTCAAGCTCATTTACTCGAAGGTGTTTTGAAGAAGCATTGGAAATAAAATATACTTGGTGCAAGAAGCATTTTAGTTGACCACAACACAAAGATTTTGATTTTAAATATTACGGTCAAGGACAAGCCTACGGTTTTTATAATTTTTTTTTTATTTGTAAAAATCACAAAAATCCTTGACCGCAATATTTAAAATCACAGAAGAGATGTTTATGTGGTCAACTAAAGCAGTATGTCAATTTTCTGTATTGATTTGTAAAGCTATTTCAGTAGACTTTTTTTACTGTAAAGCTATTTTAGTACTTTTGATTTGGCTGTAAAGTCATTTCAGCTTTTTAATTTTTAATGTAAAGTTTTTTCAGGACGATACAAACCTATCCATACTCCTAACCGTCTTCTCATCCTTCCCAATCGTTCTCACCGCCAACAAAATCAAAACAAACCCAACAATCGGCGTATAAAGACCAATACCATCTTCAGGTGTAATCCCAGAATCCATTACAGAATCCTGCATAAATACAACAACGGCTAAGACAATTCCAATCAGATTAAAAACAGTTTCAACACGAGTCACTGATTTTTGACGATTACGATTGTTGAATAAAAATATCGTGTCTAAAGCCATAGTACCAATTATAAATGGCTAATGAAATCGTATTATTACTAAATAAAGCAGAATCAATTACTTTATTATCTACCGATAAAAGAAGAATGGAACAACACAAAACTACAAATCACTCTTCCATAATATCACAACTCAAAATGATTCTTAATCATCAAAGCAGTTTCTTTCGCTGAGATATTTGTATTTTCAATTTTCAAAATATCAATTCCTTCCAAATCACCTTCTTGATAAACCTGTCTGTGTTTCGTATTAGCATTCAATAAAAGTTGTTCAGAAAATTCTAAATCTCGTTTTAAAGGTTTGTGTTTTAAGCGATTTGCCGTTTTATTTCGTTTCAGTCGTTCTTCTAAAGTCGTGTCCAAACTCACCAAACCAACTTTTGCATTTTGAGCCTTGAAGATTTCAACTATTTGGTACGTATATTCAATATCGTCAGGTTTGTCATAAGCTATTGCAGCCGTAAAAACCAAGCCTTTTAAGTCGCTTTTCGCAATTTCTTTAAAGAATGCAAACCGGATCAAATCATCCAAACGTATAAAAGGTTCCGTTCCAAAGTCAAAGAATTTATAGACTAAATCCAAAGACATATGATTGAAAAAAAGTTTGAAATCAGTCAATTTGACGAGTTCTTGTCCAATCGTCATTTTGCCACTTGCAGGAGCTCC
>JBGCFH010000013.1:0-10302 GCA_045106825.1 Saprospiraceae bacterium | reverse complement strand
ATTCGTATGAAAAAAACTATGCTTGTTTGACAATTTTTGTCAGTAGCGGCTGTCTTTAGCTGCCGTCTTTGTTTGAAATTGTTTACGGCAGCTAAAGACAGCCGCTACGTAAAACAATAATTTTTGCTTTTGGCAAAAATTATCAATGAACCAAAAACTATTATTCCGTTACATTATTTTAATAATATGACTACTATTATCCATTACAAATGACTTCAATCTAAAATTAGTGGTTTTTCGTGGAAATTGATTGGCGTTTTGATGGTTTTCTGGTTAAGTTTGAAAAGTTGTTATTGGCGAAAGCCAAATTATAAACTAAGAAAATATTAAATTGTGATTTTTACGAAAAGTATAATTAATCTTTTTCAAGTTTTACTAATTGCCATAGCAATTGTGATGTTGTTCTATAACAAAGTAAATAAAGATGAATTTTAACAAAGATTTTATTAAAAAAACAATAAAGAATGCTTTTGATACTGGAACGGAAAGTTTCTATCAAGAAAAAGATAATCAGAATAATAAAAATAATATGGACAATAAAAGATATGAAGAAAAACGCCGACAAAGTGCGGATATGGTGATTCGTAATCACGTTATGTGGTCAATGGGAGCTGGTTTTATTCCTGTTCCAATTGCAGATTTGTTTGCAGTGACAGCCGTTCAGTTGGATATGGTTCGTCAGATGTGTAAATTGTATGATGTTGATTTTAAAGAAACGGAAGGAAAAGCCTTGATTACTACTTTGACGGGTTCGGGTTTGGCTCGTTTGGGTTCTCGTGCGTTGGTGAAGTTGATTCCTGGAGTCGGTTCTTATATTGGTGGTGTAAGTTTGGCGATTTTGAGTGGTGCTTCGACTTATGCATTGGGCGAAGTTTTCAAAAAACACTTTGAAACTGGTGGCACTTTTCTTGATTTTGATCCTGCTCGATTGACTAAATTTTATCAAGAAAAATTTGAGAAAGGTAAGAAGGTGGCCAAAGATATGAAGAAGGAACAAGAAAAAGAACGTCAAGCAGTGGAGGAAGAAGTCATTGAAAAAGAAATGACAGAAACAGAAGAGTTTATCGAAACATTTGAAACGGAAGAACCTATTGTCGAATCTAAAACACCTAAAGTAGATGTTATTGCTAAAATGAAAGAATTGGCAGAACTTAAAAATGTTGGAATCATCACAGAAGAAGAATTTGCCGCATTGAAAGCAAAGTTGATTAGTGGTTTTTAGTTATTGTTTTGAACCACAAAGTCATAAAGTAACACAAAGTATTTTTATTATTTTGACTTTCGTCAAATAGTAGATTCAAGCGTTGATAGTCAACGTGGTTGAAAATAAAAACTTTGTGCCGCTTTGTGACTTTGTGGTTTATTATTCACATCAAATGAAATCGAAATATAAAGTCTTTTTGTTGTTAATATTCCTATTGGCAACATTTTCAAGTGATGCACAAGATGCGACTTTGTGGGATGCGAGTTGGAGTAATGACGGTAAATATATTGCTGTTGGTGGAGATGACAATACCTTGCGAATTTATGATGGAGAAAGTTTTAAATTAATTAGTCGAGATACTTTGGACGGCGAAATTTATCGTTTGCGTTGGCATCCGACGGAGAATATTTTGGCGATTGTTGGAGAATTAGAAGTTATTCAACTATTAAATATCGAAACAAGAGAAAGTATAAAATTAAATCCAACTGCTGGAAGTCGTGCAATCGCTTGGAATCACGACGGGCAAATGATTGCAATTGCTGATTATGAAGGTGTTTTGACGATTTGGTCGAAGCAAGGAACATTACTGCAAACGGTTTATAAAGAACGAACAATGAGTTATGTTGCCGTTGATTGGCATCCTTGTAAGAATGAAATTATCGCTTTGACGGGTGATGTTCGGATTATTGATATGAAAGGACAATTGTTACAACGATTTAAACATCGTAAAGAAGATGTAATGTTACTTTGTGTTGAATGGCATCAATCAGGTAATTTTTTTGTTATTGGTGATTATGGCGATAATTACAAACCTTATTCGTCGCTTTTGCAGTTTTGGAATACGAAGTATGAGTTAACGAAATCCGATGATATTGCTACGGCAGAATATCGCAATGTAAACTGGTCGAATGATGGCGATTTTTTGGCTTCAGCCAGTGAATCCTTGCGAATTTGGTCGAAAGACGGAAAAGTATTGTATGAAGGAAAATCAGCAGAGAAACTTTGGGGAATTGATTGGAAATCCGATGGGAAATATATCGTAACATCAAGTGAAAATATGACTATTAAAATTTGGAATAGTAAGGCAGAGTTAGTGAAGGAATTGGAATTGTAAAATTGAAAATACTTCTGGGGAACTATTTTTAAAAAGTGACAGTTCGACTCATTTTAAAACAAACGAAAACCATAAATGGGAAAAATATTTTTTACTTCAGATCATCATTTTGGACACGCTAATATTATCAAGTTTTGTAATCGACCTTTTGCGGATGTTCGAGAGATGAACGAAGTCATGATTCAACGTTGGAATGAAAAAATTAAGAAAAATGATACGGTTTATCATTTAGGTGATTTTGGATTGACATACAAAGAAAATCTGGCAACGATTCTCGAACAACTCAATGGAAAAATTCATCTTATCGTTGGTAATCATGAAAGTGCAGCGTTACAAAATCGTAAGCGATTTGAGTGGATAAAGGAATATTATGAATTGAAAGTTAAAGATCCTGATTGTAATAATGGCGTTCAGCGAATTATCTTATTTCATTATGCCATGCGAACCTGGCGAGGTTTGGGGCGAGGAAACTGGCATTTGTACGGTCATTCACACGGCAATTTGCCTGACTTAGAAGATAGTTTGAGTTTTGATATTGGTGTAGATTCACATGATTTTTATCCATTGTCTTACGATGAAGTGAAGGCGATTATGAAAGAAAAAAAATGGATTGCACCTTATTAAAGATATTAAATCGCTTCGCTTGATTTGAGGTATTAAGTAGGTTAAGGTATTTATCACGAAAGACCTGACAGGTTTTTAAAACCTACCGTACCTATAAAGATGGGCAATGGTAAATTTTTATAAAAATATTATGGAAATTGATCGATAAATGGTGTCGTAGCTACGCTACTCTGTAGATCTTTGGATACCATTTTTTACAGACAGCGTCAGAGCTAACGCTCTTTTATCGTATTTTTATAGAAAATTAATGTTATAAGAGCGTTAGCTATGGTGCTGTCTGTAGAAAATTATGGTCATTATGCTACAAAATAGCGTAGCTATGACACCATAATTTTAACTTTTCCTATCTGCCCATCTATATGGGTACGGTAAGTTTTTAAAACCTGTCAGGTCTAATAACCAATAAGTTGCGATATTTTTAACAAATTTTATTGTCGGAATATTTACCTCAACCTACTTAGTTTCTAAATAGTCAAGTCTTATACCGAGGACTCGGGAGCAAAACTTGCAAGTTCAAGATTGTTAGTTGCGGGTTTACTCTTTAGGCGTTTTTAATAGGTTTATTTTCACAAGGTTAATAAAATCTATTAAGGACTTGATTTAAATATAAAGCTTTACCTTTGTAACGTTATATAAGGAAAATAGAAAAATATTATTAATCATTAACATATTCAAACAATATACAATTTGTATCGTTGATTTGGGATTGGAAGTGACTTTCTATTTTTAAGAATTATAACTTATAAAGCCAATGAAAAAACTAATTTTTACAATATTTTGCGTTATCCTATTGATAAGTCAATCTGCAAAAGCACAATCCATTTTTATATCAACTTCTGACGAATTACATAAAATTTTTCTGGGAAACTGTAATACTACTCTGGTCGGAAATTTTGCTCCTGTAACAGGTATGTTAGATTTAGCATTTCATCCAAATGGTAATTTGTACGGTGTTACAAATGCTGATTTTTATCAAATTGATACCTTAACAGGTGCAGCGACATATATCGGTTCACACAATGCAGGTATTACAGCATTAGCAAGTGATAATAACGGATTAGTATATGGTGTAAATGGAAGTGGAAATTTTTACACCGTTGATATTACAACAGGAGCGGCTACAACTTTAGGGAATATTGGAATAGGTGCAGCAGGAGATTTGGCGTTTTATGATGGTCAATTATATATGGCTGCTGCAAATGGAGAATTATTCAGAATTAATCCGACTAATCCAAATGTAAGTACAAGTTTAGGAACGATGAATATTGGCGTCGGTGTACCATTTGGACTTATTTCAACTGGTACAACTTGTCAAGTAACACAGTTTTTAGCCGGTGGAAATGGTGCACTTTTCTTTGTAAATCCAAGTACCGCTCAAACTACTTTGCTATGTACAAATGGTTTATCTATAACTGGTTTGTCCAGTCCAAATGATTATTTAGCATCTGATTGTGTCTTACAAGTCGATTTAGATTTTAATAACAGTTCGGGTACAATAGATTATGATTATGCTGCGGATACAGTTTGTACAGCTTCGGTATCAATCGTTGATAATGATGTGTTTGTCTATGCGCCAGATCTAATTGATTCAATTGTTATAACGATTTCAACGGGCGTTTTGGATGGTACAAATGAAGTATTAACTTTAGGTACAGCGACAAACTTAATGATAAATGGAAGTGGAACAAGTTCAATCACTTTAGTTAATAATGGTACAGCGGATTATTTCAATTATCAAGATGCGTTGTTGGCAATGCAATATCAAAATACATCAACAATTCCGAGTTTTGGACAACGACAAATTACATTTTTGGCTTATTCAGGATCAGATGTTAGTCCTGTTTCGACGACTACATTTTATTTGTTGTCTGCCGATAATTTACAATTTGATTTAGGAAATGATTCTACACTTTGTGCTGGTAATACATTGACATTAAATGCAACAGCACCTTCAGCAATAAGTTATTTATGGAATGATAACTCTACGAATAATCAACTTCAAACTCTTCAAACAAATCAATATATTGCGACAGCAATGAACTTTTGTGGTGCAAAAAGTGATACAATTATGGTAACTTTTGAGCCTTTACCAAATATTGATTTAGGAAATGATACAACGATTTGTAATGGAGAAACACTAAATTTTGATGTTACAGATACTTTAACAACAACTTATCTTTGGCAAGATGGCATGACTTCGCCAACTTATACAATTAGTCAAGCAGGTTTGTATGTTGTGGAATTAACTTCAAACTGTGGAATAGTAAGCGATTCTATCAACGTATTGGTGTATACTTCAAATTTGAGTTTAGATTTGGGAGGCGATACCTTACTTTGTCCTGATGAGACTCGACTATTAGATGCAACAACGCCTTTTGTTGATAGTTATCAATGGAATGATGGCTCGACCGACTCTACTTTAGAGATTACACAAGGCGGAACATATATCGCTACGATTACAGACATTTGTAACCTTAGTTTATCGGATACGATTATTTTTACAGATTTTATTACAGAATTAAATATTGACTTAGGAAATGATACGACACTTTGTGAAGGTGAACTTAAATTGTTAAACGTCACGCAACCGACTGCAATCACTTACACTTGGCAGGATAGTTCAGCAAACTCATCTTTTGCAGTCACTTCAGAAGGTACTTATAGTGTTGTGGTTACGGATTTGTGTGGGCAAGTGGAAGATTCGATATTAGTTAATTATATTCAACCTCCAGTTATTGATTTGGGCGAAGATACTACGGTTTGTGAGGGTCGTGCAGTGATTTTAGATGCTTATGATGAAAATGCGTCAACTTATACTTGGCAAGATGGTTCAACATTATCTGCTTTTAATGTAGAAGAAGAAGGCGTTTATAAAGTTATTGTAGCGAATGGTTGTGCGATTGCGGAAGATTCAATCGAAATCTCGTACGCAGATGACATTTTGTATATACCTTTTTCCAAAAATCAATTTATTTGTGAAGGAGATTCAATTTGGATTGGTACGTCTACCGAAAACTTGACCTATGAATGGAGTAATGGTGGTAGCGGTCGTCTAACAAAAGTTTGGGAATTAGGAACATATACCGCAAATATTTCAAATGGTTGTATTGACATCACAAAAACCGTTGAAGTGTTGACATCTGATGCGTGTTGCCCAGTATTTATGCCAAATGCCTTTACTCCAAATGGAGATACACAAAACGATGTTTATCAAGCTTATACTTCTTGTGTGTTAAATAGTTTTGAATTAATCATTTTTGATCGTTGGGGAACTGTAATTTTCCGCTCGACTGACCAAAATCAAGGTTGGGACGGAACTTATAATGGAAAATCATTGAGTCCAGGTATTTTTATTTTTAAAGTATCTTATAATGACGGAACATTTAATCATATTGAAACAGGAGACTTAACATTGATAAGATAATGATTGATAAATTATTTAGGTTCTCTGAAAAATTTATGATTTTTCGATGAAAATTGTAAAAAAATAAAGTAGTTCATTCACAACTAAAAAAATGCCTACTCTTTGAGTAGGCAACATCTCCAAAAAACAATCATTTCCTAATATCATAATCGAATTAGGCGTAATGATATTTGGTGCAAGTAAGTAAGTATTTTACAAAGAAAAAAACCGATGTCCATGAACGAAAGATAGATGTACATAAATGCACACTATACAGGAATCTTTAAGACTACAATCAATCATCTCACGCAGATTTTTCATTAACAAAATCATTTTGGTTGTTTGACAATTTTTGCCAGTAACGGCTGTCTTTAGCTGCCGTCTTTGTTTGCAAATTGTTTACGACAGCTAAAGACAACCGCTACGTAAAAAAAGCATTTTGCGAAGCAAAATTTAGCAATTGTGATTTCTATTTTACCTTTCAGCGAAACGTAAAATCTAAGTAAGAACTTCTTTAAAAAATTAATTGCTTGACAAAGCATTATGAAACACCGTGTATAGTTTTTGAAACATACGTGACAGTGTTTTTTTTTAATGCCTTTATTTTTGTATCGACAATTAATTATTAATAGAGATATTTAGACTACTTCGTCCCAATGAAAAATCGGGATTTCACTCCTAACTCACAACTCGGATTACCTACAATATTCCAAAATTTTAATCATCAAGTGACTTGAGGTCGAATAACCTTAAATTGCTTTTGAAACAGCCTACTTTATTTTCAGAAAGGGTTTTCTCATAAAAAACATTCTGTGTTTAATCGGATTTTCAACCCGATTCTATAGATAGGAAAAGGATTAATGAAACACTCAACTTTATATTTTCGAGTGCTTTTTTGTAATGAACCATCTAAAGAATCGGATTTTAATCCGATTAAACGCACGATTTCGGCATTATTAATTTTTTATGAGAAAGCCTTTTATTTTCAGACAGTTTCTTATATTTTATAATTCGGTTGGTTATCTTTGGCTTGTTCTTAATTTTAGATTTTTATTAAAACCATGTCGGTTTTGAAAATCGACACAGTTTCTAAGTATTGAAATATAAATAAATGTACGTTCTTTGACGCAGGATTTTTTGTCAAGAATAAGGCAAAAAACGCAGTCGAAGCCTTTGCTTCGGTGTCCCGAGGACTCGGGATCAACGAAATTATTGATAAAAAAGGCAAGTCAAGAATGTATAGTTATTTTTATCTCAATACCTAAATCAAATGGAAGTATTTTTTAAGAATCGACAATTTACTTTGCTCGTTCTTTTTGTAGAATCTTTGCTAAAAGACTTGGGAAAAAACGTTTTAGATAAACAGCAATTACTTCTTTTCCACCGAATGCGATTTCTCGTTTTCCCTTCTCGGCAGCACGTAAGATTTTTTTTGCAGCAGCTTCTGCTGTTAATCCTTTATTCTGATTTTGATCCATAACACCATGCTTTTGCCCTTCGCCAACTAAAGCATTGACAGAAATATTAGTGCGAATATAACCTGGACAAATCAAGGTTACTTTGATATTATGCTCATGAACTTCGGCTCTTAACGAATCAAAAAAGCCATGTAAAGCGTGTTTAGAAGCAGCATAAGCAGTACGTAATGATACACCAAACTTACCCGACAAACTACTTATTACTATAAAATGTCCTAACTGATGCTGAATCATGCTTGGCAATAATGCTTTGGCTACCGAAATTGCTCCGAAGTAATTAATATTCATCAATCTTCTATCTACAGAAAACGCAGTATCTACCGCTAATGAACGCTGACTGACACCTGCATTTAGTATCGAAATATCAATCTTGTGATGACGTTCCAACAATTTTTCTGCCGTTTGATTAACTGCTGCAATATCCGTAACGTCAAGTATAACACATTCAACTTTTTCAGGATATTTACAGCTTTTTTTGACTCGCTGTAATTCTTCCATACGTCTTGATGAAATAATCACAGTTGCACCAGCTTCATTCAATTGTTTTGTCATCGCTTCACCTATTCCTGATGAGCCTCCAGTAATCCAAACGATTTTATTATTGTAATACATGAATTTTTAGATTGTAACTTTTTAATCAATTCTCATTATGTAACCAAAACATAAAGAAACGAATTTTCACAAAAATAAAACTGTAATTATGAAAAAATCAATTCAAATGCTCGTTCTTGTTTTCTTAATTTCTATTAATTTTCTAAATGCACAACACGCAACCGTTGCGAATACTAAAATGAATGTCGTTTATATTGGCGTTGATAATCCTATAAGTGTGGCGATTTCAGGTTATTCGGCAGAAGATATTGACGTACAAGTCAGCGATGGAGAAATCGAAGGTAAAGCTGGAAAATATATCTGGCGAGTTTCGACTCCTGGTAATGCCAAAATTACGGTATCGGCAAACGGTCAAGTAATTGAAACTTTTGATTATCGTATAAAACGTATTCCTGATCCTGTTGCAGTTGTTGGAAAAACAATGTCAGGTTCAATATCCGCTGCTACACTCAAAGCTCAATCTGGTGTTAATTCTGTAATTAATAACTTTGACTTTGATGCTCGTTGTGAAACAGTGAGTTATGTAATTACGGTTGTTAGAAAAAATGCAGATCCAATTGATTCACCAAATAAAGGAGCAGCGTTTTCGGGAACTGCCAGAAGTTTAATCAATATGGTTCAAGCAGGTGATATTGTTTATATCGAAAACGTAAGGTGTAGATGTCCAGGCGATGCTGCTGCTCGAAAAATCAATAGCATTG
This sequence comes from Saprospiraceae bacterium, assembly GCA_045106825.1. GTDB lineage: Bacteria > Bacteroidota > Bacteroidia > Chitinophagales > Saprospiraceae > CAWVWD01. Next base: position 1,166 of record JBGCFH010000013.1, on the reverse strand, counting down.
TTTTAAAAATAAAGTAATCGTTACTTCAAAAATAGTATACTTATCTTCATTCATCGCTTTACAACAAAAGTTGTAAAGCGATTTTTATTTCAAAATGAATAAAATACTTTATACTTTATACATCATACTTTATACATAATTTTTAAATTTGCGATATATAGAAATTCAAACAATTTAAATGTATAATTATATGATAATCAGTAGAATTTTATTCTTGACAATGTTTATTAGTATTTTAGTAGCTTGTAAACGTACTCCAGCAGATACCAGTCAACAAGAAGAACGAAATGCTTTAACCACAAATGATCTTCAACCAAACGAAAATGCTATAAAAATTGCTTGTATCGGAAATAGTATCACAGAAGGTTCTGGTCTTAATGACAAAGCGAATGATAGTTATCCTGCTCAGCTACAACAAAGCTTAGGCACAGATTTTCATGTCAAAAACTTTGGTGTTAGTAGTAGAACATTACTTCGTAAAGGAGATTTTCCTTATTGGAATGAAGATAAATTTCAAGATGCCAAAGATTTTCAGCCTGATGTTGTGATTATTCTCTTAGGAACAAATGACTCTAAACCTCAAAACTGGGTCTATAAAGATGACTTTGTAAAAGATTATCAAATTTTTGTAGATGAATTTCAGGCTTTAGATTCAAAACCAAAGATTTTTATTTGTAATCCTTTGCCTGCTTTTCCACACAAAGGACAGATTGATGGCGAGGTGATTATGAAAGAAATTATACCTAAAATTGAAAAGATTGCGATTTCTAAAGAATTGGAAATTCTCGACTTATACGAGCCTTTCATTGATAAAAAGAACTTATTACCTGACGCTGTTCATCCAAATGAAGAAGGTGCTGTATTATTGGCAAAAGAAATTGAAAAGTACATTTTGAATTGGAAAGAAAATAAATAGTTGGTAATATTCAGCTGACAGTAAAAAGTGACGTAATGTATTGAAAATAAATGACTTACATTTTTTTTATTATTGAAATAAATACTGCTAATTACTTAAATAGTTAGCAGTATTCCATAATATAATTTATTTAAAATATTATAGCAACAACAAAAAAACTAACTGAAAATTAACGGTTTTGAATATAGTTTAACATCTTCATTTATTCATTACAAAAGGATTAGAAAAATAATAACTTTAGCATTTGATT
>JBGCFH010000129.1:0-13045 GCA_045106825.1 Saprospiraceae bacterium | reverse complement strand
GACATTAGATACGGTTTGTTGGAATAGTTGTACAGTTTGTCCGACTGCTCCACCTGCGACAGTTGATATTACATTCTTAGTAAATACAGCAAATATTACAGTTGATCCTACAGGAATTTTCCTTGCAGGTGGTGGAATCTTCGGAAATCCTGGAGATAATCCAATGACAGATTCAAATAACGATGGAATTTGGGAAATTACGGTTACTAAAAGTCAAGGAATATCTGGTAATTATATCTTCCTAAATGGTAGTACAACAGGTTGGAATGCAAAAGAAAATTTACAAGGTTTGCCATGTTCAGATCCTATAAACTATGATGATCGTATTTTACCATTGATTTGGAATGATACAACAATCATGACTTGTTTTGAAACTTGTTCGGCAGATACAACTTGTCCTGCTCCAACACCAACAGTTGATTTAACGCTTACGGTTGATATGTCGCAATATCTTGGAACATTTACAACAGCTTATGTATTTGGTAGTTTTAATAGTTGGAGTGGTACTGCAAATCCATTAATGGATCAAGGAAATGGAATATGGTCAGGTACAATCACTGTTCCTGAAAATGACTCTATTGAATACAAATTCCTTGCGGATGGAGTTCAAGAAAACTTTACAGGTGGCGAACCTTGTACAAAAACTTCATTTGGTTTCACCAATCGCTTTTTGTCATATGGTAATATGAATATGGCATTAGATACGGTTTGTTGGGAATCATGTACAGCTTGTCCGATTGTTCCACCTGCGACAGTTGATATTACGGTTGCCGTAGATATGTCTCAATATCTTGGTACGTTTACAACGGCTTATATTAGTGGTTCTTTCAATAGTTGGAGTGGAACATCAAATCCATTGACAGATCAAGGAAATGGAATTTGGGAAGGAACAATTACTGTTCCTGAAAATGATTCAATTGAATATAAATTCTCATTGGATGATTGGAGTCCTGGAGAAAGTTTCAATGGTGGAGAATCCTGTACAAAAACATCTGGCGGATTTACCAATAGATTTTTAGCATATGGTAATACAAATATGACATTAGATACCGTTTGTTGGAATAGTTGTATGGCTTGTCCTGCGAGTCCTCCAGCAACAGTTGATATTACCTTCTTAGTAAATACAGCAAATATTACAGTTGATCCTACAGGAATTTTCCTTGCAGGTGGTGGAATCTTCGGAAATCCTGGGGATAATCCAATGGTTGATTCAAACAATGATGGAATTTGGGAAATAACAGTTACTAAAAATCAAGGAATATCTGGTAATTATATCTTCTTAAATGGTAGTACATCAGGTTGGAATGCAAAAGAAAATCTACAAGGTTTACCTTGTTCAGATCCTATAAACTATGATGATCGTATTTTACCATTGATTTGGAGTGATACAACAATCATGACTTGTTTTGCAACTTGTTCAGCAGATACAACTTGTCCTCCTCCAACGCCAACAATTGATTTAACACTTTCTGTTGATATGTCTCAATACACAGGTTCGACAGCGAATGGTGTATTTATCAATGGTTCTTTCAATAATTGGAGTGGATCATCGAATCCATTAACGGATCAAGGAAACGGAATTTGGGAAGGAACAATTACTGTTCCTGAAAATGATTCTATTGAATATAAGTTTACAGTTGATGGTTGGACGGATCAAGAGAATTTCAATGGTGGCGAATCTTGTACGAAAACTACAGGTCAAAACATTAATAGATTCTTCGCTTATGGCAATATGAATACAACTGTACCAACAGTTTGTTGGGAATCTTGTACGACTTGTCCGACTGCGGCTGATTCGGTAGATGTTACATTTATGGTAGATATGAGGTTAGTAGATACAATCAATCCAACAGGTGTATTCTTGGGTGCTGCACTTGATAACTGGACAGGAACTATTGCGATGACAGATCTGAATAATGATTCTATCTATGAAGTTACATTAAGTCTTCTTGGCAATACAAGTTACGAGTTTAAGTTTATTAATGGTGCAAATTGGGCTTCTGAAGAGATGTTTGATCCTACAACAACAGATTCTACTTGTACAAATACAACGGGTATATATACGAATCGTATTTTAAATGTTGGAACAGTGGATACAAGTACAATGGCTTATTGTTATGATGAATGTTCTGAATGTGTATTAGATAATACAAAATCAGTTCGATTAACGACAGCATTTACAATGATGCCAAATCCTGCTAATACTTATGTACGTTTGAATTTTGATAGCGAATTTACATTCATGGAGAAACGAGTATTTTTACACAATTCAGTAGGACAATTGATATTAAATGAAAGTATTGATAATATTCAATCTTATGATATGAATACAAGTAATATTCCTGCAGGAATGTACTACATTACAATACAAACAGATGAAGGTGTACAAACAAAACGATTGGTTATTAATCATTAATTAATAACAATTTAGTTTGTAACTACAATAGTAAAGGTGTAGTGAGATTCAGTTCTCGCTACACCTTTTTATTTTTTAAAGCAGTTTAAAACAGATTACTTCTTTACAACATCTAAAGCCTTTTTAGCTTTTTCAGTTTTAATACGTTGATTTTCAACAGCTTCTGCTTGAGATTTACGAGCTTCCACATTTTTCTTAATTTCAGCTTCTAATTCTTTTATTTTTTTCTGTAAGTCAGCGATAGATTTTTTCATATCCGCTTCATTTTTATCTAATTTTGATAATTTATCCTCTTCTTTTTCTAAAGCTCCTTTTTCAGTTTCGTAGATTTCTTCTGCCATTCCTACCGAAATTTTTGCAGTAAATTCATTTAAAATAGATTGAGCGACTTTATATTGTTCAGGATGTGTCGCTGATGCTAAATAAGCACCGCCCAAATCAATCCAAACAATCACTTTACTTCCTTTACCTTGTTCTTTTACAACCGAATAAATATCAACCGTGTTTTTGCTCATTCTTTCAATCAAAGCATTGTCTGTAAATATTTCGCCAGTTTTTTTGTTCTTCTTCGTCTTGCCATTATAGTCTTTGATGTGTTTTTCCCATGCTTTAGCAGCATCTTTTGCAGATGTTTTTGGCAAATCAATCATCATTGCATTGTTTGTTCCTTCACTCATATTCATTGGCATTTCTGTAATTTGTTGAGCAGAAATGATTGAAGTGGAGATAGAAAATAATGCTATTAATACTAAATTTGTGAATGACTTTTTCATATTCTATAGATTTAATTCGTAAATAATATATTTAAATAAATCGTTGTATAGACGACTATAAAATATTTCGTCACGAATTTTAATAATTAGACTTTATTCTAAATAATTTTGTATAAAGTTGAATTATCTTTTAGAAAACCAGTCACAAATAATCATTACCATTTTGTAGTATAAATCTATCTTTGGTTAAAATATCAAAACAATGAATATTTACACATCAATATATTTTATGCGTAAAGCATTGGCAGAAGCCAAAAAAGCATACGAAGAAGGTGAGATTCCTGTCGGTGCAATTATTGTTGCGAATAATCAAATTATTGCGAAAGCATACAATCAAACAGAGCGATTGAAAGATGTAACCGCTCATGCTGAAATGTTAGCAATTACAGCAGCATCGGATTATTTGGGAACAAAATATTTGAATGGTTGTACCCTTTATGTGACACTTGAGCCTTGTCCGATGTGTGCAGGTGCATTAGCTTGGTCACAAATCAGCAAGATTGTTTTTGCAGCTTCTGATGCAAAAAAGGGTTTTTCATTAATTAATAACCCATTATTACACCCAAAAACAACTATCGAAAAAGGCGTTTTGGAATGCGACAGTCAAGACTTATTACAACGATTTTTTCGAGAGCGTAGAAAATGATACTATCAAAAATCCTAAACTACGATGTTAATAATACAATCAAACTACCAAATGTTGCAATCATATAACCTAAAATCCTACCAGTTTTTTGTGTTGCTTTTCGTTTATCAGCACTTTCTATAATTAATTCATTATCAATCTCTTGAGGGATTCCATTGCCAATATCTATTATCGTCTTATTATGCTGCTTTCGCAAGACATCACCGACAAAAAGGTTTCCGTCTTTTGTTCTAATAAAAGTCTCTGTTTCTTCATAATATTTTTTAACATAAAAAGCCTGATAAACAATTGTGGATTTGTCAATTTTCTCACTTTCAAAAGAAAGGGATATTATTATAAAAGTTTCCGTTTCTTTAATGATTTTACCAGACCTAAATTTTTTATTATCCTGTGTTCCAATAATAGTATGGACATTTGATGTCTTTAGAGTGATTTCTTTAGGCGAAAGAATACTATCTCGGTGTATTGTCGTAATTCTATTATTTTTTGTTAAAAATTTTATCTCATGGTTATCATATCGTATAATTTTACCTTTTAGTATTGTACTATCTTTTAGTATAATTGTACTTCGTTTTTGAGCAAAAGTCTGTAAAGCACTGAAAATCAATATGATTATTAGTATAGGATATTTCATAAGTTTAGAATTGAAGTCCAAGTTGAAGGCTAATATAATTTTCTGTTTTGAATGTAAAATAACTCCGATACCAACCGATACCGAGCATATAAACATCTTTTCCCGAATAAAAACTCATACCAGTCATAATTTCGGTATGTCGAAAAGCATTTACAGTTACCCACAAATCTTTATTTCCAAAATTAGGCAAAGGATAATTAACCTTTGCTTGAAAATATGGATTGACGTTAAACTGCTCAAAAAATACATTCCCATCCAAAATTCTATCTTGTCGTAGTGCATCAATATTAATCCCCATTCCTACTCCAAAGTGTCGGTTAAATTGATAACCCATCGAATAACTTAACTTATATACTGACAACAATGTCGATTGCGGAATCAATAACTGTGGAGAAATCGGTGTGAAGATAGAAAATAGTGAAATACCAGATGCCAGACTACTAAGCCATTGAGGATTTGTTACTCGACTTCCCGTTCCACATCCCATCAGAAGTGTTTTATAAAACCCTTTAGTTAATATAGGTACATCACCGTTTGAATACGGTTTATCTTTGATAATATATAATCGTTTAACTGCATTGCGCTTGATGTAAAATGTATCTGCCAAATTGGTTTCTAACAAATAATGTTTCTTTGTTTCATCAACTATTTTACCAATAAACCTACTGCCTCTGTCCAGTTCTATTTGATGATAATCACCTATTTGAGCCATCAAAATAGTATTGAATAAGGTAAATGAAAATAAAAATAAATATTTCATAATAAAGGGATTTTTTAAGAAAACTATCTATTATTTAAATAGATACGATATTCAAATTTCGTGTGTTTTTTTCTGAAATTTTTGTTACTATTAAATACTCATGCTGAGTAGTTACCAACTTTTTAATAAAAAAAAATGAAAATAAGTTTTTCTAATGACTTTTAGAAAATATAAATTTATTATTAAATTTTTCTTCCTTATACAGAACCTTATGCCGATATTAATAGGATATAAATGATTCCAATACCTGTTAATACTCTTCGCATAGTAGTTCTACTATCTTTATATGATACTGTTTCAGATGCTATATTTTGATTACTGATTTTTTGAATATTACTTTTGTTATCAATATCAATCATCGTAAAATCTTTATTTTTATCTATCACTTGACCTATCAATTTATTTCCATCTTTAGTATAAATAGTTGTTTGAATAATAAAACGTTCTTTCTTCGCACGATTCGTCCGAAAAATAATATTTGATTTAAGAATAGTTACACTCATATTTTTACTAATACGTAACATAACACTTGTATCATTTTCTATAATAACTCTCCCTTGATACCAGTTATCATCATTTGTCTTAATCGTAGTAATATATTTTTTAGAATTTATCAATATCTGTTTAGGAGTAAGAATATTAGATTTCTGAATAGTAACAATTTTTTTCTTGTGGACTAATTTAAATTCCGTTGTATTATATTCTACGATATCTCCTCTATAATTTGTACTATCTATTAAGATAATATCAATATATTGTTGCCCAAAAATAAACAAAGGACTGAAAATCAATAGAATAAGTAATGTATTTTTCATGAAATATGGATTATGTTAACGTGAGCTTATTATGAAGTATATTCATAATAAAATCTAATAGCTACAATTGTATGCCAGTTTGGATAGATAAATAATTATCGGCTCTATAAGAATTAAACCCTTTGAAAAAACCAATACCAATATTTAGGCAGCGTTTAGGTCGAAGAAAAGAAACCCCAGCAACGACTTCGACATGTTGAAAAGCATTGACCGTTACCCAAATATCTTTATTCCCATATTTTTTTAATGGATAATTAAACTTTCCTTCGACATAAAGATTGGCTTTCAGTGGCATATATCCAAATGTAAAAATATCATCTGGAGGTATAGCATTATTATACCTTATCATCAACCCAGTTCCTAACCCAAAATGACGACTAAATTGATATCCAATAGATCCTTGAACTCGTGCTAAAATCAAAGGAGAATATCGAGTTACGGGAATAACAAACATAGGTCTCCCAAAAGGATTGTTTTGTGGATTGACTCTTTCTTGTCCACCACCTGTACTTAAAAAAAACGTATAATACGTTCCTCGATTTAATACAGGAACATCGCCTCGCTCATCAAAATTTTCTTCAATGATATAAAGTCGTTTAATGCTTCGATTTCTAATCTGTAAGGTATCATGCAAACCTGTTGTTAGCGTAAAACCATTATGTGATTTGGCAATAATATTTCCTATTAGTCGACTTCCTCGTTTTAGTCGAATAATGGAATAATCATCCGATTGACCAAATAAAAAAATGGTGAAAAATATTAGTAGAGTAGAGAGTATAATTTGTTTCATGGTGAAGTAACGTTTTGAATAGGTGAAATATAGATTACCAATTCAAAAATAATATAAAATCATTAAAAAAGCCAAGTAACAATTTGCTACTTGACTTTTTCCTTTCCTTTATTTTGCCGGTTCTTTGAAAAAATCTCCCGAGAAATCGGGACAAGCTGTGGAACAATAGAAATTTTGGAGTCTATCAACAACATCAACACTTCAACACAAAAAACGATTTTGAAAAGGTATAAATCTTATCGTTTACCACCGAAATTGTCAAAGAGTCAACTTACTTATTTACCATCCACAATGCTGCACGACCAAAATATGCTAAAACCTGTGTCCGAATTTCCGTAGACATTTCGATTTGTTCAACTGCTTCTGCCATATATTTTAGCCATCTATCCGAAGCATTCATATCTATCGGATAAGGAAAGTGCCGACGACGTAATCTTGGATGACCTCGTTTTTCAGAATACGTTGTTGGCCCTCCAAATACTTGAATCAAAAATAGATACAACCGATCTTCCGCAGGTGCTAAATCCTTTGGATACATTGGACGAATTACCTCATCATCAGCTATTTGTTCATAAAATAAGCTAACCATTTTTTTAATCTTCTCTTCTCCTAACGCTTCGTAAATTGACATTTTTGGTTTTAGTAGTTATATAGTTTGAATCGTTTCAATAGTTGGATAATTATACAATTTTTCTTGTGTAGAAACTACTTAAACTATACAACTACTTAAACCACTAAAACTACTTTTCAACATAAATTTTATTATTTTTTTCCATTGCTCGGCGTTCTTTATTGCTCTTAAAGAACTTTGGATTTACAGCCAATAATCCAAAAGATTCTGTATTTTCCTTTGTTTGTTTCGCATGATGTGTCCCGTGAGCTCTTACAATAGCTTTTGAATATTTACTTTCCAATTGATTAAACCATTTGAAACGACGATGAATATAAACATCGTGAATCAAAAAATAAATCAAGCCATAAATCGAAATCCCAACACCAACAAAAAATAATGCTCGATAATCCGTAACTGTACCAGCGATATAACAAGACATACTTGGCAATGCAAATACAATAAAAAATAAGTCATTCTTTTCAAAAAAACCAATATTTTCGTGTGGTTTATGATGTGATTCATGCCATGACCACAAAAATCCATGCATAATATATTTATGAGCAAACCAAGCAACAAACTCCATCCCGACAACTGCTGCTAATGTAATTAAAACGTAATACATCTTTTTATAATTATGAATTATGAATTATGAATTATTTATTCACAATCCTAAAATAAATTCTATTTGATAATCGAAATACTTTTTTGAAAACAGCTTTTTGTAAATTATGTTCAGTGTTTTTTTTAATATAATTGAATGAAAATAAATAATAATAAAATCAAAAATACTGCTTTGCAAACCTTTTTTCAATGACTAAATGCACTATTATCAAAAAATCAGACGCATTTCCCTATTATTTGAACTTTCCATATTCCTTTTTTGTAATTTTGTGAATGAAAACGGTTGACCGTTGACGGTTGTTAGATTTGACAGTTAACGGAAAACCCACAAACAATGATTAAAAATGAGTAAACACGGAAATGTTTTAGTGGCAATGAGTGGCGGAATTGATTCAACAGTTACTGCTTTAATGCTACACGAAGAAGGATATAATGTCATCGGAATTACGATGAAAACGTGGGATTATGCGAATTCAGGTGGTTCAAAAAAAGAAACTGGTTGTTGTAGTTTAGATTCTATTAATGATGCGAGAGGAGTTGCAGTAGATAGAGGTTTCCATCATTTTATTGTAGATATTCGAGAAGAGTTTGGTGATTATGTCATTGATAACTTTGTTGATGAATATATGGCAGGTCGAACACCAAACCCTTGTGTACTTTGTAATACACATATAAAATGGGATGCGTTGTTGCGTCGTGCCAATGCTTTAGATTGTGAATTTATTGCTACTGGACATTATGCAAAAATCGCAGAAAATAATGGCAGAAAGTACATCACAAAAGCAAAAGATGACCGTAAAGATCAAAGTTATGTACTTTGGGGATTGAATCAAGAGTGTATGGAACGAACAAAATTTCCACTTGGCCCTTACACAAAACCTGAAGTGCGACAAATGGCTGCTGATTTTGGTTATACTGATTTGTCAAAAAAAGGAGAAAGCTACGAAATTTGTTTTGTTCCCGACAACGACTATCGAGGCTTCTTAAAACGTCGTGTTGATGGTTTAGAAGAAAAAGTTGCTGGTGGAAACTTTATAGATAAAAACGGTAATATCTTAGGTCAACACGAAGGTTATCCTTTTTATACCATTGGTCAACGTAAAGGTTTAGGAATTGCATTGGGAAAACCAATGTATGTGAATGAAATTCGACCAGAAACGAATACTGTTGTCTTGGGAGATGTCGGAGATTTGTTACGTAACGGAATGACTGTCGGTAAACTTAACTGGCAAAAATATGATTCTGCTCCTCACGGATTAGAAGTTACTTCACAGATTAGGTATAATGACGCAGGTACGATGAGTAAAATATTGCCATTTGATAATGAAAGAGTTAGTGTAGAATTTATGGCCAATGTTCGTGGTGTTGCACCTGGTCAATCTGCTGTTTTCTATGAAGGCGATGATGTCATTGGCGGTGGAATTATTCAAGGAAGTTTAGCTTTTTAAAAAAGCATATTTCATTATAAACAAAAAGAGTCGATAACTACAATTCAGTTATCGACTCTTCTTATTTTATAACGTCTAATATCTCAATTAATCAAATCCATCACCACCAAAATCGCCACTTGCATCTTGTTCCGTAAAGGTCGAATCTGTCCATTCACTCTCTTCATCGCCATGATATTCATAATTAGCACAATTCATTTCTATACTTTCATCGCCGTATGCTTTCGCAAATGAAGCATTCGTATCAAAACCAATTTTTGCATCATTTTCCACACGTTTCAAGAAGTCTGCAAATATTGGACGAGCCATTCTTGCACCTTGACCATAAGTAATTGTACGGAAACGAACCCAACGATCATCGCCACCAACCCAAGTTCCAACAACCAAGTTTGGAGTAACACCCATAAACCAGCCATCAGCATGTTCGTTTGTTGTTCCTGTTTTTCCACCGACTTGACTCTTGATACCGCCAAAACCTCTCGCTCCAGCAACAACACCTTTTAGTAAAGTCACCATTGCAGAAGCCGTACCTTTTGTCAAAACTTCCTTAGTTTCTGGTATTTTTTCATAAATGACATTACCATTTTTATCTTCTATTTTTGTAATAAAATAAGGTTCTGTATACGTTCCTGCATTTGCGAAAGTCGTATAAGCACCAGTCATTTCAAAAACAGATAAATCCGCAGCACCTAAACAAATCGAAGGTTTACTCGGAATTCTATCTTTAGAAATTCCAATAGTTGAAACAAACTCCCGAAGCGGTTCTACACTTCCCATATCTCGCATCAAGTAGGCAGATATTGAGTTTTTAGATTGTTTCAATGCTCGTTTCAAATCATAAGCAGCTCCCGAATAACGATTATTCGCATTCTTAGGTGTCCAACTACTATACAAACCAAAAGTTCCCTTTGGGAAAGTTATCGGTTCGTCAATAATTTGTCGACAAGGAGAAGTTCCTCTTTCGATAGATAAAGCGTATAAATAAGGTTTGAATGTCGAACCAACTTGACGAGCAACATTTTTATTAACGTGATCAAACTTGAAGTATTTATAATTCGCACCACCAACCCAAGCTTTTACTTCACCAGTTGTCGGATCAACCGCCATCATACCAGTTTGTAGAATCATTCTATGATAGCGAATAGAATCATAAGCAGTCATTAAAGTATCTGTTTCGCCTTGAGCATTGTAAGCAAATACTTTCATTTTGTAATACTTGTTAAACTCTTTATCTACTAATTTTTGTAGTGCTTCCCATTCGGCTTTTACGGCTGACCAATCATCACCTTTCATGATTTTTCTATAAAGTATATAGAGTTTTTGATTAATAAATCCTTCATCTAACCAAGCATCTGCCAAATCCCAACCTTCTTCTTCGATACGCAACATTCGTTTTACATCAGCATCACGTAGTTCTAACGCTGCAATTTTTTTCACATGACCTCGACGAATATTTAAATAACGTTCTGATTCTGAAACGATTCTGTCAAAGGAGTTTAAACGCAATTTAATATCCGAATCCGTTGTTTTTCTACTTTTATATGTCCATGGATCACGGTCTTTCCAATGTTTGAAAAACTTATCTTGTAATGATTTCAAATGATTCCAAGCAGCGTCTTCTGCATGCTTTTGCATTCGAGCATCAATTGTTGTATAAATTGTTAAACCATCAGCATGAACATCATAAGGTGTTCCATCAGATTTTTTTATTTCTTTCAATATTTTTTTAACTTCCTTACGTAGTTCTTCACGGAAATAAGGTGCTAAACCATCATTGTGTGAAGTACGATTGAAGCGTATTCCCAACTCTTCTTTTTTTAACTTATCATATTCTTTTTGTGTCAATAAGCCATTCTTCTTCATCTGAAACATCACGACATTACGACGGTTTACAGATTTTTCTGGAAAACGACGAGGATTGTACAGTGATGGGTTTTTCAACATTCCGATTAACATCGCAGCTTCTTGAATCTTTAACGAATCTTGTGGTTTGCTGAAATAAATCTCAGAAGCCGATTTGATTCCATAAGCACCATTAATGAAGTTAAATTCATTAAGATACATCGAAATAATTTCTTCTTTCGTATATCGGCTTTCGATTTTGACAGCCGTTACCCATTCTTTAGGTTTTTGAAATGCACGTTGGATAAAGCTACCTGCAACTTGCTTCGTAAACAATAATTTTGCTAACTGTTGCGAGATTGTACTACCTCCACCACTTGAAGAGTTTCCACCGATTGCCGTTTTTATTAATGCACGTAAGAGTGCTTTTCCGTCAATACCTGCATGTTGTTCATAACGCTCATCCTCCGTTGCAACCAAAGCATTTATTAAATGTGGTGACAGTTGATCGTAACGAACATTCACACGATTTTGGCGATAGAATCGTCCTAAAACTTCGCCATCAACCGAAAGCACTTCTGTTGCCAAACTTATATTTGGATTTTCGAGGCGTTCGGTAGAAGGAATACCACCAAAAATGGCTAAACCTGCAATAAATAGTACAAAACTACCTAATCCTAAAGCGAACAATCTCCAAAGCCATTTGACAATATTTTCGTATTGTGGCATTCGTTCCGCTCTTATTTCCTTTGCTGTTTGCTTTTCTGTATTCACGTATTTAATTTTAATAAATTGTATTAATTCCAAAAACCAATACAATTTACGATATAATTCTTACAAAGATAAAATTTACTATGCTCCGTACAAACTCTAATAACAAATTAATGAAACATACTTTTTAATAATACTTTGTTGTTAATTAATATCTGGTTCAAAAAACCTCTACGATTACGATGGTTTTTCTCAAATTTAGTTATTTCAAACTATTGATTCAATCCATCAAAACCGATAACCAGCCGCCAAACTTCCCCAATGAATTAGTTCGCCTACATCTTGATAAATTGGCGTATAAGCTGCTCGAAAAACCCACTTTTGATTATTAGAATGTAATCGATAACCAAGTCTAAACACCCAATCATCAAACCGATATTCATTGATAAAACTATCTTTACTAAGATAAATGCCATCGTCATTCAACATCCGACCTGCACCAATTTCAATATATTGATTCTCTTTAGTCAAAAACATTTGATTCACTGTAACTGGCATCCAAAAAGGAATTACACCACTTGGTTCGCCATAATATGATAAACCGATTTGTATCGTTGTCGCTGTCCGTGGTAATTCTACCAATATTCGTTCGTAATTAATGGAATAAGCAAAACCGTGTCCTAAACCTTCAATCATAATGGCATTCCGTTTACCTAAATCAATAATTGTTTCTTCGACTTGAGCAAAGAGGGTATTAGAAAAAAAGCAAATTAAGATAATTAACAGATTAATTGAAGATATTTTTTTCATTTGATTGAGTTGTTTGTAATTAAAAAAGGTTCTTTATGATTTTACGTGGTTTTGAATATTTTGATGCTAAGTAACGGCCCCGAGTCCTCGGGGCTGCCGAAAATATCACAAACTCATACGGCAGCTAAAGCAGCCGCTACTGTAAACCACATAGAATCATAAAGAG
>JBGCFH010000128.1:0-14872 GCA_045106825.1 Saprospiraceae bacterium | reverse complement strand
GGCACATAAGTATCAAAAGTGTTTTCACAAAAGTTATTTTATTTTCACTCTTTTGTGAATTCCTTTTGTGTCTTTTGTACCTTTTGTGGTTCAAATAATACAATTTTTACACGTTTAATTTTTTATAAGAAAGCCGTTTAGGTAATAAGTACTTTTTACTTCAAGTTTATTACATAAAGTTTTAACTACCTTTCCATTATTGAAAAGGCATTGAATAATATTATAAATATAACTTTTTCGTGGTGAATTATTGGTGAGGAGAATTACAAAAGGTAAAGTATAAAATCCAAATGTATGACAATCGCAAAAATGTAACGATTCATATTATTGAACAATTATAGTATCTAATAAGTTGTTGCCATTCGGCTGACTTAATTCAAAAGTATATATTCCTGCGGTTGTTGGTATAAAACTATATGGATATTGTTGAAAAATGTATTGTTCTGTACACGCACAATCTGGTGATATTACATCAATTTCTAATATTAATTTTCGATTATTTCCATTAATATTTTCATCTAAATGAGGCGTTCCACCACAACCATTTGTACCATAATCCAAGTTAAATTGTACGGATTGATTGACATTTATGGTGTCAGGCATTTTGGCAGTAATTGCAACTTGTTCAGTGTATTCACAATCTCTATTGCAACCAATTGTTAAGATAAACAATACAAAAAGTAAGGAATAAAATAATTTCATATTATAGTTTTTATTCAACAATTGTAAAGATGTCACTCGTGTTAGTGACTATTTTTGAAATAATAGCATCATAATCATCATTTTGAAAATCGACAGTATTTAATAATTTTTTCAAATCTGCATTAATACTAATCTCGGTATCAAAACCAGAATTGATTGTAAAATCGTGATTTAATTCAATATTGACTGCATTAGAAATTACATTATAGTTTGTGATAATATCAATCATTGAAGTATCTGCAATAATTGCTATTTTATTGAAAACATATGCATCATTTTCATACAAACCATTATCCGAACTTAATGGATGTGTCGTTTCAACTGATTCTGGATTTACTTGACTTGCGACATCATTTAAACCTATTTTAAAACGTATTTTAGTAAAATCACCTGATATATTCGTCGTACCGATATCGTATTGAAATATATTATTAGAAAGAATAGAAAAATCATCTTGTAATGTTCTAATCATTCCATCTTTCAATGTCACTCCGATTGTATCGATAACTGTTTCTACTGAATTATCCGAACGTACTAACTCAAAATCTGATATATACAAATTCAAATCATTGATATAATAAGGAGTTCCATCATCGTCATTATATAGCGAGTTTAGGGCAAAAGTAGTGCTGTCACCAGCATAATTATTATAAGACATTTTGAATGTCAATTGTGGATATTCACAACAACAAGTCACATCAGCACTCGGGTCAAAATTTGTCGCTTCGGGGTCAAGACAGCCTTCTATATCTTCTCCACAACTTGCTATTATCAACGATATTGATAATAAATACCATAATCTTTTCATCAATTAATTTTACATGTATTTTATCTAAAATATACTTCTACGTCATCTGTCAACAATGTTCCGTCATTTGTTTGCCACTCAAAAGAAAAAATATAAGCATCATTAAAAAATTTAAGTGGAACGCCTTCCATTGTGATTAAGGAAGTGCCGTCATAGTTTAGAAATGTTGGAAAATTCACAAATTCCTTAAATCCTTCATGTTCTAAAAAATTTTCTCCTGCGGGTATAAATCCTCCATCATAATAAAAGTCTGTATCCGTATACATTTTAGATTTTTCTGGTTTAATGGCATTCAGAGGAATCCCTGTATTACAATCGCCATAAGCAACATTCATCAAACCGCCTCTTTTTTTTGTTTCTACTGCTGCTATTTCGACAGTTGGATACACCTCAAATACTACTTGATGTCGGATTGTATCTGTTTGCACCAGTTTAATTGTTCCATCAGCTTCTTCTACTTTATCCATTGCTTTTACATCAACATCACGAAGGTAGAACATTACCGGTATAGGGCAAGGTTCAGGCACACAACTTGTAATAAAGCTAATGGAAAAAATTGTCAATAATACAATAACAATTTTTGAATATTGATTTGTCATAAATAATTTTGGCTTTTAATAGAGTAACTTTTGGTAATAATATCAACAAGTAAACGATTTGAGTAATTCGTTAGCTGCTTAATTTTGTAATACAAAACTAATATTTTTTAAATAAATAAAGGGAAAGCACTAAAAGCACTTTCCCTATTTTCTTATAAATCTATGTAGTTTTATCTAATCTAACAATGTAACAGAACCAATCTTACGAACAGTACCATTTGTATTATCTGGCATTCCTTCCCAGTTAGAGCCATCTTTAAATATTCCATGAACTTTCCAAACATAAGCACCTTGCGGCATCAATCGTCCATTATACATTCCATCCCAACCTTCAACTGGCATTCCATTATCATCTAATACATCTGACGACCATAATAATTCTCCCCATTGTGAGAATACTTCTACTCGGTATTCCTCTAATCCTACACCTATTGGTCGGAACTCTCTTACATCTCCAATTCCAACTCTTGGTGAGAAAGCATTTGGTACATATAATCCTTTGAAGAATGTTGGTTCAAGTGCTATAATCATTGTATCCGTACAACCTGTCGCACTAATTGCCATTAACATTACTTGACGTAATCCATTGTAATCATAACGATGTTGTGGATTCTCATCTGAACTTGTGTTGCCATCACCAAAGTCCCAGAAGTAAGATGTTGCACCAACTGATGAATTTATAAAGTTATATGTTCCTGTTGGCTTTCCATCAGCAGTTGTTACTTCTTGTATCATGAAAGAAGCAGTTGGTGCTTGATCAACATATACAGCTCCTGGAATATAGAATGTATCAAAACATTGATTATCCAATGATGCTACCATAGTTACATCATACGTTCCTCCGTCCATATAAGTATGAATCGGATTCGCCACTGCTGCACTATCTCCATCACCAAAGTACCAATAGAACAAAGTTGAGTTCGTAGAAGTCTGTGTAAACTGAACTGTCAATGGCTCACAACCATTTTGTGTTTCAATTTCAAAGTCTGCTTCTGGTCCAGGTAATACAGAATATAATGTCTGTGTGGTGTCTGTACAATTATATTGATTTTGTGTTATTAATGTAATTGTATAATCGCCTAATTGATTATAATTAATAACAGGATCCGTCAATGTAGAGAATTGTCCGTTACCAAAGTCCCAATAATATTGTGTTGCCCCTTGCGATGTATTCGTCAATTCTACATAATCATTCAATCCACATTGTTGATTTGCGTCTGGAGCGAATGCACTTGTTGGACTTGGGAATACAATGAAGTTCACCATTGTCGTATCATCTGTACATCCATTTGCATCTGCCGCTGTCAAGGTTACAGAATAATTTCCTGTTCCTGTAAACTGATGTGTAGGATTCTGTAAGTTCGATACATTTCCATCACCAAAGTCCCAAGAGTAGAACATCGCACCTGTACCAGAATTATTAGTAAAGGTTACATCTAATGGAGCACAACCACTATTTGCAGAAGGCGTAAAGTGAGCATTTGGTAATCCAAATACTTGAACAGTTGTTTGTGTATCTGCTGGACACGCAAAACCTAACGAGTATCCTGTAAACGTAATCGTATATGTACCTGGTGCTGAATAGCTATGCTGTGGATTCAATTGATTTGAAGTGTTTCCATCTCCAAAGTCCCAAGTTACACCTGCCAATATTTGTGGCGATAAGTTTGTAAACGATAATGGTGCATCTTGACAAACAAATGCTGCATGTGTCATATTAACTTCAGGTGCTGGATGTACGGTAATTTGTACATCAAATGTATCTAATCCACAATAATTACTTACATATTGTGTTACGGTGAATGTTCCTGCTGTATCAAATGTATGTGTTATAACTGGAGCAATTGCTGCTGGACCTGCTAATGTATTTCCATCTCCAAAGTCCCAAGTTACTGTAGAACCGACTGTTGCTAAACTCGTAAAATTCACGGTTAATGCTTGACAACCAATTGTTGTATCCGGTGTAAAGAAAGCACTAATTGAACCCGGATCTACCGTAATATCAATTGTTTCTGAGTCCGAACCACAGACATTTGTAGCCGTTAAGGTTACTGTGTAAGTCGTTATCGTATCAACTGTTGTAAAGAACTGTATCGGTGGAATAGAATCTGTTGAAATATTACCATTTCCAAAGTCCCATAAGTATGATGTTGCATTACCTGTTGAGAAGTTTGTAAAGTTCACTGGTAATGGTGTACAACCATTTACTAAATCTGCTCCCATCACAACACTTGGTGTAGCTTGAACAAATACGGTATCCGTAAAGCTTAGCGTTCCACATCGATTCGTAACATCTAATGTTACAACATATAAAGTATCGAATACTCCTTGTTGGAAGGTAATCACTCCTGGACTTGCTAATGTACTTGTTTGTCCATTTCCAAAGTTCCATAAGTATTCTACATCTTGTCCTACACTTGTATTTATAAAGTTGACAGGAAGAGGACCACAACCACTATTTACATTCATCGTAAATGATGGTGTTGGTAATTCGTAGATAACAATATCTTGAACTGTCGTATCAGGACAACCTTCTGGGCTTATACCAATTAACATTACTTCGTATATTCCTGCTGCATTATAAATATGTGTCGGTTGGAAGAAAATCGAAGAATCTCCATCTCCAAAGAACCATTTAAATATATTCACATTCGCATCAGAAGTATTTGTAAATGATAATGTATCACCAATACAAAGTGTATCAGAAGAGAATACAAAGTCAATGTTTGGCAATGGATTCCTTGTTACCATTTTCGTATCAGAATATTGACAACCCGAAATCGTATCTGTATAAGTATAAGTAATAAATACAGTATCAGCATTTGCAGCTAATGGTTCAAATATACCTAAGTTATTATCAATAATACCTGAACCCGTCCAAATACCACCTAATGGTGAGTTTCCACTCAATGTAATTGGTCCTGATTCTAAACAAGTATTTTCGTCTGGTCCAGCTGTTGTTCCTGTTAAATCAACAACGGTTACTTCTAATGTATCAGATTTAATACATGTTTCTACACCTTGAGTATAAACGATTTCATGTGTTCCACCGCCAGTTATTGTTGGGTCAAACACTCCGAATGAATCAACTCCTGTTCCTGAGAAATAACCACCAGCTGGATAATTACCTAACAATTGAACATTTCCACCATCAATACAAACCGTAATATCTGGTCCTGCATAAACCGTATCACCATAAATGATATTAACATCTAAGTCATCACTATTCACACAACCAAATTGATCCGTAAATGTATAAGTAACAGGATAAATCGTATCTGTTCCATTATAACCTAATCCACCTGCAATTGCCGCATTAAATGTTCCTTGTGTACCATTAACAATTCCAACGCCTGTCCAAACTCCACCAGTTCCTGTTGGAGAATAGTTCGTTAATTGAATATCTAATGGCCAATTACAGTAAGTAACTGTTCCACCTGCATTTACTATTGGCAATGGTTTAACATCAACTTGTTTTGTATCAAAACTCACACAACCCGTAACAGGATCTGTATAAGTATATACAACAGTGTGGAATCCAACACCAACTAATTGAGGATTGAATTCTCCTGTAATACCATCTACAACTCCTGCACCTGTCCAAACTCCATCTGCAATACTTTGTCCTGATAAGAATAATTGTATTGCATCTTCACACACAAACTGGTCAGCACCTGCATCTACCAGAATCGGTGTACCGACATAAATAATTTTCTGATCAGTTTTCTCACACGTTCCTGAGCCAAAAGTATAAGTTACTACATGAGAACCTGCACCAGCAACTGTTGGATTAAATGTACCATT
This sequence comes from Saprospiraceae bacterium, assembly GCA_045106825.1. Taxonomy (GTDB): domain Bacteria; phylum Bacteroidota; class Bacteroidia; order Chitinophagales; family Saprospiraceae; genus CAWVWD01. The sequence continues at coordinate 8,959 of JBGCFH010000128.1, read as the reverse complement.
TGCGGCATTTACACCAATACCTGACCAAACTCCACCTGCTGGTAAACCACCTAAAGTAAATGGTGTCGCATCAATACAAACAGAATCATTTGGACCTGCTAAAACAGTATCACCAAATATGACACTAATTAATAATGTATCATTATTACTACAAACATTTGCATCCGTAAATGAATAAACTACTGGATAAATCGTATCTACTCCGTTTACTCCTAATCCGCCTGCAACGTTTGTATTAAACACACCACCTGTTGCATCAACAATACCTGAACCTGACCAAACTCCACCTGCTGGTGAGTAACCTGCCAAGATAATATCATTAGGATTATTACAAACTTCTAAAGTATCACCTGCGTAAACAATTGGTAAAGGATTGATTGTAATTTGTTTAGAATTAATCGTTTCACAACCTGTAATTAAATTACTAACACGATAGAATAATGTATGTGTACCAACTCCTGCGACAACAGGATCAAATACACCAGTCAAGCTATCCAAGATTCCTGGACCCGTCCAAACTCCTCCCGCAGGTGAAAATCCACCTAACGTAAATGCTGGAACATCAATACATAATGTTTGGTTTGCACCTGCATTAACTACTGGTGGTGTTCCAACAAATATTACTCTGGTATCAGTTTTCTGACAAGTACCTTGACCATATGTATAAATCAAAGTATGAGGTCCTGGGCCTGCAACTTGTGGATCAAAAATTCCATTGACAGCATCTACAATCGCATTATTTGCGACTGTTGTCAAACCTGTCCATAATCCACCAAATGGTGAAAATCCTTGTAACTGATATAAACCTTGATCAATACATAATGCTTCATTCGGGCCTGCAACGACTGTATCTCCGTAAGTAACATTAATAACTAAGTCATCATCGGCAAAACAACCATTACCATCTGTATAACCATAAACTACGGTATAACTTGTATCTAAACCATTTGCACCTAATCCACCTGCTGAAACAGTACTGAAAAGACCATTGATAGGATCAACAATTCCTGCACCTGACCAGTTACCCCCAGGAGGATTAAAGTTTACATAATCTCCTAATGTAACGTTATCTGGATTATCACAGAATAATAATGTATCACCTGCTGTTACGACTGGTAATGGAACTACTGTAATATCTCTTGTATCTGAATTTGAACAACCCGAAACTGAATTCACAAATTCATAAGTCAAGGTGTGTGTACCAATTCCTGCCGAAGCGGGGCTAAATGTTCCTACTATAGAATCTGTAATTCCTACACCTGACCAAATACCACCTTGCGGTGAATAACCACCAATTGTAAATGGTGTAGCATCTATACAAACAGTTTGGTCGGGTCCAATACTAATTGTTGGCGGTGCATCAACTAATACTGTTTTTGTTACTTGTTTCTCACAAGTTCCTGTTCCAAAAGTATAAGTCAAGGTATGTAAACCAACTCCTGCTGCATTTGGATCAAACTCTCCCGTGTTTGTATTAATAATACCTAAACCTGACCAAGTTCCACCTGCTGGTGAAAATCCTGTAAATGTAATTGGATTATCACCTAAACATAAAGTATCATTTACTCCTGCAACAACTGTATCACCGAATGTTACTGTTATTGCTAATGTATCTTCTGCTCCACAAGTATTACCTGCTGTGTAATTATAAATTAAAATATGAGTAGTATCTCCGCCTGTAGCTGTTAAGCCACCTGCAATCGTAGTATTGAAAATACCATTTACGGGATCTACAACTCCTGGGCCTGACCAAAGTCCTCCTGATGGTGTAACTGATATATAATCCGTTAATAAAATATTACTTGAATTATCACAGAATAAAGCAGAATCTGTTACTTGAACAACTGGTAAATCACCAACCGTAATTGTTTTATAATCTATATTTTCACAACCTGTTATATTGTTCACTACATAGTAACTAATTGTATGTTGTCCAACTCCTGCTGAATCAACATCAAATAGTCCTGCAATAGAATCAACTATTCCACTACCATTCCAAACACCACCAACTGGACTATAACCACCTAATAGCACTTGACCTTGATCAATACACATAAACTCGTCTAAACCTGCTGTCACTGCTGGAGGCGAACCTACTGTAATTGTTCTTGTAGATGTTTTCAAACAAGTTCCTGTTCCAAATTCCCAAGTAACTACGAATGTTCCTGCACCTGCTGATGCTGGATCAAATGTTCCTGCAATTGGATCTGTAATACCTGTTCCGTACCAAGTTCCACCCGTTGTTGGTATTTGTCCTGTTAAATTAAACGGTGAATCCGTTATACAAACAGCTATATCTGGTCCGGCTTCTACTGTATCTCCTTCTGTTAAAGTAATTTCTAATATTTCTGAATCTGTACAGTTATTTCCATCTGTAAATGTATATGTTAATACATAAGTTGTATCACCATTTGCGTAACCTAATCCTGGTGTTTGACCTGGGTTAAATACTCCTGTATTTGGATTTACAACACCTGGACCTGACCATTGTCCGCCACTTAATGGCGAATATCCTGTTAACTGAATATTATTACCTGTGAAACAGTAAGTTGTCGAATCTTCTGTTGTTACAACAGGTAAAGGATTTACAACTATTACTCTTGTATCAATACCTTCACAACCAGTTACAGTATTGGCGAAAGCATAAGTAATCGTAAATGTTCCTATTCCTGAAACAGTAGGATCAAAAATTCCTGCAGCGGTATCTGTAATTCCTATTCCTGACCAAATTCCACCTATAGGCGTATTTCCGCCCAATAAGAATGATGCGTCTCCTTCACAAATATTTAAATCAACACCTGCAATAACTGTTGGAACTGCTCCAACTGTAATTGTTCTAACTGATGTTTTTTCACAAGTTCCTGAACCATACGTATAAGTCAGAGTATGTGTACCAACTCCTGCAACTACTGGATCAAATACACCTGATGGATCAATACCTGCACTTGAACTTGACCACGTTCCTCCTAAAGGTATTTGGTCTGTTAAAGTAATTAATCCTTCATCTATACAGACTGCTATGTTTGGTCCTGCTTCAACAGTATCTCCAAAGATTAAAGTAACTGCCATATCAGAAGTGTTCGAACAACCATTTCCATCTGTAAATGTGTATGTTAATATATGCGTTGTATCTCCATTATTTACGCCTAATCCACCTGCTTGGAATGTATTAAAAATTCCTGCACTTCCATTTACAACACCTGCTCCTGTCCATACTCCACCTGTCGGTGAATAACCTGTCAGTGTGATGTTATTTGGATTATCACAATATGTCACACTACTTGTTGTGGATACACTTGGAAGTGGTGCAATTGTAATTGTCTTAGTAGCCGAAGCATCACAATTAGTAGAAGCATTATAATAATAATATGTCAATGTAAATGTACCAACTCCTGCCACTGATGGGTCAAAGATACCTGCAATTGTATCTGTGATTCCTACTCCTGACCAACTACCACCTGTCGGTGAATTTCCTGTTAGTAAAAACGATGCATTATCAATACAAACCGTTTGATTTGCTCCTGCACTAACTATTGGTGGATTACTAACAGTAATCGTTCTCGTCGAAATCTTTTCACAAGTTCCTGTACCATAAGTCCAAGTTACAGTATGTGTTCCAACTCCTGCTGTTATCGGATCAAATGTTCCTGCAATTGGATCAATAATACCATTTCCTGACCATGTTCCACCACTTGCTGGTAGTTGACCAACTAAAGTTATTAAACCATCATCTGTACAAACTGCAATATCTGGTCCTGCTTCAACTGTGTCTCCAAATATAACATTGATGGTCATATCCGCTGAATTTTCACAACCATTTCCATCTATAAAGCTGTAAGTAACGATATAAGAAGTATCTGCATCATTATAACCTAATCCGCCAGCTTGAACGGTACTAAATAATCCTGCATTTCCATTTACAATACCCGAACCTGTCCATGTTCCACCTGTCGGTGAATAACCTGTCAGTGTGATGTTATTTGGATTCTCACAATACGTCACACTACTTGTTACTGAAACCGTTGGAAGTGGTGCGACTGTTATCGTTTTCGTAGCTGAAGCATCACAATTTGTAGCTGCATTGAAGAAGTAATACGTCAATGTAAATGTACCAACTCCTGCAACGGATGGATCAAATAGACCCGCAATTGAATCTGTAATACCAACTCCTGACCAAACGCCACCTGTTGGTGAATTTCCACTTAGTAATATTGGTGCATTATCTATACAAATTGTCTGATTTATACCTGCATTTACAATTGGTGGATCACTAACAGTAATTGTTCTTGTTGATGTTTTCTCACAAGTTCCTGTTCCAAAAGTCCATGTAACAATGTGAGTACCAACTCCTGCTGTGAATGGATCAAATATTCCTACAATTGGATCAATAATACCTGTTCCTGACCATGATCCGCCACTTGCTGGTAGTTGACCTACTAAAGTTATTAAACCGTCATCTGTACAAACATTAATATTTGGTCCTGCTTCAACTGTATCTCCAAATATCACATTGATGGTCATATCTGCTGAATTTTCACAACCGTTTCCATCTGTATAAGTATAAGTAACAATATAAGCAGTATCTGCATCATTGTAACCTAAGCCGCCAGCTTGAACGGTACTAAATAATCCTGCATTTCCATTTACAATACCCGAACCTGTCCATGTTCCACCTGTCGGTGAATAACCTGTCAGCGTGATGTTATTTGGGTTTTCACAATACGTCACACTACTTGTTACTGAAACCGTTGGAAGTGGTGCGACTGTTATCGTTTTTGTATCTGAAGCATCACAATTTGTCGCTGCATTGAAGAAGTAATAAGTCAATGTAAATGTACCAACTCCTGCAACGGATGGATCAAATAGACCCGCAATTGTATCGGTGATACCTGCACCTGACCAAACACCACCTGTCGGTGAATTTCCACTTAATAATATTGGTGCATTATCTATACAAATTGTTTGATTTATACCTGCATTTACAATTGGTGGATCACTAACGGTAACCGTTCTTGTTGAAATCTTTTCACAAGTTCCTGTTCCATAAGTCCATGTAACTGTATATGTACCAACTCCTGCTGCTGCGGGATCAAATATACCTGCAATTGGATCAATAATACCATTTCCTGACCATGATCCGCCACTTGATGGTAGTTGGCCTGTTAAAGTTACTAAACCATCATCTGTACAAACTTCGATATTTGGTCCTGCTTCAACTGTATCACCAAATATCACATTGATGGTCATATCCGCTGAATTTTCACAACCATTTCCATCTGTATAAGTATAAGTAACAATGTAAGAAGTATCTGCACCATTTAATCCTAAACCTCCTGCTTGACCAGTATTAAAAATACCTGCCAAACCATCTAAAACGCCTGGACCAGACCAAAGGCCACCTTGCGGTGAATTACCTGTTAAAATAATATTATTTGGATTCTCACAATAAGTTACACTACTTGCTACATTTACGGTCGGTAATGGAGCAACTGTAATCAATTTCGTATCTGAAGCATCACAATTCGTCGCTGTATTAAAATAATAATAAGTCAATGTAAATGATCCCACACCTGAAACAGCTGGATCAAATATTCCTGCAACTGTATCTGTAATACCTGTACCTGACCATGTTCCACCTGTCGGTGAATAACTTCCTAATAAGAAGGACGCATCATTGATACAAACCACTTCATCTACACCTGCACTAATACTTGGTGGATTACTTACTGTAACGGTTCTTGTAGAAGTTTTCTCACAAGTTCCTGTACCAAAAGTCCATGTAATTGTATGTGTTCCAATACCTGCCGTTGCCGGATCAAAAATTCCAACAATTGGATCTGTAATTCCATTTCCTGACCACGTTCCACCCGATGCTGGCAATTGTCCACCCAATACAATCGGTGATTCATCAATACAGACATTTACATTTGGTCCTGCTTCAACTGTATCACCAAATATGATATTTACAGTCATATCAGCTGAGTTTTCACAACCAAAATTATCTGTAAAGGTATATGTTAAAATATACGTTGTATCTCCACCATTGAATCCTAATCCACCAGCAATTGATGAATTAAATATACCTGACGAAGCCACAATTCCTGAACCTGACCAAACACCACCACTTGGTGAGAATCCTGTTAAAGTAACATCGTCCAAATTATTACAATACGTAACTGAACTCGTTACAAACACACTTGGTAATGGTTGAACAATGATTTGTTTTGTAACTGTTCTATCACAATTCGTTACTGAATTTACGAAAGTGTAAGAAACGGTATGTGTACCAATACCTGCAATTGCTGGGTCAAATGTTCCTAATGTTCCATCAGTGATTCCTATTCCCGACCAAGTTCCTCCTTGTGGAGAATATCCTGTAATATTAAATATTGATGCATCAATACAAACTGTATCATTCACACCTAAACTAATTGTTGGTAAAGCACCAACAAATACTGTTTTAGTAGATGTTTTTATACAATAACTTGCTGAATCTCCGTAAGTATAACTAATAACATGAGTTCCAACTCCTGCCGTTGCTGGATCAAATACACCTGCATTCGCATCAACGACTCCATTTCCTGTCCATGTTCCACCACTTACTGGTGTGAAATTCACGAAAGTGAATGCTGCGTCATCAATACAAACCGTATCTGGTAAACCTGCATAAACAGTATCTCCAAATATAATATCAACTACTAATGTATCGTCATTTGTACAACCATTAGCATCTGTATAATCATAAACTAATTGATAAGTACCTTCTCCACCAGCTACATTTGGATTGAATACACCATTTTGATTATCAACAACACCTGGACCAGACCAAAGTCCGCCAGTCGGTGTGTAACCACTTAGTGTAATATTTTGATTCGTATTACAATAAGTTACGGTATCTCCTGCAAAAACGGTTGGAGGAGGTAACACGGTAACTTCTTTTGTATTAAAGTTTTCACAACCTGTAACATTATTTGTATAAGTATAAGTCAATGTAAATGTTCCTGTTCCTGAAACAGCTGGGTCAAACGTACCTGTTGGGTTCGTAATACCAGTTCCTGTCCAAACTCCACTTGGTGGACTTGCCCCTAACAATGAGAATGCGGCATCTGTAAAACAGACTGTTTCATTAATACCTGCACTTACATTTGGAGGTGTTCCTACAAAAACATTGATATTATCAGAAATTAAACAAGTACCTGAACCAACGGTGTAAGTTAAAGTCGTATTTCCTGCTCCTGCAATTTGAGGATCAAAAATACCATTTACAGGATCAATAACACCTGTTCCTGTCCATGTTCCTCCTGCTGGTGAAAATCCTGTCAATTGAACATTTCCATTATCAATACATGTAGAAATATCATTACCTGCTGCTACCACGATTGAAGGTTCTACAACAACGACCATTTGATCAGAAGCTTCACAACCATTTCCATCAATAAAAGTATAAGTTACAGTATAAGTGCCTACTCCACCTGCCGAAATCGCATTGAAAATACCATTGTTGTTATCAACAATTCCTGAACCTGTCCATATTCCACCGAAAGGTGTATAACCTGTTAATGTATAATTGTTAACATTCAAACAAATAACTGTTGTGTCCTGAACGGTCACAATTGGAAGTGCATTTACTGTAATCACCTTCACATCTGAACTTGTACAACCTGTTGAAGGATTTATATAAGTATAAGTTAAATTATGTGTACCAATACCTGCGGTTGCTGGATCAAATAATCCTGCGGTTGCATCCGTAATTCCTGTTCCTGCCCAAGTTCCACCTGTTGGACTTTGCCCACTTAGCAAGAATGTTGATTCATTCACACAAACTGCTTCATCTATACCTGCATTCACTACGGGAAGAGGTTCGACTGTCATTGTTATAGACACTGTTTTTTCACAAGTTCCTGTACCAATTGTATAATTAATGGTATGTGAACCAACTCCTGCAATTGATGGATCAAATATTCCATTAGTTGCATCTACAATTCCTGTTCCCGTGTAAGTTCCACCTGCTGGTGAAAATCCTGACAAGGTGTATAAACCATTATCAATACAAATATCAACATTTGGTCCTGCTACAATTGTATCTCCAAAGATGATATCAATAATTAAATCTTCTGTATTCGTACAACCATTTCCATCTGTATAAGAATAGAATACTTGATAAACACCAATTCCATTTGCTCCTGCTTGTGTGGAATTAAAGATTCCATTTACAGCATCTACGATTCCTGGCCCTGACCAAGTTCCGCCTGTTGGCGAATAACCTGATAATATAATATTCGTAGGTATAACACAATATTCAACTGTATCAGCCATTGTTATAGCTGGTAAATCACTTACGTTAATTGTTTTTGTGTCAGAATTATAACAACCGTTTGCATCTGTGTATTCATACGTTAAAGTATGAACTCCAACTCCTGCAACTGCTGGATCAAATGTTCCCATTACAGTATCTGTAATTCCTGTACCTGACCAAACTCCTCCTAAAGGACTATAACTTCCTAAATTGAAGACTGCATTATTGATACATAATGACTCATCTGTTCCTGCACTAACTACTGGTAACGGAGCTACAGTAACTGTTGACGTAACGACTTTTTCACAAGTTCCTGTACCGAACGTATAACTAATAGTATGTGAACCAACTCCCGCTGTCACCGGATCAAATACGCCAAGTACACCATCAATAATTCCTGTACCAGAGTACATTCCACCTGATGGTGAATATCCTGTTAAATTATATAAACCATTATCAATACAAATCGTAACATTTGGTCCTGCTACTACTGTATCTCCAAATATTATATCAATAATTAAATCTTCTGTATTCGTACAACCATTTCCATCTGTATAAGAATAAAATACTTGGTATGTTCCAATTCCATTTGCTCCTGCTTGTGTGGAGTTAAATACTCCATTTGCAGCATCTACAATTCCGTTTCCTGACCAAACACCACCT
>JBGCFH010000127.1:0-29352 GCA_045106825.1 Saprospiraceae bacterium | reverse complement strand
ACAAATACAAGATGTTGATTTATTTCTACAAATATTAATCGCATTTTTGAGTTATTCACTGATGGCTTCAGCGGTTTATATTTTGAATGATTACGTTGATATTGAGCGAGATAAATTGCATCCGACAAAGCAATTTCGACCATTAGCAAGTGGGAAAGTATCGAAATCACAAGCACAAATTGCCTTTGTTATTTTACTAATTAGCAGTTTGGGAATTAGCTTTTTGATTGATTATAAATTGACGATTATTTTAGCCATTTATTTCGTTGTCAATGTCTTATATTCCTTCAAATTAAAACACGAAGCAATTGTTGATATTACGATAATTGCAACCGGATTTTTATTACGCATATTTGCAGGAAGCATTCCATTTGATATTGTAGTTTCTAAATGGTTGATTATTATGATTTTCCTTTCGGCAATGTTCATCGGAATCGCTAAACGACGAGGAGAATTGATTTTGGAAAACGATGGAATTACACGAAAATCACTTGAAGGTTACAATTTACAATTTGTTGATGTTACGATGGTTATGATGGCTGCTGTGACGATTGTTTGCTATATTATGTATACCGTTTCGGAGGAAGTTGTCGCTCGAATTGGTAATGACGATATTTATATTACTACGTTTTTTGTTATTTTAGGAATCCTAAGATATTTACAACAAACTATCGTTTTTGGTAAAACAGAAGCACCGACAAAAGTCTTTTTGAAAGACAGATTTATACAAGTTTGTATTGTGTGTTGGATTATGGTTTTTGCTTGGTTTTTGTATATTTGACGAGTTTATGTGATGGGAACACGGATTTGACGGATTGAACGGATGAACACAGATTTTTTATTTTTTTACGGAAAAATCCGTTTAAATCCGTGTTTCCATTACAAACCACATTTATGAAAAAAGAAATTTCAAATTGGGGAAATTATCCGACGATTAAAACATCGGTTACAGCATTGGAATTTGAAAATGATGTTCGGCAATTTGTGGAACAATCAGATTCGGTTTTGGCTCGTGGAAACGGTCGATGCTATGGCGATGCAGCGTTAAGTGACAATATTTTCTCGACGTTGAAATTGGATAAAATAACGGATTTTAATACAAATACTGGTCTGATTTGTTGTCAATCTGGTGTGTTGTTGTCGCAAATAATAGATTTGGTTTTAGTGAAAGGTTTCTTTTTACCAGTTACACCTGGAACAAAATTTATCACAATTGGCGGAGCGATTGCAGCCGATGTTCATGGCAAAAATCATCATTCAGAAGGTTGTTTTTCTGACCATGTTTTATGGTTTGATTTGATTGTGGAAAATGGTGAAATCGTTCGTTGTTCAAAGACGGAAAATGCCGATTTGTTTTGGCAAACTGTTGGCGGAATGGGTTTGACTGGTGTGATTTTTCAGGCTTGTTTTCAATTAAAAAAAGTAGAAACGGCGTACATTCGTCAAGAAGCAATTCAGGCGAAAGATTTGACAGAAGTCATGCAAATTTTTGAAAATTCAAGCGATTGGACTTATACCGTTTCGTGGATTGATTGTTTGAAAAAAGGCCGTAATTTAGGTCGTTCAATTATGCTTCGAGGCGAACACGCAACAGTTGATGAATTACCTCAAAAGTTACAAGCTAAACCATTGATTATCAAACCAAAATTAAAACTAACTGTTCCGTTTAATTTACCAAAGTTTTCAATAAATCCGCTAACCGTTAAGGCTTTCAACTTTCTATATTATCACAAAGAAATCTTTAAAAAAAGTCATTCGATAATTGATTACGATAGTTATTTTTATCCGTTAGATGGCATCTTAAATTGGAATCGAATTTATGGTAAAAACGGCTTTGTGCAGTATCAATTTGTCTTACCTTTAAAGTATAGTGAACAAGGTTTAGTTGAAATATTAGAAACCATTCAACAACAAAATCAAGGTTCATTTTTGACGGTTTTAAAACTGTTTGGAAAGTCAAATCCGTTAGCCATTCAATCCTTTCCGATTGAAGGTTATACTTTGGCGATTGATTTTAAAGTCAATGATGGTTTACCAAAATTAATTCAGACTTTCGATGAAATTATAGGAAAATACAACGGTCGAATTTACAGAGCGAAAGATGCGATGTCGAAAAAAGATTTGATGCCGTTGAAAATTTCAAAAAATAAATTTCAATCTCTTCAATCAAAAAGGTTAAAATAATCCAAAATAAAAAAGCTTCACACTACTTTTAATAAAGGGCAAACGCATCAAAAATTGCTCACGCAGATTTTCGCAGATTTCAACGCAGATTTTATATAATTTACTTTGTAAATTATGGTTTTATTAACTTACCATTTACGTTTCGCTGAAACATAAAATAGAAATCTCAATTGCTAAATTTTGCAAGGCAAAACGTAATATTTTCGTTTTTAAATTTAATAGTTACAAAAACCTGTGTGAGCATAATATTTCAACAAGTTGAAATACTTTAATGATAATTAAAATCACTTGGTGCATTTACCCTTACTTTTAACAAAAGGAACTATTTTAAATAACACTGGTTTATAAGCAAGGATATAAGCAAGGAAAATTTAATCAGTTACGCCAAACATGTGAATTATTCCGATTGTTTAAGGAAAAAGTATTTTTGGCAAATCATTGGTTTTCCATTACGAATACCTTTATAATATAAAAATAGCAACCTACCAAAACCATGAATCAAGATCAAACCTTTACACAACAAAAAGCATTGTGGCCTTTTTTGAAGCGAATGTTTACGTATGCTTGGAAACATAAACAACATGTTAAAAAATTTATGTCTTGGATTGTTTTGATTGCAATCATTGACGCTTCCTTTCCGATTGCATTAAAAATGATGATTGATAATGCCTTAACACCTGAATTACAAAACATCAAAAATGCTGCGGATAATAATATCGCTTACATACCGGATTTTTCTGATGTTTATCTTTATGCTTCTGTGTTTTTAATCATGGCAATTGTTTCGGCAATAGGAATCTATTGGTTTATCTTACACACAGGAAAAGTTCACGAATATGTAATTACAGACTTACGTCAAACATTGTTTGAGAAACTTCAAAAAATGCCGTTCTCTTATTACGATAAAACCGCTTCTGGTTGGCTATTATCAAGGATTACATCCGATACTGATAGGGTTTCGGAGGTTGTTGCCTGGGGATTGATAGAAGTTCTTTGGGGTTCGGTGATGATTGTATTTTGTTTGCTTTCGTTGAGTTATTTTAGTTGGCAATTAGCATTGATTGTTGGTTTGTCGATTCCGTTGATGTTGATAGTTTCTATTAAAGTAAGAATGTTAGTATTGAAATATGCTCGAAAATCTCGAAAACTAAACAGTGAAATCACCGCTTCTTTTACCGAACATATTAATGGTGTCGCAGTTATCAAAAGTATGGCACAAGAAAAGAAAGTCAGTGAACAATTCAACGTATTAAGTGGAAAAATGCGTAATTCTTCTTATAAAGCGGCTTATTTTACGGCAATGTATTTTCCTATCATTGTATTAATCGGTGGATTAGCTGCTGCTGCTGTTGTATTTTATGGAAGTAAATTAGCAATTGCATTACCAGCAATTATTACCGTCGGAATATTAGCAGCGGCTTTTGATTATACCTTGAAAATATTTTTTCCAATTATTGATGTATCCATGTTTTATGCCAAAGCACAAGATTCACTTTCTGCTGGTGAACGGATTTTTTCGTTGTTAGATGAACCGATTACGATTAAAAATACTGAAAATGTAACGGATTTTGAACCCATAAAAGGCGATATTGAATATCGAAATGTCGAATTTTATTACAATAAAAATCATCCTGTTTTACCAAATTTTAATTTAAAAATAAAAGCTGGTGAATCTATCGCTTTAGTCGGTGCAACGGGTGAAGGCAAAACAACAATAGCGAATTTAGTACCTCGATTATACGAGCCTGTGAATGGACAAATTTTGATTGATAATCAAGATTACAAAACGAAAACTATCCAAAGTTTGCGACAGCAAGTTGGAATGGTTTTACAAACGCCTCACTTATTTTCGGGAACGATTGAAGAAAATATTCGTTTCGGAAAATTGAATAGTACAAAAACGGAAATTGAACAAGCTTTAGCATTAGTTGGTGCAACGAACTTTATTCCTCGACTACAAGAAGAAGTCGGTGAAAATGGAGAAAATCTCTCAATGGGCGAACGACAACTTATTGCTTTTGCAAGAGCAATTATTGCCAATCCACGAATCTTTATTATGGACGAAGCAACGGCTAATATCGACACGATTACAGAAGTGAAAATCCAAAAAGGTATTGCCAAAATGCTCGAAGGTCGAACTTCAATTATCATCGCTCACCGATTATCTACGATTAAAAATTGTGATAGAATTTTAGTTATTCAAAAAGGTGGAATTTTAGAATCTGGTTCGCACCAAACATTGATGCAGAAAGGTGGGAAATATCATGAATTGTATACGAAACAATTGAGAACGGAACAGGTGACAACAGTTTGATTGTTTGATTGTTTTGATTGATGTCGCTTCGCTGATTGTTAATCGAATATTTGTGAAAACAATATAACAGTTTAACAATTGCGAGGAACGAGCAACACAATCAGCGAAAGGCGACACAATTACAGAAAACGAGCAACTTCTTTCCCAAAACCTTGTTACATTTGCGTTTTAAAAAATATATTTTCTGTCAAGAGAACGAAGTGAACGTCCGTCAACCGTCAAGAGAACGAAGTGAACGTCCGTCAACCGTTTTACAATTTTACATCAATGGCAAGTGCATTAAAAAACTTATCTGATTATAACGAAGATAATATTCCTTCAGTAGAAGGACTAAAATTTGGTCTTATTGTTTCTGATTATCACAATGATATTACATATGCATTGTACGAAGCAGCTCACGCAACACTTCTAAAACACGGTGCAGCAGAAGAAGATATTCACACAATACAAGTACCAGGTACATTTGAGTTGCCTATGGGGGCGAGAATGTTGGCTCAATCCAAAAATTTAGACGCTTACATTTGTTTAGGCTGTGTTATTAAAGGCGAAACGCCACATAACGATTATATTAATAATGCGGTAGCTAATGCATTAATGAATATGTCGGTTGCATCAGGAAAACCTTTTGTATTCGGTGTTTTGACTCCAAATACACACGAACAAGCAAAGGACAGATCAGGCGGAAAATATGGTAACAAAGGTGTCGAAGTCACGATTGCAGCGATTCGTATGGCTGCTTTAAAGAAAAGTTTAGGAAAGAAAAAACAAAGTATTGGATATGGGAAATAGGTAGGTAATAGGTAAGAAGTAATAGGTAACGAAATACTTCTTACCTATTACTTCCTACTTAAAAGTTATTCCTTTTGGAATCTCAATTCCTGCTTCGTCGAATGCTTCTTTCACAGATTCATTCAAATCGCAAGTGATTGCAAATCCATCAGAAGCATCTTTTGCCCAAACTGATGCTCTTAATATAATCGCATAATCACTCCACGAAACTGCTTTTACATTAACAATCGGAGCATTATTTTCCATCGCTTCTTCGTTACGATTATCAACGGTTAAAGAATGATTTTCTGCTAAATCCTGTATAATTTTAATCGCTTGTTTTAAGTCTGTTTTATAATCAACTTTGTACGAAATAAACTTACAAACTTTCGCATCAATCAAATCCGCATTCACGACAACTTTATCACTTATTAAAGCATTAGGAATTACAACCCGATGATTTTCATAACTTCGTAAGACCGTATGTCTCAATGTAATATCTTCAACAACTCCAGCTATATCATTTCCAATCGTCAATCTATCATTTACCCGAAAGGGTTTAAAAATAACGATAAATAAACCGCTAATAATATTAGAAAATGCTTTTTGTGAAGCAAAACCAATCGCTACCGCAAAAATACCAGCACCAGCTAATAATGACGCTGAAAACGTTCTTAAACTTGGAATCATATACATTGCTGTTCCGAATCCTGCAATGTAAATACTTGCCGTAATAATGTGTTGAAAGAAAGCATAATTCGTAGAATCATTTGAATTCAAAACATCATCTAAAACGTGCGTTTTAAATACTCGTTTGAACACTCGAGCGAAGAAAAAAGTAGCGATAATTATAAATACAAACAAAATAGCATAACCAGTTTTTGTCTGAAAAAAGGTAATCATATTCTCAATAAATGTTTCTATCATTTTTTTTGTTTGAATGTTATAGTGTTTGAGTGTTCGAATGTTTGTTATTCAAAACACTCGAACATTTAAACACTAAAACACTGGAACATTTTACTTCAAATCTTTCGGATTACGAACCCACAAATCACGTTGTGGAAACGGAATTTCTACTTGATGTTCTCGGAATGCTTTATCAATTTCAAAACGTAAATCACTCTGAATATCGGGAACAACAAAGACATCGAACGTCCAAAAATGTAATTGAAAATCAAGCGAAGAACTCCCAAAATC
Organism: Saprospiraceae bacterium; assembly: GCA_045106825.1. GTDB lineage: Bacteria > Bacteroidota > Bacteroidia > Chitinophagales > Saprospiraceae > CAWVWD01. The sequence goes on along the minus strand of JBGCFH010000127.1, from coordinate 22,889 downwards.
CACAAACCGTACAAACGGTTCAGGATAATCAATAATTTTCGATTGCTTCGCAGCTATATCTAATAATATTTTTTTAATCAATTGTGTATCAGAACCATACGCTACACCAACCGTTACAAAAAACCGTGCTTTTTGGTCGGAATGATTCCAGTTTTCTAATCCATCCATGACTAAGTGCGAATTTGGTACAATCAACTCCACATCATCACGCATTTTTACTTCTGATGCTCGGATTCCAATCTTCGTAACTTTTCCAATTTCACCTTTCACACGAACCATATCACCAACATGAACTGTACCTTCTACCATGATTAACACACCAGAGAACAAGTCATTAAACGTTTGTTGTAATCCTAAACCAAAACCGACTAACAACGCACCTGCTGCTCCCCAAAGTACCGTCAATTGAAAACCTAAGGTTTCAATAATCGTTAAAATCATTATCGTGTAAATAAAATATTTTATCAACCGATTAATGGCATATTGTGAGCCTTTATCCATTTTTTCACGCCTGTAATAAGCTCCTAAAAGGTGGATAATTGTCCACACTATTATTCTAAAAATAAAAAATACAATAAAGGAATTAATGATATTCGATAATCGGAAATGACTACACGATTCGACAGTTTTTGGATTTGACACCGTTACTTTAGCATCCTTATCAAAATCAGGATTTGGAATTGTTTGACAATCATAAGAATGTAACGAATAATCTGTAATTCGCTCTAATTCAAATCCTGCACTTTGAAAAAACAAAACGACTGTAATCCAGAATAAAATAATTCGAAATGCACGATTAATGGTTTTCTGTTCTTTCTCATCCATTTCAAACTTCCCTGCTAACTGTACAATCAACTGTTTATACTTTTTGAAAGTAAACATAGCCGCAGCCAGTACAATGGATACATAAATCAAGTTACTTACTCGAAAATGATAAGGCTCAACATCTGGATTATTAATATCACCAATTGTGAAAATAATTTGTTTCAGAAATTCAAGAATTTGTTCCATGATAAGTGTTATTCAATCATTAATAAATCAGCAACGAAATTACAGTTTTTCTATTGATTTTTATTTCCTAATTCAATTTCCTTTTTATCTGATTGGAAATCCCCTAACTTTGCATTCAGATTAAGTATAAAAATATCCAATTATATAAATTCTAAACATGGCAAAAGTATTAGTAACTGGCGGTTGTGGCTTTATCGGAAGTCATACTTTAGTGAGTTTAATCAACAATGGTTATGATGTAATCTCTATTGATGACAATTCTCGTTCAACTACTCAAACCTTAGATGGAGTCGAATCAATCACAGGAATTAAAGTCAAAAATTACCAAGTTGACTTATGTGATTTTGATAAAACGGAAGCTGTTTTTGAAGAAAATCCAGATATTTCAGGTGTTATTCATTTTGCGGCTTACAAAAGTGTGATGGAATCAGTCTCAATGCCATTGATGTATCACCGAAATAATTTGAATGGTTTAATCAATATCTTGGAATGTGTTAAAAAATACGAAGTTAAAAGTTTCGTATTTTCTTCTTCTTGTTCTGTTTATGGTAATATTGAAAAATTGCCTGTAACGGAAGATACACCATTCAAAGAAGCAGAATCACCTTATGCTCGTACCAAACAATTGGGCGAATTTATCATTCGAGATTTTGCGAAAGCAAATCCAAAAGTCAATTCGATTGTCTTACGTTATTTTAATCCTGCAGGTGCTCATCCTTCTGGCAAATTAGGCGAAATCTCTTGGGGAAAACCAATCTATCTTGTACCAGTAATTACCGATACTGCTTTAGGAAAAAGAGATAAAATGACCGTTTTCGGAAACGATTATGACACTCGTGATGGAAGTTGTGTTCGTGATTTTATTCACATTATGGACTTAGCAAATGCTCATACCAACTCATTAGAATTTGCAACAAATGATAAAAGTGAAACAAATTGTGAAGTTTTCAATTTAGGAATCGGTGAAGGCGTAACGGTTTTAGAAGCGATTTTAGCATTTGAAAAAGTAAGCGGTTTGAAACTAAACTACGAAATCGGAAACAGACGTGATGGAGATGTCGTAGCCATTTACGCCGAACCTTCAAAAGCCTTCAATGTCTTAGGTTTTACACCTCAATATACGATTGAAGATATTATGAAATCAGCTTGGGAATGGGATAGAAAACGATTATAGATTATTGTTTCCCACGGAGTTGTACAGAAATTCATGCTATTACCTCTGTGCAAACCTCCGTGTTCTCCGTGGGAAATAATATCAATTTAACATTACGTCCAATAAAATCACCTCCGTGAAAACCTCTGTGCAACCCTCCGTGTTCTCCGTGGGAAATAATATCAATTTTAACATTACGTCCAATAAAATCTACGAAATCAACAACTTAATCCCATTTTTTGGACGCAAAGTAATCAACGGATCCAATTCCACTTTATGACTTTCCACCACCGAAAAATCAAAACGCTGAACAATCGTTGCCAATAACAACTGCATTTCCATCATTGCAAAGTGATTACCGATACACATTCTTGGACCAGAACCGAATGGTAAAAAATGATGTCGAGGTCGAGCTTTTACTTTTTCTGGCGAAAATCTATCTGGATTAAATTCATTCGGATTTTCCCATAACTTTTCGGAACGATGCAAAATATATATTTCACAAAGAATATTAACCTCTTTTTTGATAAGATAACCATCAAACTCATCATCTTCAATCGCACGACGACCAACGACCCAAGCTGGTGGAAATAGCCGCATTCCTTCATTAATAACTTGTGTCGTATAAGTCAATTGTCGCAACTGTTCAAAATTCGGCATTACTCCATTTGGAACAACTTGATTCACTTCTGCTCGAAGTCTTTCGACAATTTTAGGATGTTGAGCTAACATATAAATCGTCCACGCCAATGCATTTGCAGAAGTTTCGTGACCAGCCGAAAACAAAGTTACTAACTCATCCCGCAATTGCAAATCCGTCATTTTCTCACCAGTATCAGCATCTTCAACATCCATCAACATTTGCAACAAATCGGCTTTCTTTTTACCACTTTCTCGCCGTTCTCGCATCATTCCATACACCAAATCGTCCATGTTTTTCATCGCTTTTTTAAATTCTCGATGCGAACGACTCATATAATAAAATGGACTAAAAATTGGATTTTGAACATGTTTAATGATATAATTTTGCATCATATCCATCGACTCATAAATCTTATCTAATTCTTGACTTTCTTCCACATTAAACAAAGAACGAAGTACAATTGTCGCTGTAACTTTCATCATTTCCTTAGAAATATCAATTTCGTTTCCTCGTTGTTTTTCTAAATTTTCTAAAAATTCCACAGTCGAGCGACCCATTTCTTGGAATAGATTTTCCAAATTCTTCTTATAAAAAACAGGTTGTGACAACCTTCTTTGCTTTCGCCAATAATCACCCGAACTGGTTACCAAACCATTGCCAAGACCCAACTTCATCTTATCATAAGCCTGACTTTTGAGATAGTTTTTATGATTAGATTGCAGCACTTGTTTAATTAAATCAGGATTAGAAGTTACATAAAGCGGTAAATAACCCAAATCAATCTCATAAGTATCGCCATAGACTTCCGTCAATTCTTCATTGAATCCAAGCATATTTTGAGCGACTTTTTTCATAGATTTTAAAAAATCCTTTTTCGGCGTTTTCGGCAGTTGTTTTAATGTCATCATTTTGCTTTTTTAGTGTTACTTTCCTTTAAATTTCGGTTTTTGTTTTTCCAAAAAAGCTTCCAAAGCAATTTTGTGGTCATTTGTTTTAGACAATAGTTCCAATTGTTCTTGTTGAAATTTTAAGCCATTTTGATACGCCAAATCTAAGGATTTATTTGCAATTTTTTTGGTTGATTTTATTGCTAAAGGAGCTTTTGTTGTTATCGTTTTGGCGATTTCTATGGCTTTCGCCAATAATAGATTGTGTTCAAAAATATCGGTAATCAAACCATAGTTCAATGCTGTTTTGGCATCAATAGAATCGCCAGTAAGTAGTAACCGTTTGGCTCGACCAATACCAATCAAACGAGGTAAACGATAAGCAGAAGCGGTCAAACCAACATTCACACCTGCACTCACAAATTTCGCTTCCGAGACTGCCACTCGAATATCACAACACAACGCCAACTCCAAACCGCCACCAATACACCAACCATTTATCGCTGCAATTATCGGAATTTCAATCGCTTCAAATCTATCAATTACAGCACTAAAATCTTGAAGGTTTTGAATAATTCCATTTTGTGTTTTTACATTTTTAGCCGCTTCTTTCAAATCATCTCCACTACAAAATTTTGTTCCTTTTCCTGTAATTATAATAGCTCGAAGAAGTTTGTTTTGTTCCACTTCGTCCATGATTTTCATCATTTGTAGTTTCATGGCTTTCGCCAATGTATTTGCTGGAGGATTGTCTAATTCTAATAATAGAATATATTTGGTGACGTAAGTTTGATGTATCATTTTCTTTTAAAATTAGTTTTTAGTGTAGTAAGTACTTGAACAGAATTAATCCAAAATCACCACTTTCCGATACAACAAAATTAACTCCGTTTCAATCCGAAACCAATAAACGCCACCTTCTAAATTACGAACGTCAATCAAGATTTCATTTGAACCATCGTATTGAATCGGTTGCATGACGATTCGACCAGTTTGATCAATCGCATCAATAGAATACCAAGTCAAATATGGTGGAACTCGCAGCGTAATAAAATATCGCCCAGGATTTGGATACAAAAATAAACCACTTTCTAAACCAAACGGAAAGTCATTCGACAAAGGCGTAACGCCACAAATATTTTCAGATTCCACGGAATAAATACCAGAATTTACTGGTCGAAATGCAAAATTCATTGCATTATCAATTTCATCTCCATTCAAATACCATTGCGAAAGCGTTGGATTACTTGAAAATAAAGTATCATTGATAAACGTAATTTGTGGACGTTGTAACGAGTTTTCGACCATAACTGTTGTGAAAATCGTATCACCAGCACCACAGAAATTCGACGCATAAACACCAACTTCATAAACTCCTGCATCTTGCCAAGACACTAAACCGCTGTTACTCAATGAAGAAACGATTCCGCCACCATTCACAGACCAATTATAATCAAAGTCCGAACTGCCCGAAATTGTATAAATCGCATCAGAATTACGACAAACTAAAGTGTCACCGTTGATTATTCCGTTCACATTTGGTGCATTATCTTCTACCGAAATATCAATCGTTTTTATTGGTGCAGTTCCACATTGATTATTGACTTCCAATGTTAACCTTGTATTGCCAATTATATTAAAATCAACCGTTGCTTGATTGCCGTTTGAAACAACTGAATTTCCATTATCAATTGTCCAATTATATGTCCAATCCGTCAAGCCAGTTGCCACAGCATAAATATCTGTTTCGCCATTACAAACTTGTATATCACCATCAATATTTGCTGTCAAAATCGGTGCAATTTGTACAGAAACGGTTTTGGTAATTGGCGTTCCTAATGCTCCACAAACATCTTGTGGCGTAACAATAATCGTATGCGTTCCTTCATCTGTCCAGATAATGGTTGCTGTATTTCCACTTGCCGTAATTACGCCGCCACTTCCCAAAGTCCAGTTGTAGGTAATCCCATTTTCTAAAATAACCGAATAAGTTTCTGCAACTGTACAAACCGTGTCTGCACCTTGAATTGCCGACGGTTGATTTGGTACATCTCGCACCGTAATTTGTTTTGTAATTGTATTTCCGTTGCCACAATCATTCGATGAAATCGCTGTAATTGTATGTATTCCAGGGCTAATCCAATTGATATTTGCAACATTTCCTAAACCTGTAATCGCTCCGCCACCAGAAATTGACCAAGTGTAATTTACACCAGTAATTTGTGGTAAAGTATAAGCAGAAATCCCTGAACAAACGACAGAATCTCCCAAAATACTTTGCGTAATATTCGGCACAGTTCCAACTATAATATTGGCGGAAGCCGATGTTCCGTTTCCACAAAAATTAGTTGGTGTAACGGTTAAAGTTTGGTTGCCTAAAGTCGTCCAATTTACCGTATTTCCATTGACTGTTCCGCCAGAAGTTGTCCATGTGTAATTCGTTGCGTTGCTTGTCGCAATATAGGTTTCGGTATCATTTTGGCAAACGTTCAAATCACCAGAAATTATCGGTTGATTTGGTACATCTAAAACCGTTATATCTTTTGTTGTAATTGGAGAAGTTCCGCACAAATTTGTTGCGGAAACACTTACAGTTTGAACGCCAGTTGTATTCCAATTTATCGCTGCATTATTTATATTTGGTGTAATAATTCCACTGTTATTACTAAGACTCCAAGTATAATTTACATTTGATTGTAAAGTCGTTGTAAACGGATTAGACGTATTTAAACAAGTACTATCAATTCCTGTAATAGCAGTTGGTTGCGTTGGGATTGTATTTACCGTAACTTGTTTAGTAATCGTATTTCCGTTGCCACAATTATTCGATGGAATCGCTGTAATTGTGTAAATTCCTGCGGTTGTCCAGTTGATATTTGCCGCATTATTTAATGCTGTAATTGAACCGCCAGCAGAAATTGTCCAAGTGTAATTCACACCATTTATTTGTGGTAAATTGTAAGCCGAAATCCCTAAACAAACCACCGAATCGCCTAAAATACTTTGCGTAATATTCGGCACAGTTTCGACCAAAATATTAGCGGAAGCCGACGTTCCGTTTCCACAAAAATTAGTTGGTGTAACGGTTAAAGTTTGGTTGCCTAAAGTCGTCCAATTTACCGTATTTCCATTGACTGTTCCGCCAGAAGTTGTCCAAGTGTAATTCGTTGCGTCGCTTGTCGCAATATAGGTTTCTGTATCATTTTGGCAAACGTTCAAATCGCCAGAAATTATCGGTTGATTTGGTACATCTAAAACCGTTATGTTTTTAGTTTGTGGTGCAGAAGTTCCGCAAACATTGGACGCTGTAACGCTTAGGGTTTGATTACCAATTCCGTTCCAGTTGATAGTTGATGTATTGATATTTTGGGATAAAATTCCGCCATTTGATAAATTCCAATTGTAGGTCAAATTGTTTTGTAAAGCCGTTGAATAATTATTTAAAGTATTCAAACAAGTACTATCTGAACCAATAATTGCAGTTGGTTGTATTGGAATATTTTGGACAGTAATTTGTTGATTGAAAGGCGTTCCGATGCCACATTCATTGTTTGGTGTAATCGTTAAAATATGATTCCCAGCCGTTGTCCAATTGACGTTTGCAGCATTATTTAATGCCGTAATTGAACCACCAGAACTCAAATTCCAACTGTAGTTTACATCAGTTTCTGCTGTAATGCTATAACCTTGAAGCGTTTGACAAGCGTTCGTATTTCCTATAAATCCAGTTGGTTGATTCGGCACATCTTTTACGGTAATTTGTAGTGTTTGTATTTGTCCGCTTCCGCAAATATTAGATGGTAAAACGCTTAAAGTATGCGTTCCAACTGTTTGCCAATTTACAAAAGCAGAATCATTAACGACCGCTAAAATTCCACCAGAAGAAAGCGACCAATTATACGTATTTTCAGTCACCAAAGGAACAGCGTATACTTGATTTGTATTCAGACAAACGTCATTATCACCTTGAATCGGTGCAACTTGCGGAATGTCCAAAACATCAATTTTCAACGATTGCTGCGGACTTGTTCCACAAATATTTGAAGTCGTCACCAATAATTCATTATCAACCGAAGCGGTCAGCCAAGTTATATCTACCGAGTTTTGGTTTTGTACCAATGTACCATTTCCCGAAAGGGAAAAGTTATAAGTTACATTCGACTGCGAATTGACGGAATACGTTTCCGTATTTAGACAAGCTAAAGTATCGTTTGTTGCTGTTGTCGCAATAGTTGAGGGTTGATTTGGAATATCTAAAACCGTAATCGTTTGGCTTCGAGAAGTTCCTAATCCGCAGTCGTTTGAAGGCGTTGCTGTCAATGTATAAATTCCTGCTTGTGTCCAATTGACATTGGCAGCGTTGCCACTTTGTGTCAAAATTCCACCACCAGAAAGCGTCCAAATATAATTAATATCCGGTGTATTTAGAATGGAATAATTGTAAAAACTTAAACAAACGGTTGTATCTCCAAAAATCTGCGAAGGTTGGGTCGGTACGTCATCAACGGAAACCGTAAGCGAGTTCGAACAACCGTCAGAAGTCGCCACGGAAAGTGTGTAAATTCCTGTATTTGTCCAATCGACAAAGGCGGCATTTCCTAAGTCTGTAATCGTTCCGCCACCAGTTACATTCCAATTATAAGTCAAACCCGAAACACTCGGAACACTATAATTTTCAATATTCAAACAAGGTTCGTTTTCGCCAGTAATCGTAGTGATTTGAGCATTCGTGTTTTTTACAAAAATCAATCGGGATTTGGATTGACCAGTTCCACAAGAATTAGAAGGTGTAACTGTGATTGTATGCGTTCCTGGCGTTGTCCAGTTGATCGTTGCTAAGTTGTTCGTTGGTAAAACCGTTCCGCCACTTGACAATTGCCAATTGAAATTTACGCCAGATTGTGGTGCAACCGAATAATTTTGTGTTCCGATACAAACCGTATCAATTCCCAAAATTTCATTCGGTTGATTCGGTAAATCTAAAACCGTTACCGTTACTGTTCGAGGCGTTCCAGTTCCACAAATATTTGATGGCGTAATCGTCATCGTGTATGTTCCTGATGTTTGCCAATTTACGGTCGCATTATTATTAGAAGCGGTTAAATTCCCACCACCAGAAATTGTCCAATTGTACGAAGTTGTCGTGTTTCCAATAACTGAATACGATTGTAAACCTTGACAAACCGTTAGATTTCCAACGACAGTCGAAGGTTGTTGCGGAACTTCCGTAACCGTTACTAAAATACTTCGAGCCGAACCGATTCCACATTCATTCGATGGAATAACGCTCAAAGTGTGCGTTCCTGCGGTTGTCCAGTTGATGGTTGCCGTATTATTATTGGTAATAATTGTGCCGCCAGAACTCAACGACCAAGTATAATCAACATTATTAATTGATGGAATTGTATAAGTTTGTGTACTTGCACAAACATTTGTATTGCCAACTATTGGACTCGGTTGTGTCGGAATTTCAAAAATATCAATATCCAACGTTCCAGTTGGACTTACGCCACAAAGATTAGACGCAACAACTTCTAAAGTATAATCGCCACTTATCGCCCAGTTTATAATTGCGGTATTCCCAATTGGAAATAAATTTCCGCCACCAGAAACTGTCCAAGCATAATTGTCCGTATCAAAATTATTCGTCACGTTGTACGTAGCCGAACCCAAACAATCCGTAGAATCTCCATTAATAATTGGTAAAATCGGAACGTCTTTTACGGTAACATTAAATGTAAAATCTTTGCCAAGTCCGCAATCATTGAATTGTGTTACAGTTACGGTATAAACGCCAGTTTGTGTCCAATTAATCGTAGCAATGTTACCAGTATTCGTTACCGTTCCGCCACCAGAAACTGTCCAGATGAAGTTATTTCCAACAGAGTTTTTAACAGCTTCATAGGTTTGCGTTCCTAAACAAACTAAAGTATCGCCAACAACTTTGGCAACTCGCTGCGGTTCACAACCTAATTTCGCAATGAAACCATCAGATGTGCCACTACTCAATACTTGATTATCATCAAATGTAGCCGTTCCATTAAAATTACCAACAACATAGGTATTACCGTTGGCATCAATACTAATTTCTGTAGCATTAGAATTACCGTTTTCTGCGGATCTTAACCAAACAGCATCACCATTTTCTGTTAATTTAACTACGAATAAATCTTGACCTACCGTTTGCACTGTAAAAGTATCGACCGTTACCGTACTAATAAATGACGCTGTGTAATAAATATTATTCAAGCTATCAAGAGCCATTCCTCCTCTAAAATCATTGGTTGAGCTACCGATTTGTTTTATCCACTGAAAAACGCCACTTGTATCAAATTGTGTGATGATGAAATTACCGTTGCTCGCTGTGAACGTTGTATTATTTGCGGTAAGCAAAGAAAAAAATTGATTCGATACATTTATTTTTCCATTTTGTGCAATTTCAAAATCAATAGAAAAACTTGATGGACTATTATTATAAGTCAATAAAGTCGATGATGTAAATGATAGATTTCCTTGAAGATCAAACTTTTTAAATTTTACTTCATTGCTATTAAATTCATTATAAAAATAATAGATTTGATTATTATGAATTTCAATTTCATAAGGCGTGCTGTTTGCAGAAGGCGAAATGCCCCAAAGTGCGTTTCCATTCGTATCATACTTCACTAAATAAGTAAAATTATTATTAATACCTGGTACTGTAACTGAGCCAAAAACGATTGGATCGTCATTTCTTTGACCTATAATATAAATATTTCCAAAATCATCAATTTCTATATCACGAGCCGTATTGAATACAAAAAAAGTGGGCATTGTCGGAATACCTACACCAACCCATTGAACAGCACCATCCGTATCATATTTTGCTATATAAGTACTGGCTGTATTAGCAGGAATATTGATGCTGATTGTATCAAAAGTTACATTTCCAATAATATCACCGGTTATGTAAACATTGCTCGAATTATCTATATCAATGGCAATTCCTGAATCAAAACCGCTATTGCCTCCGGCACTACGCAGCCAAACAACTTGACCAAGTACATCAAATTTCCCAATAAATATATTTTGTGTACTTGAACTTGTAATCGTATCAACAGGCGTTTGAATTGTTCCGCTATAATTACCAGTGACATAAGAATTTCCGAACGCATCAACGACAATATCGTTTACTTGATCAACGCCCGAAATACTTCCGAAGCCACTTGCCCAGTTCCAAGTTTGAGCGTTAGAGTTGTTTGAATAACAAATCAATAGTATACTCAATAGTAATACGTGTAATTTTTTCTTCATGGTTTTAATGTTTTTTGGAAAGACCAATGCAGCAATCGTATAGTCTTCAAATTAGGGTTTTTAAACAGCGAAAGACACTTATTGTTTAAGGTGAAACACTTGAACATGATTATCAATAGTTGATTTTTTTAACGATAATTTAGTGAGATGTTGAGTTTACGAAAGCCGATGTCGTGTTCGTTGAAAAGTGATTAACAAAATCAATTTTCCTATCGTTTACTTTACATATCAACTAATAAAAACGATAAGACCTCAAACAAAATTTATCAAACTATTAAAACGAAAAAACATGAAAAATTTAATGAAAGTAATTTTGCCATTATTCGTATTATTAATTTGTAGTCACACGACTTTTGCACAAAACGAAACGTACAGAAAGAATATTCATATCGGAACAGGATTTAGTTTAGGTGCGGCGATGCTAAGTAGTATGGACACAATTGGTATCCATAATATTACATCATCACCTGCCTTACAATTCGCTTACGACAAAGCTATCAATAAGAGATTTAGTGTTGGTTTCGCTTATTCACATCAAGATTTTGAATTAGAACACAGCGGTTTTGCATACTCTTTTTTAGGCGATGAAATAGCTACAGGAACAGAAGCATTAATAGCAGATGTAAATAGAAATAATTTCGCTGTCAGATTACTTTGGCACTATGTGAGTCGTGAGCGTTTAGACATGTATGTTGCAGGTCGTTATGGTTTTACGTATTGGAAAACAGATGTCAACTATATCGGCGAAATAGACGACATGACGGCAAGAGAAGTCGTTTGGTTTGCTCCTCAAGTCGCTTTAGGTTTACGCTATTATGTTACGCCTAAAGTCGGTTTCAATATCGAAAGTGCGTTTGGTTCGCCACACTTCTTGAATGTCGGTGTGAATTATAGATTTTAGAATACAGAATCATCAAACCAAAAGCCCTAACGAAATTGCTTCGTTAGGGCTTTTGGTTTGAATGATTTAGTGTTGAAGCTACACTTTTTTATCATTTTAATACTTTTAAAATACAAAATTTTGAAGTGTTTTAAAGAAAATTGTTTTTTTTGGAACTTTTTAAAAATTTAACTGTTAGTTAAAATAATTAAACATTTTATAAACTATAGGCTATATGAATAAGGAAGTAATGATTGAAAATGAATTTTTTTTTGATGAAAAAATAAAAGAAGCACAATTATCTTTAGCTGCATTATCTAATGCAATTAAATCAGCACTTACTTCATATGAAAAAGCAGGAAATCTTTTAAGGGAACAGTTTGAAAAAATTAGTAATACTTATACAAAAGATTCAATAACAACCGCTATATCAAATAAAAATTTAAATGAATTACAATCTCATTTAAAAACATTAAATAATGAATTAAAAATACTTAAACATAGTCTTAGTTATACTTATCAAGAAAGAAGTAGTGAGTTGTCTAAAGATGATGATGAAGATTTCTTTAATATAAAAGAAGTTATAAAGCGTTTAATCAGAGCTATTTCCTCCATTCATAGAAATATTAACTTTTTAACTCAGATTAAATGGCTTAAGTACATTAAAAATCTTAATAAATTAAGATTTTCTTTAAAAAAAGATATTCCAATAATAAGAATATTTAGAAAATATTACAATCAAACTCATACCTATTCAGAGAATCAATTTTTTAATAGAATTAACCATAATTTATTTTTTCAACTATTAAAAAATGATTTTTATGAAACCCGAAGAAGCTGTTTCAAAAATAAAAACCATTATCCTTTCGGATACCAACATACCAAACTCTGAAAAAGAGCAACTTTTAGCGTATCTGAGTTCAATTGAAAATAAGAATTCAGATGAAATTATACCAAAATTACTATCGTTAGCTCAAATTGCTGAAATATTTTACAAGTTATTTATGGGAGGCGATTGAAAATATAAATTATTAATATGAGCATTGGAACAACAATCAAGGAATTACGAAAATTAAAAAAAATCAAACAAACTGATTTTGCTGAAAAATGTGGAATTACAACAACATATTTATCATTGATTGAGAATAATAAAAAACAACCTTCACAGGATGTTTTAAATAGAATAAGTGATTCACTTGAAATTCCTTATCCAATTCTCGCATTTTTATCAATGAACCCCGAAGAAATATCAGAAGATAAACGAGAATTGTATCTTCAAATTACAAAACCATTCGGGGAGTTATTGAAAAGTTTTTTTATTACAACATAAACTAAAAAGCACCAACTAATCTCAAAAGTTGGTGCTTTCTATTATTAAAAAATCCTTTATCGTTCCATTATTACAGTAAAAACAGCACCAAAGGTGCGAGAACATTAACATTGGGCGAAGCCCGATGAAGCCGCTAATCCAAAATCACCACTTTGCGATACAACAAAATAATCTCGGTATCAATTCTAAACCAATATAATCCGGCTTCCAAACTACGAACATCAATCAACACTTCATTCGAACCATTATATTCAATCGGTTCAAGCACTCGACGACCTAATTGATCAATCGCATCAATCGAATACCAAGTCATATATTCTGGAATACGAAGCGTCATAAAATATCGCCCAGGATTCGGATATAAAAACAAACCACTTTCTAAACCAAATGCAAAATCATTAGACGTATTTGTTACACCACAAACGTTTTCAGATTGTACGTTGTAAATGCCATTTTCTATCGGTCGGAAAAAGGGTTCAGTGGTGTTTTCAATCGGTTCACTGTTGAGAAACCATTGCGACAACGTGTTATTGTTGGAAAATAACGTATCGTTTATGAACGTAATTTGTGGTGTAAATAATGGATTTTCGACCGTTACCGTTTTGAATAATGTATCGCCAGTTCCACAGAAATTAGAAGCAAAAACGCCAAGATTGTACGTTCCTTCATTTTGCCAAGACACAATGCTACTATTGTCCAAAGTCGAAAGGCTTCCGCCATCATTCAGCACCCAATTATAATCAAAATTAGGATTACCTTCGACCGCATAAACAACATCAGAATTACGACAAACCAAGGTATCACCCGAAATATCGCTTGTCAATGTCGGTGCATTATCTTCTACCAAAATTTCAATCGTTTTCGTTGGTGCGATTCCACATTGATTTCCAACGGCTAAACTTAACGTTGTTGTCCCAATTGTATTAAAATCAACCGTTGCTTGATTCGCATTTCCAATGACAGTATTTCCATTATCAATTGTCCAGTTAAACGTCCAATTTGTTGGACCAGAAACTAATAAATAACTGTCCGTTTCTCCATTACAAACTTGGCTTTCGCCAAAAATATCACCTGCTAATTGTGGCGGAATCAAAACCGTAACCGTCTTTGTTACAGGAACTCCTTGTGTTCCGCAAATATTAATCGGTGTAACCGTAATCGTATGCGTTCCCTCGTCTGTCCAAAGTATCGTCACCGAGTTATTACCAATCGGTGAAACAATTCCGCCACTTCCCAAATTCCAGTTATAAGTTACGTCTGTTTGCAATGCAATCGTATATAATCCTTGAACGGTACAAATCGTATCTAAACCTTGAATTGTTCCAGTAATTGTCGGAATGTCACGAACCGTAATTTGTTTCGTAATTGTATTTCCGTTTCCACAATCATTCGACGGAACGGCTGTAATCGTATAAGTTCCGGGTGTAATCCAGTTGATATTAACAGAACTGTTGATTTGCTGAATCGTTCCGCCTCCAGAGATTGACCAAGTATAATTGATACCAGAAATAGTTGGTAAAGAATAGCTTGAAATCCCAGAACAAACAACCGAATCACCAACGATATTTTGTATAATATTTGGAATATCAGATACATTGACAACTTGAAAAAGTGGTGTTAATGCTGATCCACAAGCATTCGTTGCGACCAAGTTAGCTGCTTGAGTACCAGTTGTTGTCCAAGTGATTTGATTGCCGTTTACTGTGCCACCAGTCGATTGCCAAATATAGTTGGTTGCGTCACCTGTAGCAATATAAGTTTCCGTATCACCAATACAAACATCGGTTGCACCCGAAAATGTTACTTGTGTTGGAATATCGGAAACGGTTATGACTTTGGTTGTCGGAATAGATGAACCACAAGTATTTGTAGAAGCAACGCTTAGAATATAATTACCTGTATTATTCCAATTTACGGTTGCGTTATTGCTATTTTGTGTCAACGTTCCGCCACCAGATAATGCCCAATTATAAGTCAAACCACTTTGCGTTGTGGTCGAATAGTTACTTAATGTCGCAACGTTCACACAAGCACTGTCCAAACCTGTAATTGCCGAAGGCGAAGTAGGAACATTTTGAACGGAAACAGTTGTGTTTAAAGCTGTTCCTGTGCCGCATTCGTTGCTTGGCGAAACGGTTAATGTGTGCGTTCCAGGAATTGTCCAGTTCACATTTGCAGCATTGCTTAATGCAACTAATGAACCGCCAGAACTCAAATTCCAATTGTAAGTCACACCAGTTTCTGCTGTAATATTGTAGCCTTCGAGCGTTTGACAAGCATTGGTGTTTCCTGTAAATCCAGTTGGTTGATTTGGCACATCTTTTACGGTGATTTGTAGCGTTTGTATTTGTCCGCTTCCGCAAATATTAGATGGTGAAACCGTTAATGTATGTGTTCCAACTGTTTGCCAATTCACAAAAGCAGAATCATTGACGACCGTCAAAATACCTCCAGAAGATAATGACCAATTATACGTGTTTTCAGTAACTAAAGGCACGATGTAAGTTTGCGTTGAGTTGAGACAAACGTCATTATCACCTTGAATCGGTGCAACTTGCGGAGCATCCAAAACATCAATATTCAAATTTTGCTGTCCACTTGTGCCGCAAATATTTGAAGTCGTCACGATTAATTCATTATCAATCGAAGCCGTTTGCCAAGTAATATCTACGGAGTTTTGATTCTGCACTAACAAACCATTTCCCGAAAGGGAGAAATTATACGTGACATTCGATTGAGAATTTATAGAATACGTTTCTGTTGACAAACAAGCTAACGTATCGTTTGTCGCTGTTGTTGTGATTGTCAAAGGCGTATTTGGAACGTCTAAAACGGTAATGTTTTGTGTGCGAGTTGTTCCTAATCCGCAATCATTTGAAGGTGTTGCGGTGAGTTGAAAAGTTCCAGTTTGTGTCCAATTGACATTCGCAGCATTTCCGCTTTGTGTCAAAATTCCGCCACCAGAAAGCGTCCAAGTATAATTGACATCTGGAGCATTTAAAACCGAATAATTGTAAAAGCTTAAACAAACAGTTGTGTCACCAAAGATTTGTGAAGGTTGTGTCGGAACATCATCAACTGAAACTGTAAGCGAATTTGTGCAACCATCAGAAGTTGAAACGGAAAGTGTGTAAATTCCTGTGTTATTCCAATCGACAAATGCAGCATTTCCGAAGTCTGTAATCGTTCCGCCGCCAGTTACATTCCAGCTATAAGATAATCCAGCAATTGACGGAACCGAATAATTTTCAATATTCAAACAAGGTTCGTCTTCGCCTGTAATTGAGGTGATTTGAGCGTTAGTGTTTTTAACAAAAATCAATCGTGATTTGGCTTGCCCAGTTCCACAAGAGTTAGAAGGTGTAACAGTGATTGTATAAGTCCCAGGCGTTGTCCAGTTGATGGTTGCTAAGTTATTATTTGGTAAAACAGTTCCGCCACCAGAGAGTTGCCAATTGAAATTGACACCAGCTTGTGGAGGGACAGAATAGTTTTGTGAACCAATACAAACGGTATCAATTCCTAAAATATCACTTGGCTGATTTGGAACATCTAAAACGGTAACGGTAACGGTTCGAGGTGTTCCGACACCACAAACATTGGAAGGTATAATGGTCATTGTGTACGTTCCAGATGTTTGCCAATTTACGGTGGCATTGTTATTATTTGAACTAATATTTCCACCACCAGAAATCGTCCAATTATAAGAAAGACTTGAATTTCCGACAACGGAATAGGATTGTAAACCTTGACAAACCGTTAAGTTTCCAACGACAGTTGACGGTTGTGAAGGTGTTTCAGTAACCGTTATCAAAATACTTCTTGACGAACCAACGCCACAATCATTTGAAGGTGTAACGCTTAGCGTGTGTGTCCCAGCAGTTGTCCAGTTAATCGTTGCGTTATTTCCACTTGCTGTAATTGTTCCACCAGAACTTAGTGACCAAATGTAATTAACACTATTGACTTGTGGAATTGTGTAATTTTGTGTGCTTTGGCAAACATTGCTATTACCAATAATTGGACTTGGTTGTGATGGTATTTCTGAAATATTGATGGTTAAATCTCCCGTTGGACTTATTCCACACAAGTTAGAAGCCGAAACGCTCAAAACGTGTGTTCCCGTAACTGCCCAATTGACAATCGCTGTATTGCCTAACGGAAATAAATTTCCACCACCCGAAACTGACCAATTGTAAGCGTCCGAATTAGAGTTATTAGTCACATTATAAGTGGAAGAACCTAAACAATCGGTATTGTCGCCATTAATAATCGGTAGAGTAGGAACGTCTTTGACCGTAACATTAAAGATAAATGATTCTCCAGCTCCACATTCGTTGACTTGTGAAACGGTAATAATATGTGTACCTGTTGTTGTCCAATTTATGGTAGCTATATTTCCATTTGTCGTAACTGTACCGCCACTTGAAATTGTCCAAAGAAAGTTATTACCAGCTGAATTGGCTATCGCTTGATAAATACTCGAACCGATACAAACCAACGTATCGCCCAGAACACTTTCAATCTTTTGTGGTTCACAACCCAATTTTGCTGTAAAAATATCATTTGAACCGCTACTTGATACAATATTATTATCAAAAGCAGCCGTTCCATTAAATTGTCCTGCTACAAATGCATCTCCTCGTTCATTGACAAAAATAGAATTAGCGGTTGTATTTCCACTTCCTGCTGACCTTGCCCATTGTAAGTTTCCGGAAGAGTTAAATTTAGCAACGAAAATATCTTGACCAGTTGCTTGTAAAACCGTAGAATCAATAGAAATAGCATTATTAAAAAAGCCTGAAATATAAATATTATTCGCAGTATCAATCGCTATTCCACCTTCTCTATCTTGTCCACCACCACCGATTTGTTTTACCCATTGTATCGTTCCTGCTGCGTTTTGTTGTGCCAAGAACATATCCTTATTACTAAATCCCGCTCCTGATTGAAGCAAAATACCACCGACATTCACGCTTGCTTGAAACTCAGCATAAACAGTTACATTTCCATTGTTATCAACCGCTAAATCAACTTCATCAGATACTTGAAAAATGCCACCAGATGTAAATGCTGGGAACGAACTTATAAAAGTTCCTGATAAGTTATATTTTCTTACATTTAAAGAATAACCATTACTGTAATCAAGATATAAAATATAAACTTCATTATTGACAATTTGAATTCGGGCAGGTTGATAACTGATATTTGCAGGATTTATAGGTATACCAAATATTTCATTTCCGTTTGTATCATATTTTACAAAAAAGCTACCGATTGAAAAAATATTTGGATTAGTAACCGTAATAGAACCAAAAGTCGTAACACCGGATTTTTGTCCGATAATGTAAACGTTTCCACTATTATCAATCGTAATATCGTGTGCTAAATCCCCGACAAAACTTGGATTATTATTACTATTTGTTCCTGTTTTTATCCATTGAATGACACCGTTTGAATTATATTTTGCTGTAAAAATAGCATTTTGTCCTGCACCAGAACTAACGGTTATATTGTCAAAAGTTGCTGAATTACGAAAATAACCTGTAACGAAAACATTGCCATTATTATCGACAGCAATGGCTTCACCTTGGTCAAAGTTGGAGATTCCACCACCACTTCGTAACCAAAGCAATGTTCCTGTAGAATCATATTTTGCAACAAAAGAATCATTGCTACCGAAACTAACAATTGTATCTACGACGGTTTCGATTGTACCTATAAAAAAACCTGTAACATAGGTATTTCCTTGATTGTCCGCAGCAATATCTCTTGCTTCATCGCTTCCTGTGACACTTTCAAGACTGTTTGCCCAGTTCCAAGTTTGAGCGTTTGTATTGATTGAAAAAGAGAGTAACCAAAGGCTGGTGAGCAGTTGTAAAGTCGTTTTCATAGTTGTAGATTTTAATCTGATAAATAAGTTTTACACCTTACTTATTTGGATTTTTGGTTAAACAGAGAATGGAAATAAAGGTTTAGAAGTTAATTGAGATTTGAGTTTGATTTTTAGTGAAGAACAAAAAATCTTAATCCATTCTTTGTCAAGTTTATTATTGACTCTTCACTTAATTAGTCGGACACAATATTAAAAAACGCCATTCCGAAAAATTCAGAATGGCGTTTTGATATTTTTAAAAAAAATCTTAATTAAGGATTTTTAACTTTCTTTTTACCTTGAGTTTTCTCTGCTAATTTCACTGCTTCTACAACGTTGATTACAGCACCAGTTTTAGAGATTTCAGCAAGTGTTGTTTTATCCTTAGAACCAGGCATATTTACTTCACCTTTCAAAGGAATCGCTGATTCCATGATAATGTTTTTAACTTGTTCTGCAGTCAAAGTCGGGAAGTAAGAACGTAAAACAGCCGCTGTACCAGCAACAACAGGAGCAGCCATAGAAGTACCACTCAATGAAGCATATTCTGATTGAGGAACAGTCGCATATAAGTCAACACCTGGTGCAAATACATCAACCTGCTCTTTACCATAGTTAGAGAAAGTTGCTAATTGATTACCATCTTCGCCCCAGTTTGCAGCACCGATTTCTAACCAGTTTGTAGCTTCTTTGTTTTCTTTCTTTCCTAATAAATCATTAGGGAAGTTATTGTCATTATCGTTGTTTTGAGCAGAGTTACCAGCAGCATGTACTAATAAAACATCTTTTTTCATTGCATACTTAATTGCTTTCTCAACGATTTTCTCATCATAAGAGTAACCTTTACCAAAACTCATGTTGATAACAGAAGCACCATTATCGACAGCATAACGAATAGCATTAGCAACATCTTTGTCACGTTCATCGCCATCTGGTACACAACGAATAGACATGATTTGTACGTTATTTGCAACACCTTTCATTCCAACATCATTAGTACGAACTGCACCGATAATACCAGCAACGTGAGTTCCATGTTGAGCATCTGGCCCTTCTACATCATTGTTACCATAGATTGTTTCTTTTGAGTTACGGTAATCATCACCAACAATATCCGCACGAGGATCAAAATCAACATTGTAGTAATATTCAGCACCAGCTTTAGAACCTTCAACGTATTGATTGATACCAGCTAAATCTTTCGCAGAAACACCATTACCTAATAAGTTTCCAATGATTGTAGCATTTTGTTTTACTGTTTCATCATCACTTTTTTCTACTAAAGTGGCAACATTTTCTTTATTCATTTCTTTACCATCCAATGCTTTTGTAACAACATCAACTGCATTCGCAATCATTTTCATTTGATTGTACTGACCGATTGCTCTTTTAGATACTTTATCAAAGTCTTTTTTGATTGCAATATAACGAGCATAACGTTTTTTAGCTTTACCACCTTTTACATCACTTTTTGACATTCCATCAAATTCAGCGTTTAAATCTCGGTATAAACGAGTGATTTCAAGATTATCAGCTCCGATGTTTTTTCCATCAGCACCACCGATAAAATTCCAACCATGAACGTCATCAATATAACCATTACCATCATTATCAATTCCGTCACCAGCGATTTCTCCTTTATTGACCCAAATAACATCTTTCAAATCTTCGTGTTCGATATCAACACCTGAATCAATAACAGCTACAACAACTGTTCTTGAAGTTTTTCCTTTTAAAACAGTTTGGTAAGCCACTTCTGTACTTACACCTCGTACTCCATCTTTTGATTCATCTAAGTTAAACCAGTTTTCGGGAGCGACAGAATCTGTCGGGTTTAGGTAATTGGCAAAAGCTGCATTTACAACAAATAAAAACAAAACAGCAATACCAATTCTTAATTGAAATTTCATTCGTTTAATCATTTAATTTATTAATAAATATTTTTAAGTATAATATCTGAAGTATAATATCTGAAGTATAAGGTCTGAAGTGTGAAGTAACTTTTAAGTATATTACTTATGACTTATAACCTATGACTTAAAATCATCTCCATTCTTTTTCGATGTCTTTCAGTGCTTCATCAATATCCAAATCTAATCCAGCCATTGTTTGTTCAAAGTCAGTTGGAGAATATTCATAAGATGATTTTTTAGCATTCATTTCTTTAAAATGTTGTTTTATCAAATCCCATAAATCAATAGGAACAATAGCAGCCTCAACTTTTCCATTTGAATCGTGAATGTATTTTATCATTATTGATAGAATTTAGAACAGTTAAAATTCATCCAAATTTAAAGATAGGTGCAAATCTCTTAAAATAACAAGATTTAACAAATTTTGACAAATCTGTTTTTTGAACACGACAAATCTATGACGATGAACAGATAAAAAAGCAATGTGTTATGAATTACAAAACACAATAATCCTTTTTTGCAATATTGTGTTATACTTATTTAAGTAAAAAATAAACTGTATTTTTGCAGTCATTTTGAGCAAATCTTGATAAAAGTCATCAAAAAAAATGATATTTTGAATTGTATTTAATAATAACTTTAATCAGATTTGTATTGTTTTTCGTGAGCAATTTTTTTTTGAAAAATTACTACACAATTAAAACAAATTAAGAATCATGGTAGAAACAGATATACTTATTGTCGGTGCAGGACCAGTTGGTTTATTCACTGTTTTTGAAGCAGGTTTATTGAAACTGAGATGTCACTTGATTGATGCGTTGCCACAACCTGGTGGACAATTATCAGAAATTTATCCTAAAAAACCAATTTATGATATTCCTGGTTATCCAGATATTTTAGCTGGTGATTTAGTAGACAATTTAATGAAACAAATTGAGCCTTTTAAACCAGGTTTTACGTTGGGCGAACGTGCCGAAACACTTGAAAAACAAGAAGATGGACGCTGGTGTATAACGACAAATAGAGGAACAAAACACCTTGCTCCTGTTGTCGCAATTGCAGGAGGTTTAGGTAGTTTTGAGCCTCGTAAACCACCGATTTCTAATATTGTTGATTTTGAGGATAAAGGTGTTGAGTACATCATTCGTGATCCTGAGTTTTATCGCAACAAATCAGTTGTGATTGCTGGAGGTGGCGATTCTGCTTTGGATTGGACAATTTTCTTAGCAAATGTTGCCAAAGAAATTACTTTAGTGCATCGTCGTACAAGTTTCCGTGGTGCTTTAGATTCGGTAGAAAAAGTGATGGAATTGGCGGAAGCCAAAAAAATTAACTTAATAACAGAAGCTCAAGTCGTTGGATTAAACGGTACAGACAAGTTGGATGAGGTTGTTATTAAACATAAAAAGTTGGGAGAAATGACTCGTAAAACAGATCATTTTGTACCATTATTTGGGCTTACGCCAAAATTAGGGCCAATTGGTGATTGGGGATTAGAAATTCAAAAATCGGCTATTATTGTCGATAATACATTAGATTATTCTACGAATATTCCTGGTATATTTGCCATTGGCGATGTGAATACTTATCCAGGTAAGTTGAAACTAATTTTGTGTGGATTCCATGAAGCGACTTTGATGGTTCAGTCCGCCTTCAAAATTGTTTATCCAGAGAAAAAAGCATCCTTCAAATATACAACCGTTAATGGTGTAAATGGATTTTAGTAGTTATGTTCGAATGTTCAGTTGTTCAATTGTTTGAATGTTGACAATAACATTTACGTTTCGCTGAAACGTAAAATAAAAATCACAATTGCTAAATTTTGCTTCGCAAAATGCTTTTTTCACGCAGATTCACGCAGATTCACGCAGATTCACGCAGATTCACGCAGATTCACGCAGATT